>NZ_PDWK01000009.1:15000-57388 GCF_010093135.1 Pseudoxanthomonas taiwanensis | reverse complement strand
AACCAGTGGTTCTTCGGGATGAAGGCGCACATCGGCGTGGATGACGCGTCCGGTCTGGTGCACCACGTGGAATGCACGGCGGCGAACGTGGCCGACGTGACGCAGGTGCACAAGCTGCTGCACGGCCGGGAAGACACGGTGTGCGGCGACAGCGGCTACACGGGTGCCGAGAAGCGCGAGGAGCTGCAGGACGTGGACGCCGGATTCCTGATCGCGGAGAAGCCGTCGAAGCTGCGTGCGATGAAGAACGAGCGCGAGCGGCGCTACGCCGAGCGGTGGGAGCGCTACAAGGCCAGTCTGCGGGCGAAGGTGGAGCACCCGTTCCGGGTGATCAAGCGGCAGTTCGGCTACACGAAGGTGCGCTACCGCGGCCTGGCGAAGAACGCGGCGCAGGTGCTGACGCTGTTCGCGCTGTCGAACCTGTGGATGGCGCGCCGGCGTTTGTTGCCGACGACGGGAGCAGTGCGTCCGTAAGGCGGGGAAACCCGCCAAAAACCGCCCTGCACGGGCGAAATCCGGCTCGAAAGCGACGCCAGGCCGGCGCCACGATGCCGCAATCCGGGCGGCAGAGCGGGTTGTTCAGACCTTCCTTGGCGGGTTGGCCGCACATGCGGCACAGCGGCTCCTCAGCGAGGATGCGGGCGCGCAGGCGCTTCCAGGCGGCACTGTCCAGGCTCAGCGTGCGCCGGGGGTCGGCGTGCTTGCCGGACGGCCTCGCCTTGCGCTTGGCGTGCTCCAGGGGCGTGGGCGCGGTCTGGATGCCGCGCGCCTTCATCGGGTCAAGCGTCTTCAGTCGGGCCATCGTCGATGCCCTCCACGGTTGGCAGGTTCTCCAGGCGGCGGGCCTCGCTGCGCAGCAGCCAGCCTGCCTCGATGCCGGACTTGTAAAACTCGGCCCGGTGTTTGGCGTCGCCCCTCAGCAGCCCCTCGGCGCTGAACTCGATGAAGTAGCGGTTGCGCGCGATCGGCCCCATTAGGGCGCGCTCCAGCGCCTGCTCCCATCGGGCAAGCCACGGGCGCAGGGTGACGGTCACGAAGTGCCGCATCATCTCGACCGAGTTGGAGAAGTTGGCGTGGCGCAGGTCGCCCAACAGCACGGGCGGCACGTTGAACAGTCGGGCCACTTCCTCGACGCTGAACTGCCGGGCCGCGAGCCATTGCGCATCCTCGTTGCTCATGCTCAGCGGCTGGAACTCCAGGCCATGCTCGAGCACGGCGACCTTGCCGGAGTTGGCGGCGCCGCCGAATTGCTGGCGCCAGCTCTCGCTGATGCGTTCCGCGCTGCCCTTGTCCAGGACGTGCGGCGTCTTCAGGACGCCGGACAGCTTGGCCCCGTTGGCGAAGGTGCGGTTGCCGTGTTCCTGCTGCGCCAGGATGCCGCCCAGCATCTCGCGGGCGGTGGTGATGCGGGACTTGCCCACCAGGCCATCATCCGACCGGTCGCGCAGGTGCAGCACTTCATCGGCCAGCAGCCGGCGCAGCTCGCCGCCCTCGCTCACGTCATACCGGAGCCGGCCACTCGGCAGCTTCACGATGGTCACGTCGCGCGGATGGATCGGCGTCAGCGCGGTGACGGTCCCGGCCGCGTCGCGGTGGATCTCGGCATAGGCGTTGCCCCACAGCAGACAGTGGGCCGTGAGCTGCTCCCGGAACTCCAGCGCCGTCTGCCGCTCGTTCGGCGCATCGTGCAGCACGCGGTAAAGCGGATGATCCGACGCACGCACGCGGTCGCCGTTCTCGCCCCTCTGGTACAGGTGCAGCGGCAGGCTGGCGACGGTGCCGGCAATCAGGTTCACGGCCGCGTGGACGGTGGCGATGCTCTCGGCTGTCTTGCTGTCCACGAACGCACCAGACGCGCTCAGGGCGCCCCGGTCGATCAGTGCGGCCCAGCTCGGGTCAATCGGCGCATCGCGCTTCTCGCGCTTCCACGGCCACCTCATCGGCATGTCTCCAGCCAGTACCGCAGGACGCCCAGACGGTCCCGGTCGCCCGGTTGCCGACTGCGCAGGGATACGGTGGTCGTCGGATAGGCCGGGTGCGCCTGCACGATCGAGATTTCATGCAGCTCGACCTCGTGCAGCGTGCGCAGGTCGCCATCCCAGCTGTCTCGGGTGGCGATGAATCCAATGGACACGCCGCCCAGGTCGCCACGCTCGGCCAGGGCGCGCAGGTCGCGGCCGGCGGTCGTGTCCGGCAGGGTGATGCGGTAGGCCAGGCCCTGCGCCGTCTCGCTCAGCTCCAGCGAGCCGCTGCGGGTGCGCCCCAGCACCTTGCCGGGGTCGTGGTCCACCAGCGCCAGGATGTCCCGGTTCTCGCTCAGCGTGCGGGCGAAGGCGCCAGGGGCGATGACCTCCCGGAAGTCTGCGATCCGGGTCTCGCTCCCGTAGGGGGCCGCCAGCCCGACAAGCTGGCGGCCCTCCACGGTCGCACCGGTTGCGAAGCGGCGCTCCAGGTCCATTACGGCGCCCCGGCGGTCGCCACCACGAAGGCTTCCTCGTGCCGTACCGCCACGTCCACCGTGGCGAAGGCTCGGACCAGGACGCCACCGCGCCGGTAGGGAGCTTCGGCGTAGGGGTTGACCAGCAGCTCCACCGCGCCCCACTGGCCCAGCAGAACCTGCGTCCAGTCGCCCAGGATGGCGGTCTCGGCCGGTGCCGCGTTGGACGATGCGACCGGCAGCTCGCCGATGGTCTTGGCGGTGGCGATGTAGTCGGAGCCGGCGCTGGCCGCCTTCAGGATGCCGCGCAAGTTGGTCAGCACGCCCGGCGACGTGTACCAGCCGGTCGGGTTGACGTTGAGCGCCGCCAGCTGCTGCTCGATCGCCAGCACGTCCGCCCAGGTGGCCGGCAGCTCAGCGGTCAGCACGTCCGGCATGTTCACGATGCCCAGCGGCTGCCCGCCCGTGCCGGTGCCGGCGATGATGGCCCGGTCCACCGCCTGCGCGATGGCGAAGCTCAGGTCGTCGCGGGCCAGGTCTTCCACCGCCGGCGAACTCTGCTGGATCAGCTGCCGCGACAGCTCGGTGATGCCGCCGACGTGGTGCGGGGTCAGGGTCACGCTCTCGAAGTCCATGTCGGACTCAGGGAGCGCCTGGCCTTCGGTCACCCAGCCCACGGTCAGGCCGGCGCCGGCCTTCGGGATGGACACGTTGCCGGTCAGGCCCGACAGGGTGCGGACGCCCAGGGAGCGCACCAGCAGCGAGTTGCGCAGCGGGCCGATGAACATGTCGGCGCGGTGATCGGTGCCCACCAACTCCCCGGCGGTGCCGGTGGTGTTGGCGCGGCGCTCGAAGGTGGACAGCGGGACCAGGATGCCGCCGTGCTTCGGCGCACCGTGGCGGCGCTCCAGCTCCGCATGGACCTCGGCTTCGGCACCGGTCAGCGCCCGGCCTTCCATGCCGGCTCGCAGGACCGACAGCAGCGAAACGCGCTTTTCCAGCTCGGCCAGGGTGTCGCCATTGCCGGTGACAACGGTGCCCACGGCGCGGCGCTCTGCGTCGTCCAGGAACTGCTGGCGCTGCTCGGCAGCTTCCAGCGCGGTGATCTCGGTCCTGAGCGCGTCGAACTTCGACTGCTCGTCGGTGGTCAGGCTGCGGTTTTCGCGCTCGGCGGTCGCCAGCAGGGTGCGGGCTTCGGCGATCTTGCTGGTGCGCTGCTCGCGAATTGCGGTGATGCTGGGCATCGGTTTCTCCGGAGTGTAGGAACGTTCCGGACGTACTAATTACGCCCACGAATAGCCGCGCGCAAACACCATTGCCGGCGACACTTGGCGACACTTGGCGAGCGTTGAAGGCGATAGCGCGATTGGCAGAAGTGCGCAGGCCGATCAGGACTTCCGTGTCCTGCATCGCGGACAGAGGCAGCGCCCGGCGGCGATGGCCTCGGACAGTGACCTCATGAATAACGGCAGGTGGCCGACAGGAAACCAGCCCTCACGCAGCGCGCGCCCGTACTCGGCGACATCCATGTCGTCCAGGTGCTCGAAGGCGACTTCGGGATCGACGCCGGCGGTTAGGCAGGCATCGAACAGCATGGCGGCGACACCACGATCAGCGGTCATCGTCGGCGCTCCCGAAGCGGGCCAAGATGCGTTCCCGCATGGCTGCTATGTCGGTCACGGTGGCGTCAGTCGCGCCAGTCGCGCCAGTTGCGCCACTCTCAGGGTGTGGCGCGAATGGCGCGACTGTGGATTTACTGGCGCGACTGCACAGTCGCCATGTGGCCGGTTGACCGAATCCACCCCGCCGAGAATCGACCCCTGCTCGGCGCATTGCCCTTTGAACAGTTCGCCACGCAAAGCCTGCTTCGTCCGCCTGCTTCTTCACGTCCTTGACCGGCATAGGCCCCGCAGACAGCACCTCTTTCAACCAGTCGACGGCATCGTGCTGCTCAACATGTTCATCGTCCTGCTGCTCGGCAGCCCCCAGCAGTTCGCGTGCGGTGCCCTCCAGCGCCTCGCCCCACGACACCCTCGACGCCTCCATGCCGCCGCCGATGGCGATCTGCTCTAGCGTGTAGCGGAAGCCGCCGCCGTCCGGGCCGATGTTCGACTTGGCACGCGCCAGCAGCCGGTCGCCGTCCTCGCCCTTGGCGGTGACCAACACGACGCGGGCCAACGCCCCGAAGGCAATCGATCCGGTCACCCGCTCGATTGGATCGCGGCCAGCCGAGCCTTTGGAGAAGTGACTGATGCCCAGCACCGCGCAGTCCAGCCGCTGCCCCAGATTGACCAGCGGTTGCAGCGCGCGGCGAACCTCCGTGTTCTTGTGTGAGTCGCCGGAAACGGCGGACACCACGGGGTCGGCGATCAGCAGCGCCACGTCGTCGTAGTGGTCCAGCTGCCATTCCAGCGCCTGGATGTCTCTTGCCGGATCGAACGGGCGGGGTTCTTCCTCGGTCAGCGTGTCGCCGACGATCAGCACCCGGCCAAGATCAGCACCGGCAGCGCGCAGGCGCGGCACCAGCGTATCGGCGGGGTCGTCCTCACCCGACCAGACCAGGACGCGCCCAGGTGGTGCCACGGTGCCGTCAGGCCACCTTCCGCCGCGCGTGATCGTCGCCGCCAGCGCAAGGGCGGCCGTGGTCTTGCCGGTGCCAGGTGCGCCCGCGAGGACGTGCAACTTCCCCCGCGCCAGCCAGCCCGGCCAAAGCCACCGGATCGGCTGGCACCGGATCGCACTGGCCGGCGTCAGCCGCACGCCATCGAGTGCCGCGCGCGCCTGTTCTTCGATGGTCGCGCTCATCGGCGATCCTCCACAAGTGCAGCGCGGGCGTTGCCGATGCGTTCCTCAGCCTTCACCAGCCGGCAGTAGTCGTTCCAGTCCAGCGGCTCATCCCGCAGCAGCTTTGCCGCCGCGATATGCACGATGGTGGCCTCCATCGACAGCACAGACAACGCGGATGCCCAGCCCGCCTCACGGATTGCCCGGCGCGCCTGCCTGCGTTCCTCAGGCGACTCCGGCCAGTGCCGGGGCGGCATGATGTCCGCCCAGCCCAGCCCGACCGCCTCCAGCACCTCGATGGCCTTGCAGCCGCCGAAACAGTGCAGCAGGACGCGGCCTTCGCGCTCGGCTATGCTCAGCTTGCGGCTGCGCCCGCCGCAGGCCGGACACTTCGCGCGCCAGCCGTTGCCGGACTTCTGGACGCCTTCCAGCCGTTGCAGCAGGGGTTCGGCGCTGGCATGATCGACGTGGAACCGCTGCCCGCTCGCAAACGTTCCAGAAGCCCCGGCCCGCCAGCCGGGGTTTCGCTTTTCAGGGGCGCGCATCATCAGGCACCCCCTACGCCGGAACCGGTCCGGAACGGGAACAGCAGCAGCCGCCCCACCTGTCGGCAGCGGTCGGCGTCCACCTCGTCGAAGTGCGCACGCCCCAGATAGAAAACGCCCATCAGCTCATCAGGGACGGTTCCATCCGGCGCGCGTTCAAGGTAGGCCGCAGCCTCCGCAATCCCCGCAGTCAGTGCCAGCAGCAGGACATCATCCATGTCATCGCCCAGCACGCGGACGAAGGTTTTGAACTCAGGCAGCAGGGTCAGCGCATCCATTAGGCCACCCCCCGATGGTCGCCCAGGGCTTCGCGGCTCCGGTAGGAAACCGGCCGGCCGGCGTTGCTCTGCGCCTCCAGGTGATCGACCCACGCGCGGACGGCTTCAGGCCGGGCGAAGCGACGGCGCCCGACCAGGAAGGTCTGAAGGTCGCCCGCGTTGATTGCGGAGTAGATCGTGGGGATGGACTCGCCGGTCACTTCGGCGATTTGCCGGATTGACAACTTCAGCGGCTCGAGCTTTGTCACGGTCATGCACCTCTTGCGAAATGCCGCGTCATGCGGCGGGTGCAAGGGTGCTGCGGCGGCCGGCAGCGTCCTAGGATGGATTCTTGGACTTATCCAGGAATCTCTCCGGCTTGAACGCGCGCACAGTGCGCTCGTCCACTTCCTCGCCAAACATCACGCTCGCGAGCGCGGCTACTACGGCCGATGTCAGCCCAGGGCTTACGCTCTGCAACTGGCGCAGGAATGCCGCCCTCGGGGCTTTCGCATCTCTCGGCTTCGGCAGCTGCTGCGGAATCGCTATGTCCCATCCCTGCTGTGCCTTGAAGTGTTGCAGGGCGTCGATGATGGTCCAACCCGTAGCATCCACGGCTTCCTCAAGCCGGAGCGTGGCCGAAAGCCTGCCGTCCACGTCTCCCTCTGGTGGAACTGGAACGCCCATCGCCTCGGCGGCATACAGCAACGCATCCATGCGCACCGGGAATCCCCAGGACTCTGGCGGCGTCGGGGCCGTCTGTAGAAGCTCGACCAGTCGGGAAAACGTCTTGTCGAAAGCGTCCATCCATTCGCGCTGCTCCCGGCCGGTTAGGCTGTCCCAAGCCCTGCGATTGGTCGCCAGCTCGAACACATGGATGACGTTCTCAAGGTCGCTCCAGTGCATCTGCGAAACGTGGCGCCTCGTTCGCTCATCCGAAAGAATCAGCCTAGCCGCCTCTTTGGTCGCGTCGGAATAGGGGCGCAGGAACTCATCCATGCTCCCGTACTCCGCTGCGATCCCGGAAGGGCCGATGCCTTCCAGTCCCCGGCCAACTGCCCCGCTCACAGGAAGTCCACCGCAGCCAGCTTGTCACGCGCGGCCCCGTGCACCAGGTGGCCGTAGTGTTTCTCGATCATCGCCAGGGACGTTCCCGACAGCTTCGCCACCGTCAGCAGGTCCATGCCCGCGACGATGGCATCGGTGATCCAACAGTGCCGCAGGGTGTACATGGTCACGCCGGACGGCAGCCCCGCCTTCGCCGCAGCCGCGCGGATGGCCTCGCTCCAATCCTTCGCGGTCCACGCCCTGCCGCCCTCCTGTGTGAACAGGTGCGCCTTCGGCAGCTTGCCCCTTGACACCCGGTCAAACAGCGCTTTTGCGGCAGGCGACAACGGCACCTTGCGGTCGTGGCCCTTGGTCTTGAACCGGACGGTTCCCGTGCGCGCGTCGTAGTCCTCGCGCAGGCACGCGGCAGGGTCGCCGGGCCGGCAGCCAGTCAGCGCGACACACTCGATCAGGTCACGCACAGGGCCGTCTGCGGCCTCCAACAGCGATCGCCGCTGCTGCACGTCCAGATACAGCTCCCGGCGCCGCGTCGCGTCCCTGTGCGGCCTCACGTTCGCCCACTCGATGACGCGATCCGGCGACACCTTGCGCCGGCGCACCGCATGATTCAGTGCCGCCACCAGTACGGCGCGAATGCGGTTCGCGCTCGACTTGCTCAACGGCCTGGCCTCGGGCGGCCGCCCCTTCTTGACCGGCAGGTCCGGCAGGTCTCCGGCCTCGACGCGATCGCGCCATGCGGCCACGTCGTCCTCGTGCAGGTCGGCCAGCCTGATCTTGCCGATCCGGTCCGGATAGACGCAGCGCTCAAACCGGCGCTCGGCATCGGCGGCGGCAGCCTCTCGCCCTTCCTTGCGCAAGGCATTCACGTAGTCCCTGCAGGCGTCGGCGACCGTCCCGCGATCTTTCGGCTTGGCCACGGCCAGCGGCGCGCCGTGCTCGGCCACCTCGCCCAGCTCGCGGCGTGCGGCTTCGCGCGCGCCATCCAGCGTCATGACGGGATAGGTGCCGATGACGCGCTCCTGCCCGCGCCCCCATGTGATAGCCCAAGTCTTCTTGCCCGCTGGCGTGACACGCAGCATCAGGCCGGGCACGACAGCATCGCGCAGGCGGTACAGCGAGCCCGCCGGCTTGGCGGCATTGATCATCTTCAGGGTCAGGTGTTCGCGGGTGACTTTGGCCATGTCGCGGGCTCCGTTCTGCAGGACCGTCCTGCAACCGTCCTGCAAAATGTACCACGTCGCGAAGTGTCGCCAAGTGTCGCATCCTTATAAATCAATCACTTGTGGAGTAACCCATTGATCAAAAAGGGGGCATCTTGTCGTTCACACGGCAAGGGTCGCAGGTTCGATCCCTGCACCGCCCACCAGATTCCTTCCGGAAGGTCGGCTCCTTGAGCCGGCCTTCACGTTTTTCTATCGTCTGCTTCGCAATGCTTAACCGGGCAGCACGCCGGCGCCGGGGCGCCGGCGTGGCCGGGGACGAAGCCCGAGGGGAGGAGGCCGTTTTGCGGGAAGGTGCGCTGGAAGACTTCATTGCCCGCTGGCGGCTGCCGCTGCTGGTCTCGGCCGTCATCCTGATCCTGCTGGTCCCGTACCTGCTGATCCGGCAGTGGACCACGGAGAGCCAGGCGGCCCAGGAATGGGTCCGGCACACCCATGAGGTCCAGGCCGCCGCCCGCGAGGTGGAGGCGAAGATCCGCCGCGTGGACTCGCTGGGCATGGCCGTGGGGCTCAGTCCCGGCAACCCGGAGCTGCACCGGCGCCTGGAGGAGGCCATCGCCGAGGTCGGCCCGGCCCTGGAGCGCCTGGTCGCGCTCACCCGCGACAATCCCGAGCAGATGCGCCTGGCCGGGCGCCTGGAGACCCTGTTCCAGCGCCGCATCGAGGGCGCCCGCGCCCTGGCCATGGGCGTGGACGACCCGGAGAAGGTGGCGCTGGTGGACCAGCTCTACGGCCGCTACCAGATCCGCGAGCTGCTGCAGGAGTTCATCGGCAACGAGGCGGCGATGCTCAGCGAACGGGCCCGCTACGCGGAGTGGCAGCGCTGGCGGGTGCGCTGGCTGGGCCTGGGCGCGCTGCTGGTGCAGCTGCTGCTGATGGGGCTGGTGATCTACCTGCTGCACCGCCAGGAACGCTACCGGATGCAGTCCGAGCGCCGGCTGTCCAAGGCCAGCGAGCGTGCCCGCGCGGTGCTGGCGACGGTGCGCGAGCCGATCGTGGTGCTGGACGGGCAGCTGCGGGTGGTGATGCACAACCCGGCCTTCGCCGAGCTGTACGGTGGCGATCCCGGCCGCACCTGGGACCACAGCGTGGCCCTGGAGGAGATCGGCGATGCCTGGCGCGACCCGATGATCCGCCAGCGCCTGTCGGACGTGTTGACCCGCGGCCGCGAACTGTGGGACTACGAGCACATCCAGCGCACCGTGGACGGCCAGGTGCGGACCATGATGGTCAACGCCCGGCGCATGCAGCTGCCGGACCGCGACGACGACGTGGTGCTGATGACGGTCAGCGACATCACCGTGCAGAAGGCCGCGCAGGCGCGCATCGCCGAGCTGAACCGGCAACTGGAGGGCAAGGTGGAGCAGGTCTCGGAGGTCAACCGCGAACTGGAGGCGTTCAGCTACTCGGTCTCGCACGACCTGCGCGCGCCGCTGCGCCACGTGGCCGGCTTCTCGGACAAGCTGGCCCAGCACCTGGGCGCCAGCCTGGACGACAAGGCGCGGCACTACCTGGAGGTGATCGGCGATTCGGCCCGCCGCATGTCGGCGCTGATCGACGACCTGCTGGTGTATTCGCGCCTGGGCCGGCACGCGCTCAAGCTGCAACCGGTGGACATGCAGTCGCTGGCCGAGGAGACGCGCGCGGTGCTGGATTCGGGTCGCCGCGCCGAAGCCGAGGCGGAAGGCCGGCAGCCCGGCCGCGTCGAGTGGCACATCGCGCCGCTGCCGGTGGTGGTGGCCGACGAGAACATGATGCGGCAGGTGTGGCTGAACCTGCTGGGCAATGCGGTCAAGTACTCGGCCGGACGCGACCCGGCGGTGATCGAGGTCGGCTACGAACGGATGCCGGACGGCCAGCACCACTTCAGCGTCCGCGACAACGGTGTGGGCTTCGACATGGCCTACGCCGGCAAGCTGTTCGGGGTGTTCCAGCGGCTGCACAAGGCCAGCGAGTTCCCCGGCACCGGCATCGGCCTGGCCAGCGTGCGCCGGGTCCTGGCCCGCCACGGCGGCCGGATCTGGGCCGAATCCGAGCCCGACCGCGGCGCCACCTTCCATTTCATCCTGCCTCCGGGGCAGGATTCGACCAACACCCTGGGGAGCCCTGGCACATGAGCGCGATCCGGACCATCCTGCTGGCCGAAGACAGCCCCGCCGACGCCGAAATGGCCATCGACGCGCTGCGCGAGGCCAACCTCGCCAATCCCATCGTGCACGTGGAGGACGGAGTGGAGGTGCTGGAGTACCTGTACCGCAAGGGACGCTTCGCCGACCGGCCCGACGAGGTGCCGGTGGTGCTGCTGCTGGACATCAAGATGCCGCGCATGGACGGGCTGGAGGTGCTGCAGCGGATCCGGGCCGACGAGAAGCTGCGGCGGATGCCGGTGGTGATCCTGTCCTCGTCCCGCGAGGAGAGTGACCTGGCGCGCAGCTGGGACCTCGGGGTCAACGCCTACGTGGTCAAGCCCGTGGACATCCAGCAGTTCTTCGAGGCGGTCAAGACCCTGGGCCAGTTCTGGGCGCTGGTCAACGAGGCGCCCTCGCGGGAAGGCTGAGCCATGCCCCTGCGCGCCATAAGCCGCGAAGGCCGGGTGCGGGTCCTGTTCGTCGAGGACTCGCCCGAGGACGCCGAGCTGCTGCAGCTGCAGCTGGAGGAGGCCGGCCTGGTCGCCGACTACATGCGGGTCGAGGACGAGGCCGGCCTGCGCCGGGCGCTGGCCGAGTTCCGTCCCGACATCGTGCTGTCGGACCTGAGCATGCCCGGCTTCTCCGGGCACGAGGCCCTGCGCATCGTCCGCGCGCACAATCCCAACCTGCCGTTCGTGTACGTGTCCGGCACGATGGGCGAGGACGTGGCGGTGGCGGCGCTGCGCGAGGGCGCCAACGACTACATCCTCAAGCACAGCGCCGCGCGCCTGCCGGCGGCCGTGGAACGCGCGCTGCGCGAGGCACGCACCGAGGAGGAGCGCCAGCGTGCCGAGCACGAGCTGATGCGCACCCAGCGCCTGGAGAGCCTGGCGCTGCTGGCCGCGGGCCTGAGCCACGACCTGCGCAACATCCTGCAGCCGCTGCTGATCGTGCCGGAGCTGATCGCCCAGCGCAGCGACGACCCGCGCCTGCACCAGCTGGCCGCGGTGGTGGCCGAATGCGGCCGTCGCGGCCACGAGATGGCCGAGTCCATGCTCTCGTTCGTGCGCGGCTCCCGTCGCAGCAGCGAGCGCTTCCGCGTGGCCGACCTGTTCCACGCCGTGGAGCTGCTGATCAAGGGCAGCCTGCCGCGCACCGTGCAGCTGGAGGTGCGGGTGGCCGATCCGGAGCTGGCGCTGCGCGCCAATTACACCGAGCTGCAGCAGAGCCTGCTCAACCTGTGCCTGAACGCCATCCACGCCATGCCGCAGGGCGGGGTGCTGGAGCTGGCGGCCGAGGCGCGCGGCCAGGAGGTGGTGCTGTCGGTGCGCGACACCGGCGTGGGCATGGGCGAGGAGACGCTGCGGCAGCTGTTCACCCCGTTCTTCACCACCAAGCCCGACGGCACCGGCCTGGGCCTGGTCTCGTGCAAGCGCATCGTCGAGAGCGCCGGCGGGCGCATCGAGGTGTCCAGCCGGCCGGGCGAGGGCACCTGCTTCGAGCTGTGGCTGCCGGCGGTGCCGGAGGAGGAACCGGAGCAGGTCGAACCGGCCGCGGCGGCCGGGGCCGTGGCCGGCCACGGCGAGCGCATCCTGCTGGTGTTCCGCGAGGGCGCGCGGCTGTCGCTGGTCGGCAACGCCCTGGCCAGCCAGGGCTACCGGCCGGACCTGGCCGCCGACGGCGCCGCCGCGCTGCGCCGCTGGGCCGAGGCCGGTGCACCGGACCTGGTGATCGTGGACAGCGGCATCGCCCTGTTCCCGGCCGCGGCGCTACTGGCCACCATGTACGAGTCCGGCTACCGCGGCCCGGCCATCGTCATCGAGGATGGGGCGGCGCCGTTCGACCCGGCGCTGGTGCCGGCGGACCTGCCGCTGCAGCGCCTGCCGCGGCCGCTGGACATGCACCGCCTGTTCCAGGCGGTCGCCGGCGCGCTGTCGCACGCGCGCCCGCAATAGGCCAAGCGCGCGCCTGCCGGCCGGACACGGCAGTCCCTATACTCGCCGCGTCGAAGCAGGAGAGCGCGCCGATGCGGGCGGAACGGAAGGAGCGACGGGGCTGGATGCGCCGCATGGCGGCCGTGCTCGGCCTGGTGGTGCTGGTGGCGGCCGGCTGCGCCCGCGATCCGGGCGGGCAGCTGCCCGAGCCGGGTGGCGAGAAGCTGGAGGCGCAGCGCGGCGAGGTCGAAGGCTTCGCCCTGGTCCGCGCCTGGCCGGACATGTACGAAGGCCGTCTGACCCTCGCCCTGGAGTTCTCCCGGCCGCTGGTCGGCACCCAGGACTTCGACCGCCTGCTGGCGGTGGAGCCGGCGGTGGAGGGCGGGGCCGGCTGGTCGCTGTCGGAGGACGCGCGCATCCTGCGCCTGCCCTTCGTCGAGCCGGCGCGCGACTACACCGTGACCATCGGCGCCGGCCTGCTGGCGGCCGACGGCAGCCCCTTCGAACAGCCCGTCCGCAGGACCGTGCACACCGGCGAGCTGGAGCCGGCGGTGGGCTTCGCCTCGCAGGGCAGCGTGCTGCCGGCGCGCGAGAGCCGCGGCCTGCCGGTGGTGTCGGTGAACGTGGACGAGGTGGACGTGGAGTTCCTGCGCGTGCGCGAGGATGCGCTGCCGCGCTTCTTCGCCCTGTTCCAGCGCGGCGGCCGCCGCGGCGGCTGGGAGCTGGACGCCGACTATGGCGACCGCACCCCGCTGCGCGAGCTGGCCGAGCCGGTCTACCTCAACCGCTTCGTGCTGCCGGGCGAGCGCAACGAGCGCGTGCTCAACTACCTGCCGGTGCAGGACATCGCCCAGCTGCAGGCGCCGGGCCTGTACTTCGCGGTGCTGCGCCGGGTCGGACAGTTCTCCGACCAGTACGACACCACCTTCTTCACGGTCAGCGACGTCGGCCTGCACGCGCGTGCCTACCGCGACGCGCTGTACGTGCACACCGCTTCGCTGCGCGACGGCGCCCCGCTCAAGGGCGTGGAGCTGCGCGTGCTCGACGCCAGGGGCCAGGCCATCCTGCGCTCGGCCACCGACGGCAACGGCAATGCCCTGCTGGACTACCGCCTGGACGCCGGCCACGTGCTGGTGGCGCGGCGCGGCAAGGACGTGTCGCTGCTGCCGTTCAACCAGCCGGCGCTGGACCTGTCCGAGTTCGCCGTGGGCGGGCGACCGCAGGCCGATTTCGACGTGTTCGCCTGGTCCGGCCGCGACCTGTACCGGCCGGGCGAGACGCTGCGGGTCTCGGCGCTGCTGCGCGACGGCGACGGCGGCTTGCTGCCGGCGCCGGCCACGGGTGGGCAGCCGCTGTTCCTGCGCCTGAAGCAGCCCGACGGCCGGGTGTTTCGCGAGACCCGGCTGGAGCCGGGCGAGCAGGGCTACTACCGCTTCGAGCTGGAGATCCCCGCCGACGCGCCGACCGGACGCTGGCAGGTGGAGTTCCGCACCGACCCGTCCGCGCGCCAGGCGGTGCAGGGCATGACCCTGCGCATCGAGGAGTTCCTGCCCGAGCGGCTGAGGCTGGACCTGGCGGCCGACGGCCAGGACGTGCTCGCGCCGGGCCAGCCGCTGCGGCTGCGCGCGCAGGCCGACTACCTCTACGGCGCGCCGGCGGCGGGCAACCGCTTCACCGCGCGCATGGCGGTGGCGGTGGCCAGGCAGCCGCTGGAGGGCATGCCGGGCTGGTTCTTCGGGGACCCGACGGTGGAGCTGCCCACCGCCCCGGCCGACGTGCTGGACACCACGCTGGACGCGCAGGGCCGCCTGCGGGCCGAGCTGCCCCTGCCCGAGGAGGCCGCCCGGGCCGCCACGCCGGTGCAGGTGCCCGTGGCCGGCAGCGTGCACGAGAGCGGCGGCCGCCCGGTCGGGCGCAGCCTGCAGCGCGTGCTGTGGCCGGCGCCGGCGCTGGTCGGCGTGCGCCCGCTGTTCGACCCGGAGGAGGGCGCCAACGCCCACGGCCAGGCCCGCTTCGAGCTGCTGCGCGTGGACGCGCAGGGGCGGCCGCAGCCGGCCGCGGGGCTGAAGCTGGCGCTGGGGCGCGAGCTGCGCGCCTACCACTGGCGCCAGGACGGCGAGGGCGGCTGGGAATACGACTTCACCCGCCGCTTCCAGACCGTGCACACCCAGGAGGTGCAGGCCGGTGCCACCGCCACCCGCGTGGCGGTGCCGGTGGAATGGGGCGAGTACCGCCTGGAGGTGACCGACCCGGCCACCGGCCTGGTGATGCGTTTCCCCTTCCATGCCGGCTGGAGCTGGAACGACGACACCCGCGGCCCCGACGCGCGCCCGGACAAGGACAAGCTCGCCCTGGACCGCACCGCCTACCGGGCCGGCGGGACGCTGAAGGTGACAGGGACCCCGCCGCACCCGGGCCGCGGCGTGCTGCTGGTGGAAAGCGACCGCCTGCTGCACGTGCAGGGCATCGAGCTGCGCGGCGCCGAGGGCAAGGCCGCGGCCACCTTCGAGATCCCGGTCACGGAGGACTGGGAGCGCCACGACGTGTACGTGACCGCCCTGGTGTTCCGCGGCGGCTCGGCGGCCTCGCAGGTGACCCCGGCGCGCGCGGTGGGCGTGGTCCACGTGCCTATGCGCCGCGACGACCGCAAGGTGGCGGTGGGCCTGCGCGTGCCGGAGCACATGCGCCCGCAGCAGGAGCTGCCGGTGACGGTGAGCGTGCCGCAGCTGGCCGGCCGCCGCGCGCACGTGGTGGTCTCGGCGGTGGACCTGGGCATCACCAACATCACCCGCTACCCGGTGCCTGACGCGGCGGCGCACTTCTTCGCCCGGCGCCGCCTGGCCACCGATGCCTACGACGTGTACGGCCGGGTGATCGAGAGCCACCCGGGCGGCAGCGCGCGCCTGCGCTTCGGCGGCGACATGGCGCTGCAGGCGCTGCCGCAGGCGCGGCGGCCGACGGCGCGGGTGCAGACCGTGGACCTGTACTCCGGTCCGGTGGCGCTGGACGCCCGGGGCAACGCCCGGCTGAAGCTGGCGGTGCCCGATTTCAACGGCACCCTGCGCGTGTCCGCGCTGGTCTTCGCCGACGACCGCTATGGCAAGCGCGAGGCCGAGGTGCTGGTGCGCGCGCCGGTGGTGGCCGAGGTCGGCATGCCGCGGGTGATGGCCCCGGGCGACCGCGCCACGGTCAGCCTGGACGTGCAGAACTTCAGCGGCCGCGCCGCCGAGTTCCGCGTGCGCGTGGACGGCGAGGGCCCGCTGGCGGTGGCCGGCGGCGAGCGCCGCCTGCGCCTGGAGGACGGCGCCCGCGCCACGCTGGCCTTCCCGCTGGCCGCGCTGCCGGGCCACGGCACCGGGCAGGTGCGGGTGCGCGTGGACGGCGCCGGTTACGCGGTGGACCGCCGCCACGAGCTGCCGGTGCGCGCACCGTGGGCGGCGGTGGCGCGCGCCGCCACCCGCGTGCTCGAGGCCGGCGCTCCGCTGGCGCTGGCCGCGTCCCTGGCCGAGGGCCTGGTTCCGGCCACGGTGCAGGCGCGGGTGCGGATCTCGGCGCTGCCGCCGGTGCCGTTCGCCAGCGCCCTGCAGGGCCTGCTCGACTACCCGTACGGCTGCACCGAGCAGACCGCCAGCAAGGGCTACGCCGCCCTGGCACTGGATGCGGACACCGCCGCGGCGCTGGGCCTGCCGGCGCTGTCGCCGCCGCAGCGGCGCGAGCGCCTGGAGGGCGCGTTCGGGCGCCTGGCGGCGATGCAGGCCGCCAGCGGCCACTTCTCGCTGTGGGGCGGCGACGACGGCGCCGATCCGCTGCTGACCCCGTACGTGGCCGAGTTCCTGCTGGACGCGCGCGAGGCCGGCTTCGCCGTGCCCGAGCACGTGCTGCAGAAGGCGCTGGACCGGCTGGCCGAGGACCTGCTGGCCGGCGGCGCGCCGTTCTACGGGCGCGAGCAGCGCGAGCACCTGCGCTTCGCCTACCGTGCCCACGCCGGCTACGTGCTGGCCCGGGTCAACCGCGCCCCGCTGGGCACGCTGCGGGCCCTGTTCGACCGGGAGCAGGCGCGCAGCCTGACCGGTCTGCCGCTGGTCCAGCTGGGCCTGGCGCTGACGCTGCAGGGCGATGCACGGCGCGGCGAGGCGGCCATCGCCGCCGGCCTCGGCCGTGATCCGCGGCAGCGTCCGGCGTGGCTGGGCGACTACGGCAGTGCCCTGCGCGACCAGGCGCTGGTGCTGGCCCTGCTGCACGAACGCGGCAAGGCGCAGCCGCAGCACGACGCGCGCCTGGCCGACCTGGGCCGCGCCCTGCAGGCGCGGCGCGACCGCGACGGGCGGCTGTGGCTGAGCACCCAGGAGCAGATGGCGCTGGTGCGGCTGGGCCGGGCCCTGCGGCTGCACGGCGAGGCGCGCGTGGCCGGACGCTGGCAGGCCGGCGGCGTGGTGGAGGAGGTGGCGCCCGCGCGCGGCTTCGCGCGCACGCTGGACCACGCCGCGCTGGCCGGCGGCGCGCGCTTCGTGCCGGCCGGCGACGGCCGCCTGTACGCCAGCGTGGAGGTGGCCGGCATCCCGCGCCAGGCCCCGGCGGAGGACCGCAGCGTGGTCGGCATCCGCCGCGACTGGTTCCTGCCCGACGGCACGCCCTGGGCGGGTGGACCGCTGAAGGAAGGGCAGGTGCTGGTGGTGCGGCTGACCGTGCAGGCCGACCAGGCCATGCCCGAGGCACTGGTCACCGACCTGCTGCCGGCAGGCCTGGAGGCGGAGAATCCCAACCTGGCCGACCCGGCGCAGTGGGCCGGGGTGGAAATCGACGGCGTCAGCCTGGCCGCGCGCGCCGGCGCGGCGCAGCTGCGCCACGAGGAATACCGTGACGACCGCTACGTGGCCGCGCTGCGCCTGGATGCCGGCCAGACCGCGCGGCTGTTCTACCTGGCGCGCGCGGTCACGCCCGGCGAGTACACCGTGCCGCCGCCGCAGGCCGAGGACATGTACCAGCCGCAGCTGCGCGGCACCGGCGCCGCACGGCCGGCGAAGGTCACCGTGGTGCCGCCCTGAGCGGGCGGCAGCGCGCGGGCATGAAAAAACCCCGCCATTCCTGGCGGGGTTCCGTGCAACCGGTCCGGGGGATCAGTCCAGCGGGGTAATGTTGGAGGCCTGGGCACCTTTCGGGCCTTGAGTCACCTCGTAGCTGACACGTTGTCCTTCGCGCAGCGAGCGGAAGCCTTTTGCATTGATCGCGGAAAAGTGCGCGAAAACATCCGCGCCACCATCTTCCGGCGTGATGAAGCCAAATCCCTTGGCGTCGTTGAACCACTTCACGGTACCGTAGGCCATCTGCTGCGTAGTCCTTGCGATTTGACGAATGCGGCGGTTGCCGCGCGCCCGAGTATGCAAATACCCGGCGCGGCTGACAATCAGTCAAATCGAAAAAATGTTGCGCCAGTTACCGCTATCGATTGCGCAGCAATTCCCTGAATAGGGAGGGAAGCCCCGCGGACGCCGCCGCGACGTTTTCCAGCACCTCCTCCAGGGTGATTTCGTCGCCCTCGCCGCAGCCGGCGGCCCAGTTGGCCACGATCGCCAGGCAGGCGTATTCAAGCCCCAGTTCGCGCGCCAGGCCGGCCTCCGGCATGCCGGTCATGCCGACCAGGTCGCAGCCGTCGCGGCGCAGGCGCGCGATCTCGGCGCGGGTCTCCAGGCGCGGGCCCTGGGTGGCGCCGTAGCAGCCGCCGTCCACGACCTCCAGCCCGGCCGCGCGCGCGGCCGCCAGCACCTGGGCCCGGAAGTGCGGTGTGTAGGGCTGGCCGAAATCCACGTGCAGCGGCTCGCCCTCGCCGTCCCAGTAGGTGGAGGCGCGGCCCCAGGTGTAGTCGATCAGCTGGTCCGGGCAGGCCAGCACGCGCGGGCCGTACCTTTCGGTGATGCCGCCGACGGTGTTCAGCGCCAGCACGCGGCGGGCGCCGGCCTGGTGCAGCGCATACAGGTTGGCGCGGTAGTTCACCCGGTGCGGCGGCAGCGCGTGGCCCTCGCCGTGGCGGGCCAGGAAGGCCACCCGCGCGCCGGCCAGCCGGCCCACGCGCAGCGGGCCGGAGGGCGCGCCGTAGGGCGTGTCGATGTGCAGTGCCTGGGCGTCCTCCAGCGCGGCCAGGCGGTAGACGCCGGTGCCGCCGATGACCGCCAGCGCGATGTCCCCTGCGACCCCCATCGGCATCAGCCTTCCTTCAGCGCGTAGATGCCCGGCAGGTTGCGGCCCTGCTCGTAATAGTCCATGCCGAAGCCGAACACATAGCGGTCCGGCACGGTCACGCCCACGTAGTCGGCGTGCACGCCCGGCACGCAGCGGTCGTGCTGCTTGTGCACCAGCACCGCCAGGCGCACGTCGGTGGCGCCGTGCTCGATGCACCAGCGGCTGACCTCGGCCAGGGTGTAGCCCTCGTCGAGGATGTCGTCGGCGATCAGCACGCGGCGGCCGAACAGCGGAGTGGCCGGGCGGTGCTTCCACACCAGCTCGCCGCCCTGGTTCTGGCCGCGGTAGCGGGTGGCGTGCAGGTAGTCGAACTGCAGGTCCAGGCCGCGCGCACCCAGCTCCAGCGCCAGCTGGCCGGCGAAAGGCAGGGCGCCGTGCATCACGGTCAGGAACACCGGCACGAAGCTGTCGCCCAGGCGTTCGGGCGGCACGTCGCCGATGTAGTCGCGGGCGATCTCGTCGGCCATGCGCGCGATGGCGCGGTCGATGGTGGCGCGGTCGACCAGCAGTTCGGACTTGGGGAGGATTTCGGCGATCAGGGGAATGGACATCGTGCGGTTCAACGAAGGGAAGGGAACGGGGCGCGGGAACGCGACGGTCAGGCGGTGGAGGACAGGCGGTCGCGGGCCGCGCCGTGGCGGGCGTCGGCCAGCAGGCCGTCCCAGCCCAGCGCGCCGCGGCCGAGCAGGCCGAGCAGGGCGGCGGTGTTGGACGGGCGGCCTGCGACCGCCTGCAGCGACTCCTCCACCAGTTCGGGGTGGCAGACCAGCACCACATCGCAGCCGGCGTCCAGGTGCGCGGCCACCCGCGCCCGGACCCCGCCGGCCGTCCGCGCCGCGGCCATGCCGATGTCGTCGGAGAAGACCACGCCGCGGAAGCCCAGGCGCCCGCGCAGGACCTCCTGGATCCAGCGCCGCGAGCAGCCGGCCGGCGCCGCGTCCACCGCAGGATACGCCACGTGGGCCATCATCACCGCGTCGGCGCCGGCCTGGATGCCGGCGGTGAACGGGACCAGGTCCTCGGCCTCGATCGTCTCCAGCGGCCGCGGGTCCACCGCCACGTCGTAGTGGGTGTCCTCGGCCACCGAGCCGTGGCCGGGGAAATGCTTGAGGGTGGCGGCCATGCCCGCCGCGTGCATGCCGCGCACGTAGGCGCGGGTGAAGGCGGCCACCACCTGCGGGTCGGCGCTGAAGGCACGGTCGCCGATGGCGCGGTTGCCACGGCCCAGGTCCGCCACCGGGGCGAAGCTCAGGTCCACCCCGCTGGCGCGCACCTCGCTGGCCATCAGCCAGGCGTGCTCCTCGGCGCGGGCCAGCGCCGCCTCCGGGTCGCGGGCGTACAGCTCGCCCAGCGCCTGCAGTGGCGGCAGGGCGCTGTAGCCCTCGCGGAAGCGCTGCACGCGCCCGCCCTCCTGGTCCACGCACAGCAGCTGCGGGCGCGGCGCCGCCTCACGGATGGCCGCGGCCAGCTCGGCGACCTGGGCACGCGAGGCGAAGTTGCGCGCGAACAGGATCACGCCGGCGACCGCGTCGTGCTGCAGCCAGTCGCGCTCCTGCGCGGTCAGTTCGGTGCCGGCGACGCCGATCACGAGCATGCGGGGGAACTCCGGGTCGCGCGCGGGTCGCGCGCCAGCGGCATTGTCGCAGAAGCGGCGCGGCCACGGGGGCGGGGGCGCCGGCGCCGGCCACCCGGGGCCGGCGCCGGCCCGGTCCCGCGCGCCGCTCACGCCGCGGCCGGGTCGCCGCGCTCGGCCGCGCTCCAGCGGGCGTAGGGGCGCTGCGCCAGGGCCAGGTTGTAGTAGCGCGGCTGGTCGGTGACCTCCGCGCCCAGCCAGTCCGGGCGGTCGAAGGCCTCGTCCGGGTCGGCCAGCTCGATCTCGGCCACCACCAGCCCGGCGTTGTCGCCCAGGAATTCGTCGATCTCCCACAGGTGACCGCCGTGGCGCACGTAGTGGCGGTGCTTCTCCACCAGCCCGCCCACGCACAGGGCCAGCAGCTGGCGGGCGTCCTCCACGGGGATGGGGTAGTCGAACTCCTGCCGGGTGTGGCCCAGCTGGCGCGACTTGAGGTTGAGGAAGGCACGCTCGCCCTCGATGCGGACCCGCACCGAGGCCTTCTGCGGGCCGTCTCCGGCCAGGGACAGGTCGTTGAGGTAGCCCTGCGCCATCGGCTGGGTGCGCTCGACCGCCGCGCGCCAGCCGTCGCCGGCCAGCAGGAACTTGCGCTCGATCTCGATGCCCATGGGCGGTGCCTCCACTGGAGCCGGGGCACGACATGATGCCAGCCCGGGAACGCGACGGCATCGCCAGGCCATGACCGCGGTCATGGACGCTCGCGGCCGCTTCGTGTATTAAACCGCTTCCATTCGATCACCAGGCCCCGCGTTCATGCCGAAGGACAGCACGATCCGCCTGCTCATCGTCGAGGAACGGGTGGAGGATGCGGAGGCGATCGTCAGCGCGCTGCGCAACGGCGGCATGGCCGTGCGGCCGCTGCGGCCGCAATCGCTCGAGGAACTGGCGCTGATGCTCGCCGGCCAGCCGGTGGACCTGGTCCTTGCCCGCGATTCGGCGGCCATGCCGCTGGACAGGGTGCGCGCCGAGGTGGTGGCCAGCGGCAAGGACCTGCCTTTGCTGCTGCTGGTCGACCGCATCGACGAGGCGGTGGTGCTGGACAGCGTGGGCAGCGGCGTGCGCGCCCTGGTGCTGCGCCAGCGCCCCGAGCACCTGCTGGAGACCGTGCGCCGCGAGTGGTCCGACCTGGAGGCGCGCCGCGCGCTGCGCCGCCTGGAGGCGCAGCTGCGCGAGACCGAGCGCCGCTGCGACGCCCTGATCGCCTCCTCGCGCGACCCGGTGGCCTACATCCACGAGGGCATGCACATCCGCGCCAACGACGCCTACCTGGAGATGTTCGGGTTCGAGTCGTTCGAGGACGTGGAGGGCATGTCGCTGCTGGACCTGGTGGCGGCCCAGCACATCGACGCCTTCAAGCAGCTGCTCAAGTCGCTCTCGCGCGGTGAGCCGCCGCCGGCCGAATACCTGATGGAGGCGCGCCGCCTGGACGGCACCACCTTCCCGGCGAAGATGGAGTTCGCCACCGCCAGCTACGAGGGCGAGCCGTGCGTCCAGGTGGTGTTCCGCCGCCGCGAGGAGCTGGACCCGGAACTGGCGCGCGAGGTCGAGGAGCTGCGCCAGCGCGACCAGGTCACCGGCCTGCTCAACCGGCCCACGTTCATGCGCATCCTCGAGGACGCCGTGGCCGGCATCGGCCGCGACGGCAGCGGCGCCCAGTACGGCTTCCTGCTGGTGGAGCCGGACCACTATGCGCGGCTGCTGCCGGACATCGGCCTGGACTCGGCCGACGCCATGGTCGCCGCCATGGCCGAGCGCGCCCGTGGCTGCGCCGGCCCGGACGCGAAGGTGGCGCGCTTCGGCGAGCACACCTTCGCCGTGCTGCTGGAAGGCAACCACGAGCGTACCCGTGCCCTGGCCGAGGCCCTGCGCGAGGGCTTCGCCACCCACGTGTTCGGCATCGGCGAGCGCTCGGTGGCGGTCACCGTCAGCATCGGCGGCGTGCAGGTGGGCGAGAAGATCGCCAGCGTGCCGCAGATCCTGGCCCGCGCCAGCCACTGCCTGCAGGCGGCGGCCGAGCTGGGCGGCAACACCGTGCAGGTGTTCGACCCGGGCGCGGCCGACCGCGCCGAGGAGGAGCGGGTGCAGCGCTGGGTGGCACGCATCCGCGAGGCGCTGGCCGGTGAGGGCTTTGTCCTGCACTACCAGCCGGTGATGAACCTGCAGGGCGAGCCGGGCGAGCTGTACGAGGCGCACCTGCGGGTGGAGGCCGGGGGCGAGCTGGTGACCCCGTCCGGCTTCCTCGGCATCGCCGAGGAACACGGCCTGCTGGGCGACATCGACCTGTGGGTGGTGCGCCAGGCCATCGCCGTGCTGGGCGAGCGCGGCCGCGCCGGCAGGCAGACCCGGCTGCTGGTGCGCATCAGCCCGGCCTCGTTCGCCAACCCGGCCATGGTCGAGCTGATCCGCCGCGAGCTGGCGGCGCAGGGCGTGCCCGGCGAGCGGCTGTGGCTGGAGGCACAGGAGGCCAAGGTGTTCACCCACCTGCGCAGCGCCCAGGAGTTCCTGGCCGCGGTCGCGCCGATGGGCTGCCGGGTCGGCCTGGAGCAGTTCGGCTCCGGCCTGGACTCGTTCCAGCTGCTGGCCCACTTCAGGCCGGCCTTCGTCAAGATCGACCCCAGCCTCACCGACGAGATCGGCCACCCAGGCGAGGCCCAGGACAAGGTGCGCGAGATCACCGGGCGCGCCCGCGAGATGGGCATGGCCACGCTGGCCGCCGACGTGGGCGACGCGCAGGCCATGAGCCAGCTGTTCATGGCCGGGGTGGACTATGTGTCTGGCAGCTTCGTCGCGCCGGTGGGCGCGGCGATGAACTTCGACTTCGGCTGAGCGCGGCGCCGGACGGCCGCGCCGGCCTCCCGCCGAGGGCAGGGAGATGGGCGCGTTGCCACCGTTCGAGACCCACGTTCCCACCAACCTGGTGCCGGCGTTCCCGCCGCGCGACCTGTGGGCCGACGACGCGGCCCTGCGCGAGGGCGTGGCGCGCGGCGGCGCGGCGGCCTTCGCCGCGCGGCTGCAGGCCTACGGCCGCCTGGCCGGCGACGGGCTGTACCGGCTGGGCTTCGACGCCAACCGCGACCGCCCGCGCCTGCGCACCCACGACCCGCAGGGGCGCCGCATCGACCTGGTCGAGTTCCACCCGGCCTACCACCGGCTGATGGTGCTGGCCAAGGCGCACGGCGTGGCCGGGCTGTCCTGGCACGAGGGCGGGCCGGGCGCGCACGTGGCCCGCGCCGCGCTGATGTACCTGCACCACCAGGCCGAGGCCGGCACCAGCTGCCCGCTGACCATGACCCATGCCGCGGTGCCGGTGCTGCAGGGCGAGCCGGCGCTGCGTGAATGGGCCGGCAAGGCCGCGGCCCCGCATTACGACCCGCGCGAGGTGCCGGTGGCGGAGAAGACCGGCATCACCCTGGGCATGGGCATGACCGAGAAGCAGGGCGGCTCGGACGTGCGCGCCAACACCACCACGGCCACCCCGCAGGACGACGGCACCTGGTCGCTGGTCGGGCACAAATGGTTCTTCTCCGCGCCCATGTCCGACGGCTTCCTGGTCCTGGCCCAGGCGCCGGGCGGGCTGACCTGCTTCCTGCTGCCGCGGCGGCTGCCGGACGGGACGAAGAACGCCTTCCGCCTGCTGCGCCTGAAGGACAAACTGGGCGACTGGTCCAACGCCTCCTCCGAGGTGGAGTTCTGCGGCGCCCGCGCCTGGCGCGTGGGCGCGGAGGGCAGGGGCGTGGCCACCATCCTGCAGATGGTCATGCTGACCCGCCTGGACTGCATGCTCGGTGCCGCCGCGCAGGTGCGCATGGCCCTGGCCCAGGCGCTGCACCATGCACGCCACCGTGTGGCCTTCGGCAGGGGCCTGGCCGGCCATCCGCTGATGGCCAACGTGCTGGCCGACCTGGCGGTGGAGTCGGAGGCGGCCACCGCCTTCGCCCTGGACGTGGCCGCGGCGGTGGATGCCGGTGCGCGCGGCGACCGCCGGGCCGCGGCCTTCGCTCGGGCCGCCACCGCCATCGGCAAGTACTGGCTGTGCCGGCGCGCGCCGGCCGCGGTCAACGAGGCGCAGGAGGGCCTGGGCGGGGCCGGCTACGTGGAGGAATCGCTGCTGCCGCGGCTGTACCGGCAGGCGCCGCTGAACTCGATCTGGGAGGGCAGCGGCAACATCCAGTGCCTGGACGTGTTGCGAGTGCTGGCGCGCGAGCCGGAGCCCGCGGCCGCCCTGCGCGCGGCGGTGGACCGGGCCGCGGACCTGCATCCGTTGCTGGCGCGCGAGGCCGGTTGCCTGGTCCGCGCCCTGGCGGCCGCGCCGGAGACGCTGGAGCCGCAGGCGCGCCACCTCACCGAGCGTCTGGCCCTGCTGCTGCAGGGCGGGGCGCTGCTGGCCGCCGGCAGCCCGCTGGCCGAGGCCTTCGTGCGCAGCCGCATCGGCGGCGAGCACGGCCTGGCCCTGGGCACGCTGCCGGCCGGCCTGGACTTCGCCGCGATCCTCGACCGCGCCCTGCCACCCTGACCGCCCCCTGCTGGAGCCGCGCCAGCGGCGCCCGGACAGGCGGGGTCAGTCCAGGAACTGCAGGCGCGCCAGCTCGGCGTACAGGCCGCCCTGGGCCAGCAGCTGCTCGTGGGTGCCCTCGGCGACGATGCGGCCGCGGTCCATGACCACGATGCGGTCGGCCTTGAGCACGGTGGCCAGGCGGTGGGCGATCACCAGGGNGGTGCGGCCGCGCATCAGGTTCTCCAGCGCCAGCTGCACGGCGCGCTCGCTCTGCGCGTCCAGGGCCGAGGTGGCCTCGTCCAGCAGCAGCACCGGGGCGTCCTTGAGCAGGGCGCGGGCGATGGCGATGCGCTGCTGCTGGCCGCCGGACAGGGCCACGCCGCGCTCGCCCAGGTCGCAGGCGTAGCCGCCGGGCAGGGCGCGGATGAACTCGTCGGCCTCGGCGGCGCGCGCGGCCGCGTACACCTCCTCGTCGCCGGCCTCCAGCCGGCCGTAGCGGATGTTGTCCATGGCGCTGGCGGCGAACAGCACCGGCTGCTGCGGCACCAGCGCCACCTGCGCGCGCAGCGCCACCGGGTCGGCCTGGCGCAGGTCCACGCCGTCGATGCACACCCGCCCGGACTGCGGGTCGTGGAAGCGCAGCAGCAGCGACAGCACCGTGCTCTTGCCCGCGCCGGAAGGGCCGACCAGGGCCACGGTTTCGCCCGGGCGCACGTCCAGGCTGAAGCCGTCCAGCGCCGGGGTGTCCTCGCGGCCCGGATAGCGGAAGGTCACGTCCTCGAAGCGGATCGCGCCGCGCAGCGGCACCGGCAGCGGCACCGGCCGCTCCGGCGCGGTGACCCGGGGGCGCTCGCGCAGCAGCTCGGCGATCCGGCCCATGCCGCCGGCGGCGCGTTGCAGCTCGTTCCAGACCTCGGCCAGCGCGCCCACCGAGCCGCCGCCGATCAGCGCGTAGAGCACGAACTGGCCCAGGGTGCCGGCGCTCATCTCCCCGGCGATCACCTGGTGGGCGCCGGACCACAGCACCAGCACGATGGCGCCGAACACCAGGGTGATGGCCACCGCGGTGACCGCGGCCTGGGTGCCGATCCGGCGCCGCGCGGTGGCCACCGCCACCGCCAGCGCCCGCTCGAAGCGGCCGCGCTCGTGCGCCTCGCGGGCGTAGGCCTGGACCGTGCGCACCGCACCCAGGGTCTCGGCGGCCAGGGCGTTGGCGTCGGCCACGCGGTCCTGGCTGGCGCGCGAGATCTTCTGCAGGCGGCGGGCGCCGAGCACGATCGGCAGCACCGACAGCGGGATGCCGACCAGGGTGTAGGCGGCCAGGTGCGGGCTGGTGACGAACAGCATGACCAGGCTGCCGACCACGGTCACCGTGCTGCGCAGGGCCACCGACATGGTGGTGCCGATCACCCCGCGCAGCAGCTCGCTGTCGGCCGACAGGCGCGAGACCAGCTCGCCGCTGCGGCTGCGGTCGTGGAAGGCGACGTCCAGGCCGACCAGGTGCGCGTACAGACGGCCGCGCAGGTCGGCCACCACCTTCTCGCCCAGCAGCGACACGAAGAAGAAGCGCGCGGCGGTGGCCACCGCCAGCACCACGGCCACGCCGAACAGCAGGCCGAAGGCCAGGTTGATCCGGCCGCCGCCGCTGAAGCCGCGGTCGATCATGTAGCGCACCGCCACCGGCAGGCTCAGGGTGGCGGTGGAGGAGACGGCCAGCGCCACCAGCCAGGCCACGAACAGGCCGCGGTGGCGGCGTACGAACGGCCACAGCGTGCGCAGGCTGCCCAGCTGGCGCAGGCGGCCGCCGCGTTCCCCGGTGGCGGTGCTCATCCGGCGGCCTCCACGGGGCGGCAGCGGACCCGGTCGCGGGTGGCGTCGCGCAGCCGCGCCTGCAGCGGTCCGGCCTGGTCGGCCGGCAGGCGCAGGCGCAGGCGCGCGCCCTCGGCGTCGAAGCTCTCGCCGGTCTTCTCCGCGGCGGGCGCCGCCAGCGCCGCGTGCACCGTGCCCAGCTCCTCGAACGGACAGGCCAGCACCAGCTCGGCCATGGCCCCCAGCGGCCGGCGCGGGGCCAGGCGCAGGCACTCGGCCGCAGCGCCGCCGTAGGCGCGGACCAGGCCGCCGGCGCCGAGCTTGATCCCGCCGAACCAGCGCGTGACCACCACCACCACCCGGTCGTAGCCCTGGCCGTCTATCGCGGCCAGGATCGGGCGCCCGGCGGTGCCCGCCGGCTCGCCGTCGTCGCTGGAGCGGTAGTCCTGGCCGATGCGCCAGGCCCAGCAGTTGTGGGTGGCGTCCGGGTCGGAGACGCGGGCGATGAAGGCCAGTGCCTCCTCCGGGGATTCCACCGGGGCGGCCTGGGCCAGGAAGCGGCTGTGCCGCACCTCCGTGGCGTGGGAGGCGGGCGCGGCGAGGGTGTCGGTCATCGGACGGATTCTACCGTCCGGGAGGTTGGCCCCGTGCCGGGGCGATGGCGTAAGCTGCACCGGTCGCCCGCAGCGCCGGGTCGGCGCCCGGGGACCCATGACGTCGAGCATCGCCACCGACAGCAAGCCGCAGTCGTCCGGGGGCAGCGGGGCGGCCGCGCCACTCGCGCGGACGCTGGCGGCCCTGCACGGGCTGCTGCCACCCGGCGCGGTGCTCGCCGCCGGCTGGTTCGATCCGTCGCTGGGCAGCCAGTCCGCCGTCCATCCGCTCGGCGCCGGCGGCATCGGCGACAGCCTGGCCCTGGCCCTGACCGACGCCGGGCCGCCGGCGGAGGAACCCGGCACCCTCACGCTGGCGTGGAACGGCGACGTGCCGGGCACGCGCCTGGCCCTGGTGGCGCGCCACGCGCCAATGGCCGGGCACGAGCGCCAGGCCTGGACCGCCGCAGCGCGGGTGGCCATGGACGCGGCGCTGGAGACGGCGCGCCTGCAGGCGCGCGTGCAGACGGTGGAGAAGTCGCACCGGCTGCAGCAGGCCCTGTTCGAGATCGCCGACCTGGCCGGCGCCGAGGTCGAGATGGGGGAGATGCTGCACCGCCTCCACGCCATCATCGGCTCGCTGATGTACGCGCCCAACTGCTACATCGTCGCCTACGACGACGTGCGCGACGCGGTGCGTTTCCTGTACTTCGCCGACCAGGTCGACGCCTACATGGCCGACCCGGAACGCGAATGGACCGAGGCGGACATGCCCAACAGCCTCACCTTCGCCCTGCTGCGGCACGGGCGCGCGGTGCGCGGGCCCGCGGACCTGGTGCGGCGCAAGCTGCGCGTCCCGCCCAGCCCGGAGCAGGGGCCGGACAGCCTGGACTGGCTGGGCGTGCCGATGCGCCGCGGCGGCCGGGTGTGCGGTGCGATCGTGGTGCAGAGCTACGACCGCGCCCACTGCTACAGCGACGAGGACCGCGCCCTGCTGGGCTACGTGGCCCAGCACGTGCTGACCACCCTGGACCGCCGCCAGGCGCAGGCCGAGCTGGAGCGGCGCGTGCTGGCGCGCACCCTGGAGCTGGAGCGGGCCAACCGCGAGCTGCAGGAGGAGGTGGTCGAGCGCCAGCGCGCCGAGCGGCTGCAGCACGCGCTGTTCCGCATCGCCGAGATGGCGATGAGCTCCGAGAGCCTGGAGCAGTACTACGCCAAGGTCCACGCCGCGGTGGACGAGCTGATCTACGCGCGCAACTTCTACATCGCCCTGCTGAGCGAGGACCAGCAGTCCATCGAGTTCGTGTACTCGGTGGACGAGATGGGCGACCACCGCCCGCCGCGCCGGCTCAGCAACGGCCTGACCGAATACGTGCTGCGCCGGCGCGAGGCGCTGCTGGTGGACCGCGAGGGCATCGACCGGCTGATCCGCGCCGGCCAGGTCCACGAGTACGGCAAGGCCGCCAGCAGCTGGCTGGGCGTGCCGCTGCTGCGCGACGGCGACGTGGTCGGCGTGATCGCAGTGCAGAGCTACACGCCGGACATCCGCTTCAGCCCGGACGACCAGCGCCTGCTGGCCTTCGTCGCCCACAACATCGGCAACGGCCTGGCCCGGCAGAAGGCGCAGAAGCGGCTGAAGCTGGCCCACGCCGAGCTGGAGCGGCGCGTGGCCGAGCGCACCGCCGAGCTGGAGGAGGCCAACACCAAGCTGATCGCACAGATCGGCGAACGCATTCGCGCCGAGGAGCGGCTGACCCACCAGGCGTTGCACGACACCCTCACCGGGCTGCCCAACCGCGCCTACCTGCTGGACTGCCTGGCCGGCGCGATCGAGCGCGCCCGCTACGGCGACGGGCGCATGTTCGCCGTGCTGTTCCTGGACCTGGACCGCTTCAAGCTGGTCAACGACAGCATCGGCCACGCCGCCGGCGACGAGCTGCTGGTGGAGGTGGCCAAGCGCATCGTGTCCATCGTCCGCGCCGAGGACGTGGTCTCGCGGCTGGGCGGCGACGAGTTCGCGATCCTGGCCGGGTGCCCGGAGCCGGAAGCGGTGTGCGAGCTGGCCCAGCGCCTGCTGGAGGCGCTCGGCCGGCCGCTGTGGGTGGCCGGGCGCGAGCTGTTCCCCTCGGCGAGCATGGGCATCGCCCTGTGGCACCCGCGCTACCGCAGCGGCGAGGAGCTGCTGCGCGACGCCGACGCGGCCATGTACCAGGCCAAGCGCGCCGGGCGCGCCCGCTACGCCATCTTCGACGCGGCCATGCGCGAGCAGGCGGTGCGCAGCCTGGACCTGGAGGCGGACCTGCGCCGGGCGATCAACCGGCGCGACTTCGTGCCGTTCTACCAGCCGATCGTCAACCTGGCCGACGGCACGGTGGTCGGGCACGAGGCGCTGCTGCGCTGGCAGCACGCGCGTCGCGGCCTGCTGACCCCGGCAGACTTCATCGCCCTGGGCGAGGAGAGCGGCCTGATCGAGCAGGTGGACTGGCTGCTGTACGAACAGGTGGTGCGCGACCTGGCGCGTGGCGACAGCGGCTACGTGTCGGTGAACGTGTCCCCGCGCCACTTCCGCTCGCCGGACTTCGCCGAGCGCCTGCTGGGGATGCTGGAGGACGCCGGCGCCGACCCGTCGCGCCTGCGCGTGGAGATCACCGAGGTGGCGCTGCTGGACGATGCCCCGCGCACCCTGCAGATCCTCAGCACCCTGCGCGAGCGTGGCGTGCTGGCGTTGCTGGACGACTTTGGCACCGGTTTCTCCGCGCTGTCCTACCTGCACCGCTTCCCGATCTCGGGGCTGAAGATCGACCGCAGCTTCGTCGCCGGGCTGGACGCCGGCGGCCGCCAGGAGAGCCTGGCGCTGGTGCGCGCCATCCTCGCCCTGGCCGGGACCCTGGGCATCGAGACGGTGGGCGAGGGCGTGGAGACCGCCGAGCAGCGCCGCATCCTGATCGAGCTGGGCTGCAGCTTCGGCCAGGGCTACCTGGTGGGGCGGCCGCAGCCGCGGCGGGTGGCGGCCTGATCGCTCAGCCCCTGAGCACCAGCAGGCGGATCTCGGTCATGTCCTCGATGGCGTACTTCACGCCCTCGCGGCCCAGGCCGGAGGCCTTCACGCCGCCGTAGGGCATGTTGTCCATGCGGAAGCTGGGCACGTCGCCGACCACCACGCCGCCGACCTCCAGCCGGTCCCAGGCCAGCATGGCGTGCTCCAGGCTGTCGGTGAACACGCCGGCCTGCAGGCCGTACTCGGAGGCGTTGACCGTCTCCAGCGCCGCCTCGAAATCGGAAAAACGCTGCAGCACCGCCACCGGGCCGAACACCTCCCTGCACTGCAGCTCGCAGTCGGCCGGCACGTCCTCCAGCAGGTGCGCCGGCAGCAGGTTGCCACGGCGCGGGCCGCCGGCCAGCACCCGCGCGCCGGCGGCGCGCGCGCGCTCGATCCAGCCCTCGATGCGGCGCGCGGCCTCCTCGTCGATCACCGGGCCGATGAAGGTGGCTTCGTCCTTCGGGTCACCGGTGACGAAGCCGCGTACCTTCTCCGCCAGGCGCGCGCGCAGGGCCTCGTACAGCGACTCGTGGACCAGGATGCGCTGCACGCTGATGCAGCTCTGCCCGGACTGGTAGTAGGCGCCGAAGGCCAGGCGCTCGACGATGTGGTCCAGCCTGCCGCCCTGGTCGGCGTCCACGATGCAGGCGGCGTTGCCGCCCAGCTCCAAGGTCACCTTCTTGCGCCCGGCGCGGGCCTTGAAGTCCCAGCCGATGCTGCCGCCGGTGAAGGACAGCAGCCGGATGCGCTCGTCCTCGATCAGCGGCGCGGCCTCGTCGTTGCCGCAGGCGAAGACGGAGAAGGCGCCCCTGGGCAGGTCGGTCTCGGCCAGCACCTCGGCGACGATCAGCGCGCCCACCGGGGTCTTGGTCGCCGGCTTGAGCACGAACGGGCAGCCGGCGGCGATGGCCGGGGCCACCTTGTGCGCGACCAGGTTGAGCGGGAAGTTGAACGGGGTGATGAAGCTGCACGGGCCGACCGGCACCCGCTTCCACAGCCCGCGGTAGCCGCGCCCGCGCTCGGAGATCTCCAGGTCCACGGTGCCGCCCTCGATCCGCACCGCCTCCTCGGCGGCGATGCGGAAGGTGTCGATCAGGCGGGTGACCTCGCCGCGGGCATCCCGGATCGGCTTGCCGGCCTCGATGCACAGCGCCTCGGCCAGTTCCTCCGCCCGCTCGCGGAAGCGGCGGATGCAGTGCTCGAGGATGGCCTGGCGGCGGTAGGAGGGCAGGGCGGCCATGGCGGGGGCCGCCTCCACCGCCGCGGCGATGGCGCGTTCCACCGTGGCCGCGTCCGCCAGGGCCACCCGGGTGGCGACCTGGCCGCTGTACTTGTCCAGCACTTCCAGGTCCGCGTTGGGGGTCTCGGGGGCGTTGGCGACGTAGAGCGGATAGGTCGGCTTGAGCATGGCGGTCCTCGTGGCGGCGTGCCTCGGGGTGCCAGTATGCGCCGGCCGCGGCGGGCCGGCATCCGGGCGCGGCCGCCGCCGGTTCGGTCATGTTCGGCCTGGGCCGTCTAGAATGTGCACATGCCACACGATGCCGTCACCCAGCCCACGCCTCCCGTCACGGCCGGCCCCTGGCCGCGACGTCCCACCCGCCAGGTGATGATCGGCGGGGTCCCGGTGGGCGGGGGGGCGCCGGTGGTGGTGCAGTCCATGACCAACACCGACACCGCCGACGTGGCCGCCTCGGTCAGGCAGGTGGCCGAGCTGTGGCGCGCCGGTTCGGAGCTGGTGCGGCTGACGGTCAACACCCCGGAGGCGGCCGCGGCGATCCCGCGCATCCGCGAGAAGCTGCTGATGATGGGCATCGATGTGCCCCTGATCGGCGACTTCCACTACAACGGCCACCAGCTGCTGGCCGCCGAGCCGGCGTGCGCACAGGCCCTGGCCAAGTACCGGATCAACCCCGGCAACGTCGGCTTCGGCAGGAAGAAGGACACCCAGTTCGCCGCGATCATCGAGAAGGCGATCGAGTACGGCAAGCCGGTGCGCATCGGCGCCAACTGGGGCTCGCTGGACCAGGCCCTGGCCGCGCGGCTGATGGACGAGAACAGCCGCCGCGCCGAGCCCTGGGACGCCGCCCGGGTGCTGCGCGAGGCGCTGATCCGCTCGGCGCTGGACTCGGCCGCGCGCGCGGTGGAGCTGGGCCTGCCGGCCGACCGCATCGTGCTCAGCTGCAAGGTCAGCGGCGTGCAGGAGCTGATCGCGGTGTACCGCGACCTGGCCGCGCGCTGCGACTACGCCCTGCACCTGGGCCTGACCGAGGCCGGCATCGGCAGCAAGGGCATCGTCGCCTCCACCGCGGCACTGGCGGTGCTGCTGCAGGAAGGCATCGGCGACACCATCCGCATCTCGCTGACGCCCGAGCCGGGCCAGCCGCGCACCGCAGAGGTCGTGGTGGCCCAGGAGCTGCTGCAGACCACCGGCCTGCGCGCCTTCACGCCGATGGTCACCGCCTGCCCGGGCTGCGGCCGCACTACCAGCACTTTCTTCCAGGAGCTGGCCAGGACCGTGCAGGAGCACGTGCGGGCGAAGATGCCGGAGTGGCGCCTGGCCTATCCGGGCGTGGAGAACATGACCCTGGCGGTGATGGGCTGCGTGGTCAACGGCCCGGGCGAGTCGCGCCATGCCGACATCGGCATCTCCCTGCCCGGCACCGGCGAGGCGCCGGCCGCGCCGGTGTTCATCGACGGCGAGAAGAAGATGACCCTGCGCGGGGAGAACATCGCCGCCGAGTTCGTGGCCCTGATCGACGAGTACGTCGCCTCCCGCTATGCGCGGCGGGCGGGATGAACCGATCCCGGTGAACGGCCCGGCGCTGCCGCCGCGGCGCCGGCTGGGCCTGCTGCTGCTGCTGTTCCTCGGCGTGCTGGCCCCGCTGTGGCTGTTCGCCGAGCTGGCGGACGAGATCCACGAGCTGGAGGAGATGGCCCGCCTCGACGAGGCGGTGCTGCGCTGGTTCAACGGCGTGGCCGGGCCGCACCTGGACGCCTTCTTCCTGGCCGTCAGCCGCGCCGGCTACGAATACGGCGTGATCCCGGCGGACGTGCTGCTGTCGCTGGCCCTGCTGCTGCGGCGCAAGTGGCGCGAGGCGGGCTTCGCGGTGGCCTCCTTCGCCGGCTCGGCGCTGCTCAACATGGCCGCCAAACACGGCTTCGCCCGGCCGCGGCCGGCGCTGTGGGAGTCCATCGCTCCGGAATCCACCTTCAGTTTTCCCAGCGGCCATGCCATGGGCTCGATGACCCTGGCCGCGGTGGCGGTGCTGCTGGCCTGGCGCACCCGCTGGCGCTGGCCGGTGGCCTTGGCCGCCGTGGCCTTCGTGCTGCTGGTGGGGCTGTCGCGCCTGTACCTGGGCGTGCATTACCCCTCCGACGTGGTGGCCGGCTGGGCCGCGGGGCTGGCCTGGGTCGCGGGCGCCTACCTGGTGCTGTTCCGTGCCCGCCGGCCCTGGAGGAGGCGCCTGGCGGGCTGAGGCGGGGGCGGCGTCCCTGCCGTCCGCCGGTGCAATCGCGGGTATCGCCGGTCGTGGAGCCGGCGCCGGGCCCGGCGCCCAGGTCCGCGCCGGTCACCGGGTCCACGTCCGGTCGCGAGGCGGTGCGCGCCATCAGCGCCTCCAGTGCCTGCTGCTGGCGGCGCGAAAGCGCCACCGTGGCGCCGCCGTCGCCGCCGTCCACCGCCGCCTGCTCGTCGCGCACGGACACGTCCTCCCACTGCTCGCCGCTGTTCCACGGGCCGGACAGGTCGCCATCGCCCTGGGACATGTTGAAGTACTTGTCCACGAAAGCGGGATGGCCGGGCAGCTTGCCCGGCGGGAAGTTCGGCTCGATCGCGTACAGCGCCTTCTCGAAGGACTTCTGGTGGGCGATCTCGCGGGTCATGAGGAAGGTGAGCGCGTCGCGGATGCCCGGGTCGTCGGTGAGGTTGATCAGGCGCTCGTACACGATCTTGGCCCGGGCCTCGGCGGCGATGTTGGAGCGCAGGTCACAGGCCGGGTCGCCGATCGAGTCCACGTAGGCCGCGGTCCACGGCACGCCGCTGGAGTTCACCAGCGCCGCACCGCCGCCGTACAGCACCTGCTGGGTGTGGCTGGTGCTGTTCTGGGTGAGGTCGCGCATCTGCATCGCCTCCTCCATGCCCTCGGACAGCACCGCGCGCGGGCCGCGGTTGAGCAGGGTGACGATGGAGCCGATGATCTCCAGGTGGCTCAGCTCTTCGGTGGCGATGTCGTAGAGCAGGTCCTTGCGGCCGGCGTCCTCGTCGGTCAGCGCCTGGGTGAAGTAGCGCATGGCGGCGGCCAGCTCGCCCTGCGGGCCGCCGAACTGTTCGAGCATGAGCGTGGCCAGCCCGGGATTGGGCTCGGCGACGCGGACGGTGTACATCAGGCGCTTGTTGTGCATGAACATTCGGAAGACTCCTGCGCCGTGGCGCGGCGGGTGGGGCGGAAGGGTGCGGCCCGGCGGGCGTGGCCGGCGCCGGGGGGGGTGCCAGCCTGCACCCTGCGCCGGGGCAGGGGATGTGTGCGCACGCGCCGCGCCTGTCGGCGTTCACGACGGGCGAACGCGCCGCTGACGCCGCCTTGCCCTGCCTGGGGCGAGCATCTGTCCCCGGGCGCGCCGGGCACCGCCGGACGGGGACCGGCACGACGGCCGCCACCACCTTCCGGAGCCTGTCCCCATGCTGACCCGCATTCTGCAACCCCGGCCCGGTGGCCGTTCCTGGACCGAAGTGGCGCGCGGCGGCACGGCGGCGATCCTGGTGCTGGACCATGGCGTGTGCCGCACGGTGCGGGCCGCGTTCGGACGCCCGGGCGGCGGTGCGGGGCGCAGCCTGCTGGTGAAGGACGCCTCCGCGCTCGACGACGGCGACGCGGCCCTCTGGGAGACGCGGCGCTGCCTGGTGCCGATCGTCGGTTTCCGTGTGGAATCGCGCTGTGCCACGCCCGGGGTGGGCACCTGGGTGGCCGGGACACGCCAGCCACTGCTGGCCGCCGGGCTGTACAGCCCCGGTGCATCCGGGAGCCGGGTGCGGCCGTGTTTCTCGCTGCTGGTGGCCGCCTCGCCGACGGCGCCGCGGTGCCGGCCGCTGTACGTGGCCGGCGAGGACGCCCCGCAATGGCTGCGCATGCCCGGCGGCGAGGCCCTGCGCGCACTGTCCCCGATGTGGCCGGCCATGGACGCGCGTCCGCCGCTGCCGCCTGCGGCCGCCGCCGGCGCGCGCCTGGCCGCCCGGTACTGAGGCCGTCCTTCAGGCGGCGTGCATGCGCGCTGTACGTCATGGTCACGGGCCGGGTGCGAGGCTGCCCCCCTTTCCGAAGAGAAGGAGAACCGTCATGCGCCATCCGATGCGTCACCTGGTCCCGCTGTGCCTCGCCCCCGGCGTGGCCGGGCTGGCCTCCGCCTGTGGCGACCGCCGCGACGAGGGCACCATGGACAGCGCGCCCGTCGCCGACCGGCCGATGGATGCGGCCGGCCCCGCGGATCCGGCCATGTCCGGCGAGGTTGCAGGCGCACCGCAGGCGCTGGACGAGGGTGCCGCGCTGGGCGTGCTGGCGGCCATCAACACCGCCGAGGTCGAGGCGGGCCAGCTGGCCCTGCGGCGCAACGTGGAAGGCCCGGTGCGCGAGTACGCCGAGCGCATGGTCGCCGAACACGGCCGCAACAACGAGCAGATCCAAGCCTGGTCACCCGACACCGCCGCGCCGGACGCGCAGGTGCAGGCGGAGAAGGGGCGTGCCGAGCTGTCGCGCCTGGAGGTGCTGGAGGGGGCCGAGTTCGCCCGCGCCTACGTCGAGGCCATGGTCACCGGCCACGAGGACGCGCTGCGTGCGCTGGACGAGCGACTGATCCCGGCGGCGCAGCGTCCCGAGGTGCGCCAGCACCTGGAGACCACCCGCGGCCACGTGGCCGCGCACCTGGAGGCGGCGCGCTAGCTGCAGGGCGCGGTGGCCACCGACGTCGCGCGCTAGGTGCCCGTCCGGGCAAGGAAAAAGGCCGGCAGGTGACTGCCGGCCTTTTTCGTGATCGTTGGTGGTGGAGTCCTCACCAACGTCCAACCCGGATTCCGAACAGGATCGCAAGCTTTGGGGCTTCAGAGAAAGCACAGACCGCTCATCAGCCCGATCCATCGCCACTCGGCGTCCAGCCGCTTCCGGCAAGCCAGGTCTGATGAAATGCAGCGCCATGCCGGAGCGCATCCAGCGGCAGCGATAGAAACCCACGCACGCCGGCAACGACCTCGGAAAGCGGAAGCCCGTCCAAGGCATTCTTCCTCAAGAATGCTTGCCACTGGGTCTGCTTCTGCCGATCCTGTGCGAATTCGTCGCTCAGGCCAAACGGGACGCCATCCGGCAGCGGCGTCCTGCGGCGCTCGAAGGTGGCGTGGATCGCCTTGCACAGGAGCGCGCCGTCGAAGTCGGTGTGGCGCGACAAGATCCAGAGATCGAAGTAGTCCTTCATGCGGCTGTTGGCGATGCCGAGCCACACCAGTGCCTCCAGCTTCTCGGCGACGACCGTATACCGGGGGTAGGCGCGCAGCTTCGGGGCTGGCATGTCCGGCAGCATCACCGGGTAGTCGACGACCTCGGGGCCGGGGGTCACGGCGTCGCCGAAACCCACATCGACCTGGACGTGACATCGGGCACCGTCCAACAGGCCGATCAGCGTGACCCGGACACCGGAGTAGTTGGCTTCCTTGCGGATCTCCTCCGCGTGTACCGAGTCAGGCTGGAAGCGTATGCCGTCGTCCAGTTCCACCGTGCAGATGTCCCGAAACGCCGCCCCGACATGCGGGATCTCGGCGATGCCTAAGCCCAGCAGGTCGGCGTCGCGTGTCGGGCGATGTGGGATGTCGAACCACAAGTCGAACAGCAGCGCGCCTTTCAGCAGGAACCGGTCGGCGTAGGGGGAGATGCTGAGCCGGTAAAGCAGGCGCTCGAGCGCATAGCGGGTCAAGATCAGATTGAAGTCTTGCCGGGTCTCGCGGGCGCGGTTGAGCAGGCGGGTGCGTACCGAGGCGGCGGTGTTGCGGCTGCTCACGTCAGGCTCTCCAAGTAGGGACGCATGACATTGGCCACCCGGCACAGCTGGGCAGACCGCCACAGCTCGTCCATGCCCACGCGTTTTCCTTTCCAGGCCTCACGCAGCGCCTCCAGCGCGACATCCAGGCCGATCTTGTTGCGGTACTTGAAGCAGTCAGCCACCGTGCGGGCGACGTTGGTCACGCGCACCGGCACGCCCTCGATGAGGTGCTCCTCGATCCCTTGCGTCAGCGCGGCGCCGGAGAAGCGCACGATGCGAAGCCGCGGATAGTCCATCTTTGGCGCGCGCGCCTTGTTGGGGATGGCCAGCCAGACCTCGAACGGCGACTGTGTGGTGAGTTCGTGCAGGCGCAGTGCCGACAGCAGGCAGATGATGGCTTGCGGGTGCTTGCGTGCCACCTCGGCGAGTGCACGGTGTTCCGAGACGGGCCGGTCCGGAATGGCGTATAGGCCCCGTCCCACGCGCTGGAGCAGCCCTTGCCGCACCAGCCGCGTGAGCGCGACCGTGGGCAGCCCGTGCTCATGGAGATCGAGCGGGCGAATCAGGCCGCGCTGGGCGGCCAGTTCCAGAATGCGCTGGTGCGAACTGTGCATGCCGCCATGATGTTGCGATATGTCGGTAGATGTCAATAACTACCGACTAGACACAACGAGCATGACTTTCCTCGCGGGCGGTGCCGCCCCCAGCCGTTCGCACGGTCACGGTTGGTCCAGCTCTCTTTGAGGTTCGCTCCGTCGCTGCGGCTTCACGATCTGCTTGACAAGCATAGAAAATATATCAAACATCGCAAACATGACACAACAACCCGACTTCCCCGCAATCCTCCGTGCCACGCGCGCGGCCTTGAACCTGACCCAGGAACAGCTCGCCGAGCGGCTCGGGGTCTCGTTCGCCACAGTCAACCGCTGGGAAGGAGGCGGCACCAAGCCGCAGCGCGCGGCGCAAGAGGCCATCCTCGCACTGGCGCGGGGGGCTGGAGTCGAGGAAGCCGAAGCCCCCCCGCCCGCTGAAGCAGCCGCTCGGGTGACCCGACGTCGCACGGGCCGCGCAGCGGCCGCCACCCCTACCACCAAGCCGATGGAGCAGATGCTGTGGGACGCGGCCTGCTCCATCCGCGGCGAGAAGGACGCAGCCAAGTTCAAGGACTACCTGCTGCCGCTGCTCTTCCTCAAGCGCCTGTCCGACGTGTTCGACGACGAGATCGAGCGCCTGGCCGAGGAGTACGGCGACCGCGCCACCGCCCTGGAGATTGCCGAGTCGGACCACTCGCTGCTGCGCTTCTACCTGCCGCCGGAAGCCCGCTGGGCGGTGATCAGCGGGCGCGAGTCCTTCGACTGGCCGCTGGATGAGCGCGGCCGCCCGACCGCGCCCCGGGACATCGGCGAGCACCTGACTCGCGCCGTGCGCGCCGTGGTCAAGCAGAATCCCTCGCTCTCGGGCGTCATCGACGTGGTGGACTTTGCCGCCGAGCGCAACGGCGAGCGCGACATCAACCCGGCCAAGCTGCGCGGCGTGGTGGAGACCTTCTCCGATCCGCGCTACCGCCTGGGGCTCGCCGACGTGCAGCCGGACTTCCTCGGCCGCGCCTACGAATACCTGCTGCGCAAGTTCGCCGAAGGCTCGGGCCAAAGCGCCGGCGAGTTCTTCACGCCGACCGAGGTCGGCTTCCTGATGGCGCACATCCTGCGGCCCAAGCCCGGTGAGACCTGCCACGACTACGCCTGCGGCTCGGCGGGGCTGCTGATCAAGCTCCAGCTTGTCGCACGGGAGCTGGACCCGACGAGCCGCGTGCCGCTCAAGCTCAGCGGCCAGGAGTTGCAGGCCGAAAGCTACGCCGTGGCGCAGATGAACGCCATCATCCACGACATGGAGGTGGAGCTGGCGCGCGGCGACACCATGATCAACCCCAAGTTCCGCAACGCGGACGGTTCCATCAGGCAGCACGACATCGTCGTCGCCAATCCGATGTGGAACCAGCCCTTCGCGCCCGACATCTTCGCCAACGACCCCTTCGACCGCTTCCGCACCGCCGGCGGCATCACCAGCGGCAAAGGGGACTGGGCCTGGCTGCAGCACACGCTGGCCTGCATGAACGACCACGGCCGCGCCGCCGTGGTGCTGGACACCGGCGCCGTCACGCGCGGCTCCGGCTCCAAGAACGAGGACAAGGAACGCAGCATCCGCAAGTGGTTCGTCGACCGCGACCTGATCGACGGCGTGATCCTGCTGCCCGAGAACCTCTTCTACAACACCACCGCCGCCGGCGTGATCGTGGTGCTCTCCAAGCGCAAGAGCGCCGCGCGCAAGGGCCGGATCGTGCTCCTCAACGCCAGCCGCCGCTTCAAGAAGGGCCGGCCCAAGAACTACCTGCCCGAGGAGGACATCCGGCCGCTGGCGGCGATGTATCTCAAGGGCGAGCCGGTGGAGGGGGAGCTGGCGGTCATCACCACCGAGCAGGCGCGGGAGGCGGATTACAACCTGAGTCCGAGTCGGTGGGTAAACGGCTCCTCTGGTGCTGAATCGACGGACCTCGGCGCGCTACTACGCCGATTCGAGGCTTTACTGGATGCCGAGAAAAAACTCGAGGGCGATCTGGCTGGTGCTCTTGCACAACTGGGCAAGCTGGCATGAACGGCACGGAAACTGGAAGCGCAACTCTAGCCGAGCTATGCGACCTGATATCTGAGCAGGTCCATCCGGTAGACGTGCCTGAGGCACTTTACGTCGGTCTGGAACATGTCATTCCCGGACGGCTACGACGCTCGGGAGGCGGTATCGCGAGAGATGTACAGAGCCACAAGTACGCGTTTCGCCGGAACGACATCCTTTACGGAAAGCTGCGACCGTATCTCGACAAGGCCATCTTGGCGGATACGGATGGGGTCTGCACGACTGAGCTGCTGGTCCTGCGAGCCAAGCCCGGCGTCGATCCCAGATTCCTCGCGTGCCTCGTGCATGATCCCGACTTTGTCGAGCATGCACTTACGGGGGTCACTGGGGCCCACCATCCACGCACGTCTTGGGCTCACATTGCTCAGTTTGAATGTCCACGGTTTTCATACGAAGAACAGCAAGCCATTGCTGCGTTGCTGTGGCGCGTTCAAGACCTTCTTAAGGTCTGCGAAGACGCGCTTGAAGTGGCTCAAGACCTCAAACGCGCCGCCATGCGCGAGCTGTTCACGCGCGGCCTGCGCGGCGAGCCGCAGAAGGAGACCGAGGTCGGGCCGGTGCCGGAGAGTTGGGATGTCACGACGCTTGGATTGCTTTGCGATCGGAATGGTGGTCGCATTCAAACAGGCCCGTTCGGCAGCCAGTTGCACGCGAACGAATACGAAGCCGACGGCGTTCCAGTTATCAACCCCACGCACTTAGAAGGGAATAGGATTAGCCACTCCGAAGTGCCGCGGGTGAGCATTGAGACGGCTGCACGGCTTACTCGACACAAGGTTGAGCCAGGCGACATCCTATTTGGAAGACGCGGAGAGATAGGCCGCCATGGGCTGGTTTCAAACGCAGAAACCGGGTGGTTATGCGGCACTGGCTGTTTTGTCGTTCGGGTGCGCCATCCGGGCCTAGACAACGCATTCTTGTCTTATTTGTTCTCGACCGAAAGCACCGTGTCCTGGCTTGTAGCTCACGCTGCCGGGACGATCATGCCCAATTTGAACAACGTGGTTCTGAGTCAACTACCGGTCATTTACCCGCGTCTTGACGAGCAGCACGATATCGTCGCCATCCTCGACGCCATCGACCGCAAGATCGAGCTGCACCGTAAGAAGCGGGCGGTACTGGAAGAACTGTTCAAGGCCCTGCTGCACAAGCTGATGACCGGCGAGGTCCGCGTCGATGCGCTGGACCTCTCCGCGCTGCAAGCCCACGCGGGGCCGGTTTCCCCTGCGGCGGAGCCGGCCGTATGATGCGCCTCTCATCCGCCCCTGGCAGTAAGCCTTCCCACCCTCATCCGGGAAGCGCCGACCCCCGGGGCTTTTCCATTGGGCACAGCGGGGAGCATGCATGACCCGCTGTGCCTACCTTTTCCTGGACGAAGCCGGGAACTTCGATTTCACTTCCAAGGGTACCCGCTACTTTGTCCTGACCAGCGTGAGCACGCGACGCCCGTTTGCGGCGTACACCGCGCTCGACGACTACAAGCACGACTGCTTGGAATTCGGCCTCGACACTGAATATTTCCACTGCGTCGATGACAACCCGCGGGTACGCGGTCGCGTATTCGAGTTGATCGCCGGACATCTGGACGGCTTGCGCATCGACAGCCTGATCGTGGAAAAGCCCAAGACCGGCCCGGCATTGCGCGAGGACAGGCGCTTCTATCCGGAGATGCTGGGCTACCTGCTCAAATTCGTCCTACCCAAGGAGGTCGAGGCAGGGGCGGAAGAGGTCATCGTCATCACGGACACCATTCCGGTGCAGAGGAAGCGGCAGGCCATCGAAAAGGCCATTCAGCAGTCCTTGGCGAAGATGCTGCCAGCCGGGATGAGGTACCGAATCCTGCATCACGCTTCGCGCTCCCACTATGGGCTGCAGGTGGCCGATTACTGCTGCTGGGCAGTGTTCAGAAAGTGGCAGCGGGGAGAGACGGAGCACTACGACCGAATCAAGCCGGCCATCCGGAGCGAGTTCGACATTTTTCGTACCGGGACGAGGTACTACTACTGATGCCGCGCCTGAAGCCCAAAAAAATGACCCCCCCGACTACTCCGTTGCCGGAGAGAGCCCCTTGGGCTCTTGTCATCGGGGGGGGACCTTTGGTGCGAAGTCTAGCAGCTTCGCCTCTGAAGGGGAAGCCGAGCTTCCTCGGGCATGCGGCCCGGTTCAAGCCTGTTCACGCCCGGCTTGCTGAAGCCAGACGAATGAAAACGGCCGCCCCCGGTTTCACCAGGCGACGACCTCCGAACGGGCATTCCCGTTCCCGGTGGGAATGTAGCCCAACCCGTCCCCGTGCGGAAGCTTCCCGGAAGGGGGACCCCACATGAACACCCTCAAGATCAGCGAGGCCGGCAGCGTTCAGTTCCCGATGGTCGAGCACGCGGCCGAGATCGGCTGGGAGCCGCTCACGCCGATGGAAGCGCTGCTGCGGCGCGGGGACGAGTCCGCGAGCCTGTTCCGGGGGCTGCTGGAACAGAAGCTGCTCGCCTTCAATCCGTG
>NZ_PDWK01000009.1:0-12500 GCF_010093135.1 Pseudoxanthomonas taiwanensis | reverse complement strand
GACAGCGGACTTTCCCCGCGCGCTTTCGCTGTCTACTGGGTCTTGCGCGACGACCCCGCCGTCAAGGCGGCATCGGTCGACACCATGGCGCTCGCAAAGGATGCCGAAGCGCTCCTGGCGCGCTTCCCGAATGCATCGGTGAACCCCGACGAGCAACGCCGCCTGCGCGCCGCCATGTACAAACCCGTGTTGGCACTCGGACAGGACGAGCGCGCCCGTGTGGTCGACCTGATCATCCGACTGCTGCTCGCGGAGGGCGAGGCGTGAAGGCGTCCCTCTACCCTGCGCAAGAACTGCGACGACGGGCACTGACCTGGGCGGTGAAGCTGCGTGTCAACCCGCGCGTCATTCGGGTCCAAGAAATGCGCAGGAAGTGGGGCTCCTGCTCGTCCGCGGGGACGGTCACCCTGGCCGCCGACCTGGTCGCGCAAGATGAGCGCTTCCAGGACTACGTCATCGTCCACGAGCTGCTGCACCTGCGCTACGCCAGCCACGGGCGGATGTTCAAGGCGCTGATGAGCGCACATGTCCCGGGTTGGCGAACGATCGAGCAGCGCCAGATAGGCGATGCAGATGGCGCATCTGACCTGAGACGGATCGTGTAGCCATTTGGCTGGTGAGTTCTCTACCCTTAACAGGCAAGGAGAGCTCCATGAAGAAGCGATTCACCGACGAGCAGATCATCGGCATCCTGCGCGAGGCCGAGGTCGGCGCCATGTCGATCAAGGCCCTGTGCAAGAAGCACAACCTGACCGAGCAGACCTTTTTCCGCTGGCGCAACAAGTTCGGAGGCTTGGACGTGCCCGACGCCCGGCGGCTCAAGGACCTCGAGTCCGAGAACGCCCGGCTCAAGCGGCTGGTGGCCGAGCAGATGCTGGTCATCGACGGGATGAAGGAGATCGTCCGAAAAAAATGATGACCCCGTCGGAACGACGCGACACGGTCCAGGTGCTGGTCCGTCGGGGTATCTCGCAGCGAAAGGCCCTTCGTTACCTGGGCCTGAGCCGCCGCATCGCCAGCTACGCCCCGCGCCAGGCCGCCAAGGACCAGGCGGTGGCCGAGCGGCTGCTGGCCGCATCGCCGAAGGTGCCGCGGTTCGGGTATCGCCGCATGGCGGCCTGGTTGGACCTGGGCGAGGCCCGGGTGCGGCGCCTGTGGCGCCAGCTGGGTTTGAACATTCCCCGCCGCCGGCCGCGCCGCCGCCGTTCCGGCAACGACATCCGCCTGCCGGGCGCGGTTCGCCCGAATGCGGTCTGGAGTTACGACTTCGTCCACGACCAGATGGCCGACGGACGCGCCTTGAAGATGCTGTGCGTGATCGACGAATACACCCGGGAGTGCCTGGCGATCGAAGTCGGGGCAAGCCTGCGGGCGCAAGACGTGATCCTGACCCTGGCGCGACTGATGCGGATCTACGGCAAGCCGGCCTTTGTCCGCTCCGACAACGGCGCCGAGTTCACCGCGGCCAAGGTGATGCGCTGGCTGCGCGACGCGGCGATCGGCCCGGCCTTCATCGCGCCGGGTAGCCCCTGGCAGAACGGGTTCGTCGAGAGCTTCAACGGCAAGCTTCGGGACGAGCTTCTGAACCGGGAATGGTTCCTCAGCCGCGCCGAAGCGAAGGTGCTGATCGAACGCTGGCGGCAGTTCTACAACGAGCAGTGGCCGCACAGCGCCCATGGCTACAAGCCCCCGGCGACCGTTCGCCGGAACTGGTCGGAACCCGATACCATTCACCCCGGACTCACTGCCTGATTGGCTACAAGTTCCATACTCAGGTCAACATCAATCGGCCAGCAGGTCGCTGGATGTTGACTCTTGACTTTCGGCATGTTAGGCGCAAAGTCTTGCAAGAATTTCCTCGAGCGAGGCCGCGTGACGACGGAACTTGTGGGGGTGGTATGACAGCGCGCCAGCAGGCGATCTTCACACTCGACGAGTTGGCTACCTACTTAAAGGTCGGCAAGCGGACGCTTTACCGGCTCGCCGCGCACGGGGAAATTCCAGCCTTCAAGGTCGGCGGGACGTGGCGGTTTCGTCAAAGTGAAATCGATCGATGGATCAATGATCAGATCCAAGCAGGCAGAAAGAAGGAGGTGATACGCACAGATGAGCAGCCGAAGTCAGCGAAACATCCCGTGTTGCCTGGGCGCGCCATCCATAGCCGCAGGCAAACGGATTGAGTGAGTCTTCAATTGATTTCTGGAGGTATGACATGGACATTGATTTCAAGAAATTGGCTCCCTGGAACTGGTTCAAGAAAGAGCAGGAAGAACAACAGAGCACTGCCTCGCTGCCGGTGCAGCGCAATGACCTGCCGGTGGCGGGTGGGCCGGTCAGCCCCATCCTGCAATTGCATCGCGAGATCGATCGCCTGTTCGACGACGCGTTTCGAGGCTTCGGTTTCCCGACGCTGGCCATGCCACGCTGGCCGTCGGAGTGGCCGGGCCTGCTGAAACCGGCGCTGGACATCCAGGAGACCGACAAGCAGTACAAGATCGCCCTGGAACTGCCCGGCGTCGAGGAAAAAGACATCCAGATCACGCTCGACAACGACGTGCTGCTGGTGCGCGGTGAAAAGCGTCAGGAGCAGGAAACTAAAGACGGTGGTTTCCACCGGGTGGAGCGCTCCTACGGCAGCTTTCAGCGCGCTCTGAACCTGCCGGCCGATGCCAACCAGGACACGATCAAGGCCGCTTTCAAGAACGGCGTGCTCACGATCACGATGGAAAAGCGCGAGGCCAGTACGCCCAAGCAGGGGCGCTCGATCCCGATCAACGGCTGACGCGGGGCAGCGCGTTTTTCTCAAAAACCACAAAGAGATGAGGCACCGTGATCTGCGGTGCCTCGCCCAGTTAACCCTCTCAGGAGCATCAGCATGGCCAGAAAACAATGCCAAGTCTGCGGCCAGCCCGCCACGGTGCGGGTGGAAGCCAATCTCAATGGTCGCCACAGCACCATGCTGTTGTGTGACGATCACTATCGCCAACTGGTGCGCCAGCAAAAGCGCACCGTCTCACCGCTGGAAGCCTTGTTCGGCTTGCGCAGCGGGCTGTTCGAAGACTTCCTTGGCAGCGACTTCTTCCGCATCGGTGACGACGCACCGTCCATGGCGGCCGATACCGACGAGGTCGTCGATGCCTCGTTCGGCGAACCCGCCCCGGCCGGTACGGGCACCGCGCGCCGTCGCGGCAGTGGGCTCGCCAGCCGTATCAGCGAACATTCCGAGGCCCTATTGCAGGAGGCCGCCCGACACGCTGCAGAGTTCGGGCGCGCCGAAGTCGATACCGAACACCTGCTGCTGGCGCTATCCGACAGCGACGTGGTCAAGACCATCCTGGGGCAGTTCAGGATCAAGGTCGATGACCTCAAGCGACAAATCGAATCCGAAGCCAAGCGCGGCGACAAGCCGTTCGAGGGCGAGATCGGCGTGTCGCCCCGGGTCAAGGACGCGCTCAGCCGTGCTTTCGTGGCCTCCAACGAACTCGGCCACTCTTATGTCGGGCCGGAGCATTTCCTGATCGGGCTGGCCGAGGAAGGCGAAGGTTTGGCGGCCAACCTGCTGCGCCGTTACGGCCTCACGCCGCAAGCGCTGCGCCAGCAGGTAAGCAAGGTGGTCGGCAAAGGTGCCGAGGATGGCCGCGCCGAGACGCCGACCAACACGCCCGAGCTGGATAAATACTCGCGAGACCTCACCAAAATGGCGCGCGAGGGCAAGCTCGATCCGGTTATCGGCCGCGCGCAGGAGATCGAGACCACCATCGAGGTGCTGGCCCGGCGCAAGAAAAACAATCCGGTGCTGATCGGCGAGCCCGGCGTCGGCAAGACCGCCATCGTCGAAGGGCTGGCGCAGCGCATGGTGGCCGGCGAAGTGCCTGAGACGCTGCGTGACAAGCGCCTGGTCGAACTCAACATCAATGCCATGGTGGCCGGCGCCAAGTACCGCGGCGAGTTCGAGGAGCGCGTGCAGAAGGTGCTCAAGGAAGTGACCGAGCACCAGGGGGAGCTGATTCTCTTCATCGACGAGGTGCACACCATCGTCGGTGCCGGCCAGGGTGGCGGCGAAGGCGGGCTGGACGTGGCCAACGTGTTCAAGCCGATGATGGCGCGCGGCGAACTGAACCTGATCGGCGCCACCACGCTCAACGAGTATCAGAAGTACATCGAGAAGGACGCCGCGCTGGAGCGTCGCTTCCAGCCGGTGATGGTGCCGGAGCCGACGGTAGCGCAGACCATTATGATCTTGCGCGGCCTGCGCGACACCTTCGAGGCGCACCACAAGGTCAGCATCACCGACGATGCGATCATCGCCGCCGCCGAGTTGTCGGACCGCTACATCACCGCGCGCTTCTTGCCCGACAAAGCCATCGATCTGCTCGACCAGGCGGCCGCACGCGTGAAGCTGTCGGCCACGGCCCGCCCGGTGGCGGTGCAAGAGCTGGAGTCCGAACTGCACCAGCTGCGGCGTGAGCAGGACTATGTGGCCTCGCGCAAGCAGTACGACAAGGCCGCCGAGCTGGGCAAGCGCATCGAGGCCAAGGAGGCCGAACTCAAGAAGCTCGTCGAGGAATGGGAACGCGAGCGCGCCTCGGGCAGCGCCGAGGTCAAAGCCGAGCATGTCGCGCAGATCGTCTCGCGCCTGACCGGCATTCCGGTCAACGAGCTGACGGTGGAAGAACGCGAGAAGCTGCTGCATCTGGAGCAGCGGCTGCACGAGCGCCTGGTGGGCCAGGACGAAGCGGTACGCGCGGTGGCCGATGCCGTGCGGTTGTCGCGCGCGGGCCTGCGCGAAGGCAGCAAGCCGGTGGCGACTTTCCTGTTCCTCGGGCCGACCGGCGTGGGCAAGACCGAGCTCGCCAAGGCGCTGGCCGAGTCCATCTATGGCGATGAAGGTGCGCTGCTGCGCATCGACATGTCCGAGTACGGTGAACGCCATAGCGTGGCACGCCTGGTGGGCGCGCCTCCGGGCTATGTGGGCTATGACGAGGGGGGGCAGCTCACCGAGAAAGTGCGGCGCAAACCCTACAGCGTGTTGTTGCTCGATGAGATCGAAAAAGCGCACCCCGACGTCTACAACATCCTGCTGCAGGTATTCGACGACGGGCGGCTCACCGACGGCAAGGGCCGGGTGGTGGATTTCACCAATACCATCATCATCGCCACCTCGAACTTGGGCTCGGACATCATCCAGCGTCGGCTGAAGGCCCGTGGCGTCGCCGGCGAGGAATACGAGAAGACCAAGGCCGAGGTGATGGACGTGCTGCGCGGACACTTCCGCCCCGAGTTCCTCAACCGCATCGACGAGATCATCGTCTTCCATGCGCTGGGCAAGGAGGAGATCCGCCATATCGTCGGCCTGCAGCTCGATCGTGTGGCCCGCAACGCCGCCAGCCAGGGCGTGACGTTGACCTTCGACCAGACCTTGATCGACCACTTCGCGGAGGAAGGCTACAAACCCGAGTTCGGCGCGCGCGAGCTCAAGCGGCTGATCCGCAGCGAGCTGGAAACCGCGCTGGCGCGCGAGATGCTGGGTGGCGGTATCGGCAAGGGCGATCACGCCAGCGCCCGCTGGGACGACAAGGCCGAGCGGGTGGTTTTCGAGCGCAAGGAGCCACCAGTGAAGCCGGTCGAGCCTGAAAAGCCTGATGCCGCGAAAGTGGCCGAGGCGCCGTCGAGCGACGAAAGCAAGGCGACGCGCAAGAAAAAGCCGGCGGGCGGCGAATCTTGAGTCATGGGGAGGCTGTCGTGTCCGACCCCAACGGGCTGACATGGGCAGCCACCCTCGTGTCGCTTACGGTCGCCATTTCGGCGGCAGGGCACGCGGTCATCTACAAGCGTGACCCGCGCTCGGCCACGCTGTGGGTGCTGCTGATCGCGCTGTTGCCGCTGGGCGGTTCGCTGTTGTACTTGCTGTTCGGTATCAACCGCTACCAGCGGCGCGCGCGGCGGCTCTTCCCGGGGGCAGATCCTGCTGTTCGGCAGGACCTCGCGCCTACGATGCCCCAGGCTGTATCGCCGCCGCTTGCCGGTCTGGCCCACCTGGTGGGACGCGCCACCGGCCAGTCGCTGACCAGCGGCAACCGCATCGAGCCGCTTGTCGATGGCGAGCAGGCCTACCCGGCCATGCTCGCTGCCATCGAATCGGCGCGGCACAGCGTCGCGCTGGCTTCGTACATCTTCGACAGCCAAGGCATCGGGGCGCAGTTCGTCGATGCGCTGCGCCGGGCTCATGAGCGCGGCGTGCAAGTGCGGGTGCTGATCGACGACGTGTATGCCCGATGGACGCCCCGCAGCGCCTACCGCGCCTTGCAGCGCGCCGGCGTTCCGGCGGCGACGTTCAACCCGACGTTGATTCCCGCGCGCCTGCATGCCGCGCATCTGCGCAATCACCGCAAGCTGCTGGTGATCGATGGCGAGACGGGTTTCACCGGCGGCATGAACATCTTCAGCCCGTATTGGCAGCCCGATGCGCCGGAGCAGGCCTGTCACGATTTGCACTTTCGTCTGCGCGGGCCGGTGGTTGCGCATCTGATGCGGTGCTTCACCGATGATTGGTGCGATACCACGGGCGAGCGGCTCAGCAAGGGTTTCTGGGGCGAACCGCCCGCAACGGCTGATGAGCAAGGAACCTCTTGGGCGCGCGGCATCGAGGCCGGTCCCGATGAGGCCCTGGACAGGATGCGCTGGACCTTCATGGGCGCTTTGAGCGCGGCGAAGCATTCGGTGCGCATCTGGACACCTTACTTCGTGCCCGATCAGCCGATGATCGCGGCGCTGAGCACGGCCGCGTTGCGCGGCGTGCGCGTCGAGGTGCTGACGCCCGCAAACGGCGACCATCCCACGGTGCAATGGGCCGCGCGCGCCCACTACTGGCAGGTGCTGGAGCACGGTGTACGCATCTTCGAACGGCCTGGCCCGTTCGACCACAGCAAGCTGATGCTGATAGACGGCCAGTGGTGCTGCCTGGGTTCGGCCAATTGGGATGCGCGCAGCCTGCGCCTCAACTTCGAGTTCAATGTGGAGGTGTACGACACCGCGCTGTCTACGCGGCTGGAATCCCTTTTTGATGCCGCTCGTGATGCGTCGGGCGAGATATCGGCCATGGCGTTGCGCGCCCGCCCGCTGGCCATCCGCTTGCGCGACGGGGTGGCCCGTCTGTTCACCCCCATTCTCTAGCGACACGACTTGCGAGGAACATTGCCCATGGAAAAGAAAGATCAATGGAACATTGGCTACTGGATCGTCGCCGGCCTGTTGCTGCTGACGCTGCAGAACTACTGGCAGGCGGCCAAGACCGTCGAGCCCGTGCCCTACAGCGAATTCGAGAAGGCGCTGGCCGAGGGGCGCATCGCCGAAGTGCTGGTGTCGGACCGCACGGTCACCGGGCGCCTGAAATCGCCGGACAGCCAGGGCAAGACCACCATCGTGGCCACTCGCGTCGAACCCGACCTGGCCGAGCGGCTGTCCAAGTACGACGTGCCCTATGCGCGGGTGGTGGAAAGCACCTGGCTGCGTGATGTGCTCTCCTGGATTCTGCCGGCGGTGGCCTTCTTCGGCGTCTGGTTCTTCCTGTTCCGCCGCTTCGCCGAGAAGCAGGGCATGGGCGGCTTCCTGAGCATCGGCAAGAGCCGCGCCAAGGTGTTCATGGAGAAGAACACTGGCGTCACCTTTGCCGATGTGGCGGGTGTGGATGAAGCCAAGGCCGAGCTGGTCGAGATCGTCGATTTTCTGAAGAACCCGCAGGATTACGGCCGGCTCGGCGCGCGCATCCCGAAAGGCGTGCTGTTGGTCGGCCCACCAGGCACCGGCAAGACCCTGCTGGCCAAGGCCGTGGCGGGCGAGGCCGGGGTACCGTTCTTCTCTATCTCCGGCTCGGAGTTCGTCGAGATGTTCGTCGGCGTGGGCGCGGCGCGGGTGCGCGACCTGTTCGAGCAGGCCCGCGGGCAGGCGCCGGCCATCATCTTCATCGACGAGCTCGATGCGCTGGGCCGCGCGCGCGGCGTCGGCGGCCCCATCGGCGGCCACGACGAGCGCGAGCAGACGCTCAACCAGCTGCTCACGGAGATGGACGGCTTCGACAGCTCGGTGGGGCTGATCATCCTCGCAGCCACCAACCGCCCCGAAATCCTCGACCAGGCGCTGCTGCGCGCCGGCCGCTTCGACCGTCAGGTGCTGGTGGACCGGCCCGACAAGAAGGGACGGCTGGACATCCTGAAAGTCCACGTCAAGAAGGTGACGCTGGCTCAGGATATCGATCTCGAACAGGTGGCTGCGCTGACCACGGGCTTTTCGGGTGCAGACCTCGCGAACCTGGTCAACGAGGCCGCGCTGGCCGCGACCCGGCGCAAAGCGTCCGCCGTGGAGTTGCAGGATTTCACCGCCGCCATCGAGCGCATCGTGGCGGGCCTGGAGAAGAAGAACCGAGTGCTCAATCCCAAGGAGCGGGAAACCGTGGCCTATCACGAGATGGGGCATGCGCTGGTGGCGCTGGCGCTGCCCGGCACCGACCCCGTGCACAAGATCTCGATCATCCCGCGCGGCATCGGCGCGCTGGGCTACACCTTGCAGCGCCCCACCGAAGACCGCTTCCTGATGACGCGCGCTGATCTGGAACACAAGATCGCCGTGCTGCTGGGCGGTCGTGCGGCCGAGAAGCTGGTGTTCGGCGAGCTGTCAACTGGGGCCGCCGATGACCTCGCGCGGGCCACCGACATCGCCCGCGACATGATCACCCGCTTTGGTATGGATGAAGGCTTGGGCTACATCGCCTTCGAGGCACATCGGCCACGCTTTCTCGATACACCGGAACTGGCCCACGGCGGCTGCCGGGTGGCCGAATCGACCCAGGCGCGCATCGATCAGGCCATCCGCGACATCGTGATGGGTGTGTTTGATCGTGCATACCGAATTCTCGAAATCAACCGAGAAGTGCTGGAGCGGTGCGCGCGCGAACTGCTCGCACGGGAAACGCTGGATGAATACAGCATCCGGCAACTGACGCAAGGGCTACAGCTCGAATCCCCATGTCACAGCGGCCCAACTGCCGGAGCCATTACTTCCTCTGTGTCCCAGGAGCCACCTCATGAGTGACAGCATGCATATCGTCTGCCCACACTGCCAATCCATCAATCGCGTGCCAGCCAACAAGTTGGCAGAGAAGCCCAATTGCGGGCGGTGCCAGCACCCGCTGTTCACCGGAGAACCCATTGATCTGACCACAGCGACCTTCGCCCGTCATCTGGAGCGCAGTGACCTGCCGCTGCTGGTTGACTTTTGGGCGCCGTGGTGCGGACCGTGCAAGATGATGGCGCCGCAGTTCGAGCAGGCAGCCTCCCTGCTTGAACCCAAGGTGAGGTTGGCCAAGGTAAATACCGAGGCCGAGCCTCACCTGGCCGCCCAGTTCGGTATTCGCAGCATTCCAACCCTGATTTTGTTCCGAGGGGGACATGAGGTTGCACGTCAGGCGGGCGCCATGGGCGCGCAGGACATTATGCGCTGGGTGGCTTCGCAATTGCCCCGATGATTCAGGTGCAATCGAGTCGTCTTCTCGGACTCCCCGTTCCATTAACGTTTCATTGAAAGAGGGAGCGCAACGCTTATGCATAAAGAATATGGCCACACGGCCCTTGACGAGATGCGCTCCCAGTGGCGGTTGATGACAGTTTACGAGCGCTTCGAGCAGGTCGTCGCCCTCGTTCTGTCGGCGGTAATTGCCGTCATCATCGTGGTGTCGCTGTTCCAGCTCATCGCCATCGTCTTCACGCTGCTGGTCCTCGATGCCTTCAATCCCCTGGATTACAAGGTATTCCAGAGTGTGTTCGGCATGATCATGACGCTCTTGATCGCGATGGAGTTCAAGCATTCCATCGTGCGCGTGGCGGCGCGTCGGGACAGCATCATCCAGGTCAAGACCGTGATCCTCATCGGCCTGATCGCGCTGGCGCGCAAGTTCGTGGTCCTCGACCCCGAGGCCAGCCCTGGCAAGATCGCCGCGCTTGCAGGCGCCACGCTGGCGCTCGGTGTCACTTACTGGCTGATGCGCGAGCGCGACGACCGCGCCGCCGAGACATCTGAGCATGACCCGTCATCATCCCAGTGACCCGCGCGCGGCGTTGTTGCAACACCGCTGGCTCAACCGCCTGCAGACCGGGCTGTTGGTCCTGACCCTGGTCGGGATCGCAGCCGCCGCAGGAAGCCTGCTGTTCGGGGAAAGCGGCCTGTGGCTCGCGCTGTTTGCAGTTGCAGGCACGTTGTTGCTGGAACCGGCAGCCGCATCCGCCTTGACCTTGCGCCTGTACCGCGCCCGGGCGCTGCACCCGCACGAAGCCCCGGAAATCTGGGCCCTGTTGCACGAACTGTCCGTCCGTGCCGGTTTGCCCGCCACGCCGGTGCCGCACTACGTGCCCAGTGCCGTCGTCAACGCCTTCGCCACCGGCTCGAAGCAGCATGCATCGATCGCCCTCACCGATGGCCTGCTGCGCAACCTGAGTCCGCGCGAACTGGCGGGTGTGCTAGCGCACGAGGTCGCGCACATCGCCAATGAGGATCTGCGCGTCATGGGGCTGGCGGATTCCGTCAGTCGCCTTACGAGCCTACTGGCCCTTATGGGACAGATCGCGATCCTGCTGAGCCTGCCCGCGCTGCTGGTTGGCGCGGCGGACGTCTATTGGCCTGGACTGCTTCTGCTGGCCGCCTCGCCCCAGCTGGCCCTGCTCGCACAGCTCGGCTTGTCTCGCGTGCGTGAGTTCGACGCTGACCGCCTCGCGGTGGAACTGACCGGCGACCCGCAAGGGCTGGCGTCCGCGCTGGCGAAGATCGAGCGGGTCAGTCGCTCCTGGCGTGCCTGGCTGTGGCCGGGATGGGGCAATCCCGAGCCTTCCTGGTTGCGCACGCATCCGGCAACGCAAGATCGCATCTCACGCCTGCTGACGTTGGCGCCTGGACCAGCAACAGCCTTGCCGTTTCACGCGCCCCATTTCTTGCCGGAATCCGCTGTGACGCCGCGCCCGCCGCGCTGGCGCCCGAGCGGGCTATGGCGCTGATTGTGTATCAACAGGAGACTTCTCATGGCCTACCCTGACCCGTACCCACGCCCCGCACCGGATCCCTTCATCCGGCGCTGGCTCTTCATCACCGCGTGTATTGCCACGCTCATGCTGCTGTGGCAGTTCCTGCCCGCCATCGAGGCATGCTCCACTCCGCGCGAGGCGGCAGAACGCACCGTGACGGCGCGCGGCGACTTGGCGGCGGACGAAAAGGCCACCATCGAACTGTTCGAAAAATCACGCGCCTCGGTGGTCTACATCACCACCGCGCAGCTGGTGCGCGACGTCTGGACGCGCAATGTCTTCTCCGTGCCGCGTGGCACCGGCTCGGGCTTCATCTGGGACGACGCCGGCCACGTCGTCACTAACTTCCACGTCATCCAGGGCGCGTCCGAAGCCACCGTCAAACTCGCCGATGGCCGCGACTACCAGGCCGCGCTGGTGGGGGCCAGCCCAGCACACGACATCGCCGTACTCAAAATCGGCGTCGGCTTCAAACGCCCGCCTGCCGTGCCGGTCGGCACCAGCGCCGACCTCAAGGTGGGACAGAAGGTGTTTGCTATCGGCAACCCCTTTGGCCTGGACTGGACGCTCACCACCGGCATCGTCTCCGCGCTCGACCGCTCGTTACCGGGAGAAGCGGGCGGCCCGGCCATTGATCACCTGATTCAGACCGACGCCGCCATTAACCCCGGCAACTCGGGCGGCCCCCTGCTCGATTCGGCCGGTCGGCTTATCGGCATCAACACGGCGATCTACAGCCCCTCCGGCGCCTCGGCCGGGATTGGGTTCGCCGTGCCGGTGGACACCGTCATGCGCGTAGTCCCGCAACTCATCAAGACTGGTAAGTACATCCGTCCGGCGCTGGGCATTGAGGTGGACGAACAACTCAATCAGCGCCTGCTGGCGCTGACTGGAGGCAAGGGCGTGTTCGTGCTGCGTGTTACCCCTGGTTCGGCAGCGCACAAAGCCGGGCTCGCGGGTGTCGAAGTCACGCCGCAAGGCATCGTGCCCGGCGACCGTATCATCGGTGTTGATGGCAAGGCGACGGACGATGTGGCCAAGCTGCTCGCGCGGCTCGACGACAGGAAGGTCGGCGATGTGGTGGTCTTGTCAGTGGAACGGGCCGGCAAAACGCGCGAAGTGCGTGTAGAGCTGCAACCGGGGATTTGATCGAGTCGACCCGGCCTATCAGGCGGCGCGGAGCAGGCAAGTCGCCTCGGCCTCCCGCCGCGTGACAAGCCCCGGCAGCACCTTGCCACCGCCAAAGACCCAGCGCCGCAGCTCGGTTGCGGCGCTGGGCCAGTCGCGCTGATTGACTCGCCTCCGTAGTCGGCCCTGAAGAATCCGCCTCTCATCCCCGTGCGGGTACCGTTGGCTGCGATCCAGCCGTGATGAGCGAAATCAACGCCCCCAGCATCCAGGCACAAAAAGCCGCGATCCAGCGCATCAGCCAGC
>NZ_PDWK01000099.1 GCF_010093135.1 Pseudoxanthomonas taiwanensis | reverse complement strand
CACCTCGCGCCGCGTGCGCTTGCGGCTCCCCAGACCCTCGGCATCACCGAACGACAGCTGCATCGCACTCACCCCGATCACGGTGAGGCATTGTCGCGCAATCGGGCGGAGTTGTTCAGACCTTCCCCAACGTGGTGGACCACGCCAGCGGAGACCCGAGCGACAACAGCAGGCGCAACCTGGTCGCGCTGTGCGAGCCATGCCACAACCACAAGACGCAGCGCCAGCGTGCCGGGCTGCCTGTCGTGTGGGGCTGCGACGCGCAGGGCTGGCCGCGTGACCCGATGCACAGCTGGAACCGCGAGACCACCATCGAGACGCGCCAGAAATCGCTGGGGACCGAGGCGCCAAAGACCGCCCGCCCACCTTTCCTTTAACGCTAAGTGCGAGAACGAAATGCGCCAGACCCGATCCGATAGCGCGGCAGCAGCCGTCCAGGCCGCGCAGAACGCCGCACAAGGCCCGCTGGAGCCGCCTGCGCATATCCCCCTGCCGGATGCCGCGCGGCCTTTCTGGGCTGCGCTGGTGCGCAACAGGCCACGCCACAAGTGGAACGAAGCTGACCTGGGCAATGCCGCGATCCTGGCGATCACGCAAATGCAGGTGCATGACCTGATCGGCGACGTGGAACAAGCGGCGCTGGTGGACAAGCTGACCCGGCGCATCGTGTCACTGTCCCGCCTGCTGCACGTTCACCCGGAGGCGACCGAAGGCCGGGCGCAGGATCAAGGCAACAAGCTGGCGCTGGAACGTGAAGCCGAGGCCGACCACGATCCGCTGATTCCGACCTTGCGGGTGGCGAAGTGACGAGGGCCGAGGCCGTCATCCAGTTCGTTGAGCGGTACTGCCTGACCCCGGACGGCGAGCATGTCGGCAAGCCGCTGCGGCTGGCGGAGTTCCAGAAGCGCTTCATTCGGTACGTGTACGACAACCCGGCAGGCACCCGCCGGGCCTACCTGTCCATTGCCCGCAAGAATGGCAAGTCCGGCCTAATCGCGGGCCTGCTGCTGGCGCACCTTGTCGGCCCCGAGGCGCGGCTGAACAGTCAAATCGTGTCGGGCGCGATGAGCCGGGACCAGGCGGCGCTGGTGTTCAACCTGGCGGCGAAGATGGTGCAGCTCAACCCGAAGCTGTCGAAGCTGGTGCGAATCGTGCCGAGTTCGAAGCGGCTGATCGGGCTGCCGCTGAATACCGAATACCGGGCACTCGCTGCGGACGGCAGGACGGCCCACGGGCTTTCCCCGGTGCTGGCGATCCTGGACGAAGTCGGACAGGTGCGCGGCCCGCAGTCGGACTTCATCGACGCCATCACCACGTCGCAGGGCGCGCACGCGGAGCCGCTGCTGATTGCCATTTCCACGCAGGCGGCGACGGATGCCGACCTGTTTTCGGTATGGCTGGACGATGCCGCACAATCGAAAGACCCGCGCATTGTCTGCCACCTGTACGCCGCACCGGAAGGCTGCGACCTGCTGGACGAATCGGCATGGCGCGCGGCGAATCCCGCGCTGGGGCTGTTCCGTTCGGAAGATGACCTGCGCGAACAGATGATCCAGGCGCAGCGGATGCCGAGCATGGAAAACGCGGCGCGCAACCTGCTGCTGAATCAGCGGGTGTCCACGGATGCGCCGTTCGTGTCGCCGGACGTGTGGCGTTCGTGCAACGCGGCACCGGAGCCGTTCGATGGTCCCGTCTTCGGCGGGCTGGACCTGTCGAGCCGGAACGACCTGACGGCGCTGGTCCTGGTCGGGAAGGTCGGCGGCATGTGGCAGGTGCGGCCCTACTTCTGGACGCCGGAGAAGGGCCTGGTAGAGCGCGCACGACGTGACCGGGCACCCTATGACGTTTGGGTGCGGCAAGGGCTGCTGAGGGCCACTCCGGGCGCGTCGGTGGACTATGAGGCGGTCGCGCGGGACATGGCCGACATCCTGGACGGGATCGAGGTGCAGGCCATCGCCTTTGACCGCTGGCGCATGGACGTGCTGCAACGGGAGCTGGAACGCCTGGGCCTGTCCCTGCCGCTGGTCCCCCACGGGCAGGGCTTCCGGGATATGTCGCCGGCACTGGACACGCTCGAGGCCGAGCTGTTGAACGGGCGCATCGCCCACGGCGGGCATCCGGTCCTGGACTACTGCGCCGCCAACGCCACGACCGTCCGCGACCCCGCCGGCAACCGGAAGCTGGACAAATCCCGGTCCACTGGCCGCATCGACGGGATGCAGGCCCTGGCAATGGCCCTGGGCGTCGCTCAAACCGCCGAGACCCCGGTGGCCGACCCCTACAGAGAACGAGGGCTGCTGATCCTATGAGCTACACCGCGCAAGAGTTGAACACCAAGATCACGCTGAGCCGGTACACCTACGAGGTAGACGAGATTGGCCAGCCGATAGTGACCTACGTTCCGTATGCCGAGGCGTTCGCGAAGTTCGAGCCCCTGATCGGACGGGAGTTCTTTGCTTCAGCCCAGACGACCTCCGAGGCTCAAGCCAAGGTCACGATGCGATGGCGCCGCGACCTGGACGCCACGGATCGCCTGACAGCGCGCGGCCAGCATTGGGACATCGTGAGCATCCAGAACATCAAGAACCGCAACCGCGAGCTGCTGATCTACGTCAAACGCAACCCCATCGCTGACGGATAGCGCGCGCAAGGGATCGGCGGATGGGGCTTGCGCGCGTGATCTGTCTCCCCACCGCTGCCGGATAAGCCGTGAGTGCCGGCGTTCGAAAAACCACGGCAGCGAGGGCATCGCGACATCCGCGTGGCGGACGGCTCCGGCCGATCCTTCGCGGTGTGACCCCGCACCGGCCCCGCGCTAGGGGCACGCCGGCCTGAGCGATTCAGGACCGGCACCGCAGGAGTGCAATGCTCCGGCATCGGCCCCCGCCACGGGCGATCCTGGCGGGGGCTTCTTTTGCAGGACGTATGCAGGACACGAAAAAACCGGCGCTGGGCCGGTTCGTCGTTTCCCCTTTGAAATCAAGGGTTTAGATGGTGGGCGGTGCAGGGATCGAACCTGCGACCCTTGCCGTGTGAAGGCAATGCTCTACCGCTGAGCTAACCGCCCTTGTGGGCTGCACCAGTGGTGCAGGCCGCGCATGTTAAATGCGCGTGGGCGTCCGGTCAATCCTCCCCGCGAAAATTTTTCGCCTCAGCGCGACTTGCTGCTCCGCAGCCGCCGGATCCGGGGTGGCGGCGCGAAGGCGTCGGCGCGCGCCTCGGCCCAGAAGGCGCGGAACACGGCGTGGTCCGCCGGGACGCCGTGCAGCAGCTCTCCCGGCTCCAGGAAGCGGTACAGGGCGGCCAGGGAGCGGATTTCCACCGGCGAGACCCGGCGCAGGATGTGCTCCGGGCCCAGTTCGGAAGGGTGTTCCAGCCCGGCCGCGCACAGCAGGTCGCGCAGCGCGCGCAGGGTGCTGTCGTGGTAGCGCCAGACCCGCACCGCCTTGTCCTCCGGGTCCAGGTTGCGCCAACGGCGTGGATCCTGGGTGGCGATGCCGGTCGGACAGCGGTCGGTGTGGCAGCTCAGCGACTGGATGCAGCCCAGGGCGAACATGAAGGCGCGGCCGGCGTTGCACCAGTCCGCGCCCATGGCCAGGGTGCGGGCGATGTCGAAGGCCGAGGTGATGCGCCCGGCCGCGGCCAGGCGGATGCGCCCGCGCAGGTCCAGCCCGACCAGGGTGTTGTGCACCAGCATCAGCGCCTCGTGCATGGGCACGCCGATGTGGTCCATGAACTCGGCCGGCGCCGCGCCGGTGCCGCCCTCGGCACCGTCCACCACGATGAAGTCCGGCAGCAGCGCCGGCTCGGCCCGCTCGTGCTCGTGCATGGCCTTGGCGATGCCGAACCATTCCCAGGGATGGCCGATGGCCAGCTTGAAGCCCACCGGCTTGCCGCCGGACAGCTCGCGCAGGCGCGCCAGCGGCGGGAAGCTGTAGCGGCGGTACGGCAGCGCCGGGCTCACTCGACCACCTCCTCGGCGAACAGCTGCAGCTGGATCTCGCCGGCCTCGGCCATGTCGCGCACCTGCTCCATGATCTCGCGGCGCGCCTGGTCGATCCGGCTCATCGGCATCGGGCCGGTGCGCCTGCACAGGTCCTCGAAGGCCTGCACCTGGCGGCGCGGCAGCTGCCGCACCAGCGCCTCCCGCAGCGACGGATCGGTGCCCTTGAGGGCCACCGCCCAGCGCTCGAACGGTACCGCGCCGACGATCGCGGCCAGGGTCTCGTCGCTCTGGTAGGCCAGCAGGTCGATCGAGTACACGCGGTCCTCGATCTGCGCGGTGGCGTCGGGATCGTGCTCGCGCAGCACCTCGATCAGCTCGGCACGGTTGACCGGCAGGCGGTTGATGATCTCCGCCGCCTGGCGCGGGCCCTCCACGGCCGCGCCCTGGTTGCCCAGGTTCTCCAGGCAGGAATCCACCACGGCCTCCAGGTCCTTCAGCAGCTCGTGGTCGATCTCCTTCAGCCGGGCGATCTGCAGCATCACCCGCTGGCGCTGCGCCTCCGGCAGCGCGGCGATCACCTGGCTGGCCTGCTCGGGCTTGATCAGGGCCAAGAAGATGGCCTGCATGCGCACGTGCTCGCGCGCCAGCCGGTCGGCCAGCCACTGCGGCTGCGCCCATTGCAGGCGTGCCATCTTCGGCCCGATCCCGTCGCCGTAGATGGCATTGAGCACGCTGTTGGCCACCGCGCTGCCCAGCGCCAGGTCCAGCGAGCGCTGCAGGTAGCTGCGCGAGGCGCCGTGCACACCGCTCTGCTCGCGGTAGGCGTCGAAGAACATCTGCAGGGTCTCCTGCACGGCGTCCACCTTGATGCCGTTGATGCCCGACATCACCCGGGTCACCTCCAGCAGCTCCTCGCGTGACAGGCAGCGCATCACCGCCGCGGCCGCCTCCTCGCCCATGCTCAACAGGGTGATGGCGGCGCGCTCCAGCGGGCTGATCTCCGGGCGCCTGGCCTGGACCAGTTCGGATCCGGCCGGCGGCGCCGTCTCGGCGGGGTTATCCATGCTTGCGAATCCAGGGCTTGATCACTTCGGCCACCCGTTCCGGTGCCTGGGTCGCCAGCACGCGCAGGTGCTCGATCAGCACGTCCGCGTCCGAGCCGACCGGCGGCAGCTTCGGCTCCGGCGGTGCCAGCTCCTGCGCCGGCACCGGTTCGGCGACCAGGGTCCCGCCGCCCGGACCGCCGACCAGCGCCGGCTGGGCGGCCGGCGGCTGCGGCGCGAACTGGCGCAGGATCGCCAGCAGCGGCCGCACCACGAGGAAGAAGGCCAGCAGCGCCAGCAGCGTGTAGCCGGCCCACGGCATGGCCACGACCAGGGTCTCCGGGTCGCGCCACCACGGCGGGCCCAGCCGTTCGGCAGCGGGACGGAAGTCCATGGCCGAGACCACCAGCGCGTCCTGGCGGCCGGCGTCGATGCCGATGCCGCTGCGCAGCACGCCCTCGATGCCGGCGATCTGCTCCGGCGTCCAGCCGGTGCCGGCCGGCGCGGCGGCGTTGTTGGGCACCACCGCCACGCTCAGGCGCTTGAGCCGCACCGGGCTGCGGCGGATCTGCACCACGTTGCGGTCGTAGACGTACTGGCGGGTGATCGCGTTCTTCTGCGAGCGCGGCCCCTCCTGGCCCTCGCCGCCGGCGGTGCCGACCACCGGCACCGGGCGGTTGGACAGCGAGCCGGGCACGCCCAGCGGCATGACGCCGGTGTCGTTCTCCTCGCGGGTGGCCTCCTGGGTCACGCGCGGGGCCTCGCCGAACTGCTCGTGGGTCTCCTCGATGCGGTCCTGGTCCACCTCCACCGCCACCGAGGCGCGGAAGTTGCCCTCGCCCAGGGTGGGACCGAGCAGGTCGTGGATGTTGCGCAGGGTCTCCTCGCGCACGCGGGTGGCCAGCTCGCCGTTGTCGCCGCCGTGCGGGCTGGCCGGATCCACGCCCGCCGACAGGTAGTTGCCGGCCTGGTCCACCACCGACACGCGCGCCGGGTCGAGGTTGGCCACGCTGCCGGAGACCAGGGCGATGATCGCGGCCACCTGCTCGCGGTTGAGGCGGCGGCCCGGCTTGAGGTTGAGCACCACCGAGGCCGAGCTCTTGTCGCCGTCGCTGAGGATGAAGGAGGAGGACTTGGCCAGGGACAGGTGCACGCGCGCCGACTGCACCGGCTCCAGAGTCGTGATGCTCTGCACCAGCTCGCCTTCCAGGCCGCGGCGGAAGCGCACGTCCTGGACGAACTGGCTCACGCCCAGCGGGTCCTTCTGGTCCACCACCTCCAGGCCGTCGGGCAGGCGCGCGACCACGCCCTTGGCGGCCAGCAGCATGCGCACCTGGCCCAGCCGCGAATCCGGCACCAGCACCTGGCCGCTGTCCGGATGCAGCCGGTACGGGATGCCCTCGGCGTCGAGCACCGCCATCACGTCGGCGGCGGCGACGTTCTCTTGGGCGCCGAACAGCGGCCGGTAGCGCGAGTCGGCGTGGCGCAGGTACATCATCGCCAGCGCGGTCAGCGCCAGCGCCAGCAGCACCAGGGGCAGCAGGCACGCCAGGCCGGCGGAGGACGGCAGGGGCAGCGCGGCGGGACGCCAGCGCTCCAGCATGGGCTTGAGGCGTTCGATCACGGCGCGGGCGCCCGGTCAGACGTTCGTCTTCATGAGGTCGTCGAACGCCGCCATGACCTTGTTGCGCACCTGGATCAGCATCGAGAACGACAGGCTGGCCTCCTGGCTGGCGAGCATGGCCCCGACGATGTCGTCGCTGGCACCGGTCTCGACCGCCTCGGCCTGGCGCGCGGCCTCGTGCTGGGCCGCGTCCACCCGCAGCAGTGCCTGCCGGAACATGTCGCCGAAGCCGCCGGCGCCGTCCGGGGTCGGCGCCGGCGGCAGCTCGCCCGGCTGCAACGTCGCCAGCGTCGCCAGGGGCGGCAGGGAAGGCATGTTCGTCAGTGCATCCATGGGCAGGACGGACTCTTCTTCGGATCGGGCGGCATTGTGTCCAGCCGCCCCCGGCGCCGCACCGATTCTGAAAGGAATCTCTACGTGCCCCGCGGCGGCCGCACGGAGGCGCCCGCCCCGCCCGCGACC
>NZ_PDWK01000098.1 GCF_010093135.1 Pseudoxanthomonas taiwanensis | reverse complement strand
CCGCCCCGAAGGTGCCTCAGAAACCCCGGACACCCCGGCCCCCCGAACCCCGGGATAACGGCATCCGTGGGGCAGCCCCGGGCGCCGGGCGCCCCGGCCCCCCCCGCGGGCGTGGCCCGCGCGCCCGCATCCCCGCCGGCGCCCGACAGTCTGGCTGCCTCCGCCCCGGACGCCCCGTCGGAGCCGCGCAAGCGGCGACCCGGCAGGCGCATCCAGGCCCGCGTTCAAGCGCCACGCGGCTGGAGGAACCCACTGACGCCCCCGGCGCAGGCGCCAATGCGGTGAACGGGCCGACCCGTCGCGTCGCCGCTGACGCGGCTCCTACAGCGGGGTGGTCTGGCCGATCCCCGCGGGGAGGAACGGGGATGCGGGAGACGGGTCGCGCAGGAGGGCGGCGCGGGCGGCTTCGGCCGCTTCCGGTGGCAGCTCGGCCAGCGGACGCACCTCGCCGGCCACCAGCGCGGCCACCGGGATGCCGTCGCGGTAGGCCACGCGCGCGCCCGGGATGCGCGGCACGCGCCCGCCGGCCAGCCCCACGCCGGCCAGGTTGAGCGGGTCCCCCGCGCTGACCGCCAGCACGGTGCCGTCCTGTGGCCGCTGCCGCGCCTTGCGCAGCAGGCCGATGGCCTCCGGCAGGGCGAACTGCTCGCCGGAGAGGCCGTCGATGAAGCGGCCGCCGCGCACCTCGCCGCGCGCCTCCAGGCGGTGGTACACGCGCAGCAGCTCGCGCCAGGGCGGCAGCCAGGCCGCCTCGCGCTCGAGCAGGCGCCAGCACACCACGCCGTAGCGGCGCAGCAGCACCCGGGCCACGTGCTCCACCGCCTCCGGATCCGGGCGCGCCGGCCGCGCCTCCTCCTGCGCCTGCGGCCGCCGCACCGGTGCCCAGCGGCCGGCATCCTCGATCCCGAGCATCAGCGCACGGCGCCGCCCGTGCCCAGGCGTGGGGCGCCTGGACGGCGGCACCAGCAGCGCGCGCAGGCCGGCGAAGCTGTCGCAGTGCACCCGCCCGCGCGCCACCAGCTCGGCCAGCGCGTCCTCCAGCTCGGTGCGCAGCAGGCGGGTGCCGTCGGCGATCTCGTCGAAGAACGAGGCGCCGTGCGCGGCCAGGTAGTCGGCCACCTTCTGCGCGCGCGAGGACAGTGCCTGGTCGGCGGTGGCCGGCGGAGCCAGTGCGGCCCAGTGCGCCACGCTGCGGCGTGGCAGCAGCAGCACCGGGGTGGCGCGCAGCGAACCGCTGCCACGCGGCGCGCCCGGCTCCACGTCCGCGGCGCGCAGCCGCGTCCACTGGATGCGGCCGGCGGTGCACAGGTCGTCCAGCCAGGCGATGGAGTAGTCGCGTACCCGCGCCGGCAGCAGCTCGGCCTCCCAGGCCGCGGCCGGCGCCTCGAAGCCCTCCAGCTGGCCGAGCACGCCGGCCAGCGCCTCCGGGCCACTGACCCGGCAGTCGGGCGAGACGCGCTGCCAGTCGAACAGGAAACGCATGAAGTCACGCGGGGCCACCGGTTCGATCTCGCGGCGCAGGCGGCGCAGCGTGTAGCGGTGGATGCGCGCCAGCAGGTGGCGCTCGCACCATTCGTCCACGCCCGCGTCGCTGAAGCGGCCCTGCATGGCGTAGCCCTGCGATTGCAGCTTCAGCAGCGCCATGTCCGTGGCCAGCGGGGCGAGGCCCAGGCTCGCGGCCAGCTCCGCGGCCGGCACCGGGCCCAGCCCGGTCAGGCGCGCGCGCAGCAGGGCCACGGCCGCGTCCTCCGCGCTCCACTGCACCCGGGCGAATTCGGCCGGCACGGCGATGCCCGGCTGCTGCAGGGCCGCAGGATGCAGGGCCAGCAGCTGCGGCAGGCGCTCGGCCGCCACCCACCATTGCCGCCCGGCGGCGGTGACCAGGGTGGCACGCGCGTCGCGCGCCAGGCGCTGCAGCCAGGCCTCCCAGCCCGGTTCGCGCGCGGCCTCGGCGGCGGTGACGAAGCCAAGGCCGGTCAGAGCCTCGTGCATCTCGTCGGCGCTGCGCACGCGCGGCCAGGCCTCCTCGCGCACCCGCGCCACCGCCTCCGGGTCCAGCCGCCCCAGGTCGGTGGCCGCCTGCGGATCGGCGTAGCGGCGGGTCTGCACGGCCTGGGTGCGGCGCTCCTCCAGCGGCGCGTCGTCGAGGAAGGCGTAGGGCCTGGCGTTCAGCGCCTCGGCCGCCAGTGGCGAGGGCGCGGCCAGGTCGCACGCCGACACTTCGATGTCCCCGGCCTCCATGCCACGCAGCACGCGCAGCCAACCCTCGGTGTCCATGGCCTCGTTGAGGCAGTCGTGCAGGGTCTGCGCCACCAGCGGATGGTCCGGCACCTCGCGGTCGCCGACGATGTTCTCCAGGCAGGCCACCTGGTCCGGGAACACGGTGGCCAGCAGGTCCTCGGACTTCATCCGCTGCAGCTGCGGCGGCACCTTCTTCCCGCCGACGAAGCGCGGCAGGGCCAGCGCGGTGGTGGCGTTCCAGCGCCAGCGCACCGGGAACAGCGGCGCGTCCAGCAGCGCCTGCACCAGCACGTCCTGCGCCGAGGACGAGTGCAGGTAGCGCGAGACCTCGATCAGCGGAAAACTGTGACTGGTGGACAGCGACAGCACGATGGCGTCCTCGGTGGCCGCGGCCTGCAGCTCGAAGTTGAACTGGCGGCAGAAGCGCTTGCGCAGGGCCAGGCCCCAGGCACGGTTGAGGCGGCTGCCGTAGGGGCTGTGGATCACCAGGTGGGTGGAGCCGGTCTCGTCGAAGAAGCGCTCCAGCACGATGCGCCGCTGCGTGGGCATCACCCCCAGCGCCGCCACCGCCGCGCCCAGGTAGTCCACCAGCTGCTGCGCGGCGGCCTCGTCCAGCCCCCCCTCCTCCCGCAGCCAGGCCAGCGCCGCGGCCGTGCCGCCTGCCTGCAGCGCCCCGGCCACCGCCTCGCGCAGGCGCGAGACGCCGAAGGCCAGCTCGTCGCTGCGGCCGGGCGCCTCGCCCAGCCAGAACGGGATGCTGGGCGGTTGCCCCTGCGCGTCCTCCACCCGCACCCGGCCCGGCTCCACGCGCAGGATGCGGTAGCTGGCGTTGCCCAGCTGGAAGATGTCGCCGGCCATGCTCTCGACCGCGAAATCCTCGTTGACGCTGCCGATGTAGGTGGCCTGCGGCTCCAGCACCACGGCATAGTCGGCGGTCTCGGGGATGGTGCCGCCGGACAGGGTGGCCACCAGGCGCGCGCCCTGGCGCCCGCGCAGACGGCGGTTGACCGCGTCGCGGTGGATCAGGCCGGCGCGCGGGCCGCGGCGGTCGCTGTAGCCCTCGGCCAGCATCCGCACCACGTCGTCGAAGTCCTTGCGCGGCAGGCGCGCGTATGGCCAGGCGCGGCGCAGCCAGTCGTAGAGCGCGTCCTCGTCCCATTCGCGCGCGGCCACCTCGGCCACGATCTGCTGCGCCAGAACGTCCAGCGGTGCCGGTGGGATGCGCAGCGCGTCCAGCTCGCCGCGGCGCACGCAGTCCAGCAGCGCCGCGCACTCGACCAGATCGTCGCGGGTCTGCGGGAACAGCCGCGCCTTGGGCGTGCCGCCCACCGAGTGGCCGGAGCGGCCGGCGCGCTGCAGGAAGGCGGCGATCGAGCGCGGCGAACCGAGCTGGCACACCAGGTCCACGTCGCCGATGTCCAGGCCCAGCTCCAGCGAGGCGGTGGCCACCAGCGCCCTCAGCTCACCGCGCTTGAGCTTCTGCTCGGCCTCCAGGCGCAGTTCCTTCGACAGGCTGCCGTGGTGCGTGGCCACGGCCTCGCGCCCGAGCAGCTCGCCCAGGTGGAATGCGGCGCGCTCGGCCATGCGCCGGGTGTTCACGAACACCAGGGTGGTGCGGTGCGCGCGCACCAGCTCGGCCACGCGTCCGTACACCTGCGCCCACTGGTCGTTGGACATCACCGAGGACAGCGGCGTGGGCGGCACCTCCAGGGCCAGGTCGCGGCGGCGGCCGTAGCCGATGTCCACGATGGCGCAGTCCGGCACGTCGCGCCCGGCACGGCCGCCACGCACCGCGCCGCCGGACAGGCCGGCATCGTCGCGGACCGGCAGCGCGGCGCGGTCGGGATAGACGTTGGCCGCACCCACCAGGAAGCGCGCCACCTCCTCCACCGGCTTCTGCGTGGCCGACAGGCCGATGCGCACCAGGCGCCGTCCGCACAGCGCCTCCAGCCGCTCCAGCGAGAGGGCCAGGTGGCTGCCGCGCTTGTCGCCGGCCAGAGCGTGGATCTCGTCCACGATCACGCTGCGCACGCTGCCCAGCATGGCCCGGCCCGAGGCCGAGCACAGCAGCACGTACAGCGATTCGGGTGTGGTCACCAGGATGTGGGGCGGCTTTTTCCGCACCTGCGCGCGCTCGGCCTGCGGCGTGTCGCCGGTGCGCACCGCGGTGCGGATCTCCACCTCCGGCAGACCCAGTTCGGCCAGCGCGGCGCGGATGCCGGCCAGCGGCGCCTCCAGGTTGAGGTGGATGTCGTTGGACAACGCCTTCAGCGGCGAGATGTACAGCACCCGGGTGGCGTCGGGCAGCGTCCCGCCTCCGGCCAGGCCCTCGCGCACCAGCTCGTCGATGGCGGCCAGGAAGGCGGTGAGCGTCTTGCCCGAGCCGGTGGGCGCGGCCACCAGGGTGTTGTGCCCGGCCATGATCGCCGGCCACGCCGCGGCCTGGGCCGCGGTCGGCCCCGGGAAGGCGCCGGCGAACCAGCGCGCGACGGCGGGATGGAAGGCGTCGACGGGCATCGGAGGGGGAAAGCGCCGGGAGCGTCCAGCGTGCGGGACCGCCGTCTCACGGCGTGAGACGCGCACGGAGTGCTCGCGAATATGCGCCCGCCCGCCGGGGGCTTCAACGCGGCCGGCGCTGCGATGTTCAGCCGGTTCAGGGAAACGGCCGGCCAGGGCCGGATTTCACGGTATGGTCGCCGCGCCGGGGCTAGAACGGAACTGCGGCCGCTCCGCCGGACCGGACGCCACCTTCCCGTCAGGAGCACGCCATGCGCCGCCTTGTTCTCGCCACACCCCTGCTCGCCCTGCTGCCACTGGCCCTCCTGGCCGGCTGCGACCGCCGCGACACACCCGAAGGCACCGATGCCGCCGTGACCTCACCGGCCGCGCAGTCGCCGGCCGGCGACACGGTCCCGTCCGCCGATCCGGCACCCGCCATCCCCACCGACGACACCGTGCCGCCCAGCCTGCCGCCGCCGGCCAACGACGCCACCACCACGCCACCGACCAGCACCGATCCGCCAGGCGATGTGCCGGACCCGGCCGAAGATCCGCGCACACCCACCGGCAATCCGTAACGGCGCGCGTCTCAGTCGCCGGTCTGCCGGTGCGGCGCCTGCACCGGCTTGGACTGCGGGGAATCCTTCTGCCGCAGCCAGATGGTCAGCAGCACCAGGCTGGCCACGGCCAGGAACTCGCTCTGCCAGTTCTGCAGCGACTCGAACCAGAACCGGGCGCCGGCCAGGTGCGCCCACACCGACACCGGCATCGCGCCCTCCAGCGCGCGCTCGGCCAGTTCCGCGCGCCAGCTGCCGTACAGGTGCAGCACGAAGCTGGCCAGGAACAGCAGGCCGAAGGCGATGGCCAGTGAACGCTCGTACAGCCACAGCCAGGCACCGCCCCTGCGCACCGGCCAGGGTGCGGGACCGGGCTCCACGCGCGGCGACTCGTGCTCCGGCGACAGCGGCCGCGACTCGGCCGACCCGGCCTGGCGCAGGCGCACGGTGAGCAGCACGTACATGCCCATCTGCAGGAACTCGCTCTCCCAGTTCTCGAACAGGGCCGACACGAAATGCCCCGAACGCAGGTACTGGCCCAGACCGAGCAGCTCGCCGCCCTTGTCCGCCAGCTCGGCATTGTGCGCCGTCCAGCCGGTCCAGGCCTGGCCGGCCACGAAGACCAGCACCAGCGCCAGAAGCACGATGCTCAGGCCGTTGCGCTTCCACATGACCGTCTCCGACCGGCCCGCGCCGGGCCGCTGCGGCCATCCTGCGCGCGGCCGCGTTGACGGGCCGCGACGGTACGCACGGCCGCCCCACACCTGCCGGCGGGCCAACGCGCCGAAGCGGGGCCGGGGTGGCCGCGCCGCGGAACAGGCGCACGCGAAGTTGCCGGCGGCATGCTGCCGCTGCGGCCTGTCACGGGAAAAAGGGGGGAACCGCCCGGGAAAGAATGGTGGGCCGTGTTGGAATCGAACCAACGACCAGCGGATTAAAAGTCCGATGCTCTACCGACTGAGCTAACGGCCCGGAACTGCAAGGCGGTTCGCATTTTACCCGATCCCCCCCGGGGGCGGACAGGTGCCCCACCACCGGCGGCTGTCTGGCCTGCGTGTCCTGGCCGCGTTCACTGCCTCGCCCTCCCCTCTGCGGGAGCCGCGCCCGCGGCGACCCGGCAGCGTATCGAGGCCCGCGCTCAACCGGCACTCCCGGCCGGAGGAAGCGCCAAGCGTCTTCGGCACGGGAGCTGACGCCGTGAACGTACCGATCCGTCGCGTCGCCGCTGACGCGGCCCCTGCAACGGGGGCCCCCACGGCGGCGCGGGTGGCGTCAGGCCACGTAGCGCGTGGGGTCGGCCACGCCGGCGGCGGCGAAGCCGGCCGCGCGCAGGCGGCAGGCGTCGCAATGGCCGCAGGCGCGGCCCTCGGCATCGGCGCGGTAGCAGGACACGGTCTGCGCGAAATCCACGCCCAGGCGCAGGCCCTCGCGCACGATTCCGTCCTTGCCCATGCGCATCAGGGGCGCGTGGATGCGGATGCCCGCCCCTTCCACGCCGGCCTTGGTGGCCAGGTTGGCCAGGCGCTCGAACGCGGCGATGAACTCGGGACGGCAGTCCGGATAGCCGGAGTAGTCCACCGCGTTGACACCGCAGAAGATGTCCGCCGCGCCCAGCACCTCGGCCCAGCCCAGGGCGATGGACAGCATGATGGTGTTGCGCGCCGGCACGTAGGTCGCCGGAATGCCCTCGCCGCCGGCCTCGGGCACCTCAATGCCGTCGTCGGTCAGTGCCGAGCCGCCGATGGCGCGCAGGTCCACGTCCACGGTCTTGTGTGCCACCGCACCCAGCGCGCGGGCCACGCGCGCGGCCGCATCAAGCTCGGAGGTGTGGCGCTGTCCGTAGCGCACGCTCAGCGCGTGCACGGCAAAGCCCTGCTCGCGGGCGATGGCCAGCACGACGGCCGAGTCCATGCCACCGGACACCAGGGCGACGGCCTTCTTCATGGGAGCACGATCGGAATGTGGGGGGTTGGCGCATTGTATGTAGGAGGCGCGTCAGCGGCGACCCGGCAGGCGTGTCCGGGCCTGCGGTCAACCGCCACGCGACCGCAGGGAAACACCCGGCACCCCGGTGCGGGAGCCGACACCGTGAACCGGTCGGCCCGCCGCGTCGCCGCCGACGCGGCTCCTGCAGGAGAGGACAGGCGCCGCCATCCACGCACGGGGCGCAGACGGACTTGTATGTTCAGGCCAGATCAGCACGGTAGAGTCTGACACGCCGTTGAGGGGGCCAGACCGGTGCGTGCAGTTTGGTAACGGCTGGGGTGTTCGAGCCCGTCTCTGAGTACAGAGCGCACGGCCAC
>NZ_PDWK01000097.1 GCF_010093135.1 Pseudoxanthomonas taiwanensis | reverse complement strand
CGCCTCCGCCATGCGTCCCGCCCGTGCCCTGATCGACCTCGATGCCCTGCGCCACAACTACCGGCTGGCCAGGCGCCTGGGCGGCGGGCGCGCGCTGGCGGTGGTCAAGGCCGACGCCTACGGCCACGGCGCGGTGCGCTGCGCGCAGGCGCTGGAGACGGAGGCCGACGGCTTCGCCGTGGCCTGCATCGAGGAGGCGCTGGTCCTGCGCCAGGCCGGCATCCGCAAGCCGATCCTGCTGCTGGAGGGCTTCTTCGAGGCATCCGAACTGCCGCTGCTGCTGGAGCACGACCTGTGGAGCGTGGTCCACGCGCCGTGGCAGGTGGAAGTGCTGGAGCGCACGCCGCTGCCGCGGCCGCTGACGGTGTGGCTCAAGCTCGACTCGGGCATGCACCGCCTCGGCATCGGCGCCGACGAGTACGCCGCCGCCTGGCGCCGCCTGGAGGCACTGCCGCACGTGCGCCCGGCGGTGAAGATGAGCCACTTCGCCCGCGCCGACGAGCTGGACTGCGCGCGCACCCGCGAGCAGCTGGACACCTTCGCCCGCGCCACCGCCGGCCTGCCGGGGCAGACCAGCATCTGCAACTCGCCGGCCCTGCTCGGCTGGCCGGAGGCGCGTGGCGACTGGGCCCGCCCGGGCCTGATGCTGTACGGCGTCTCGCCGTTCGCGCGCGGGCACGACCTGGCCGCGCAGCTGCGGCCGGTGATGACCCTGGAGTCGAAGGTGATCGCGGTGCGTGAACTGCCGGCCGGCGAGCCGGTCGGGTACGGCGCGCGCTTCGTCACCGAGGCGCCCACCCGCGTGGGCGTGGTCGCGCTGGGCTATGCCGACGGCTACCCGCAGTTCGCCGCCAACGGCACGCCGGTGGCCATCGACGGCCGCCCCGGCCGCCTGGTCGGCCGCGTGTCCATGGACATGCTGACCGTGGACCTGAGCGACCACCCGCAGGCCGGGGTGGGCAGCCGCGTCGAGCTGTGGGGCGCGCAGGTTCCGGCGGCCGAGGTGGTGGCGCGCAGCCAGACCAGCAGCTACCGCCTGCTGTGCGCGGTCAAGCGCGTGCCGCTGGTCTACCAGGGCTGACGCGCCGCGTTTGCGCCTCGGGGCGGCCGCAGCAGCCCCTGCGCGCGCACCGGCGATGCCGGCACCACCGCGCGCTTCCATTTCTGCCCGGTCTGCGGCGATACGGTGTACTGCCTGATGGAGGCGGGGCCGGACGCGGTGGCCATTCCGGCGGGCGCCTTCGCCGATCCGCACTTCCCGGTGCCGACGGTGTCGGTGTATGGCGTGCGCCGTGACGCCTGGGTGCGCCTGCCGGACGGCATCCAGGCACCGGACTGAGCGCGGCGGACGGATCGCCGATAATGGCGGCCCGCTTCCCCCGACCCTGCCGCGTGAGTACCGAAGACGCCCCCCTCAAGGCCCTGCTGCTGCCGTTCGACGCCGGCACCCTGGCCTGGCCCGCGCAGGGCCGGGTGCTGTTCCTGCGCGCCCGCGACGGCGGCCCGCTGCGGCGCTACGACCGCGCGCGCCTGCGCTGCGAGCAGGGCTTCAAGCCGCTGGCCGACGGCCTGCGGCGCGCCGGCCTGGACGTGGTGCCGGAACTGGACGAGGCCGACGCCGGCGCCGCACTGGTGCTGGTGCTGCCGCCGCGCCAGCGTGAGGAGGCGCGCGCACTGCTGGCCCGCGCCGTGGCCCTGGCCGCGCCGGGCGCGCGCGTGGTCGCCGCCGCGGCCAACGACGAGGGCGCGCGCTCGCGCGAGAAGGACCTGCAGCAGCTGGCCGGCCTGGACGGCAGTCTGAGCAAGCACCACTGCCGCGTGTTCTGGACCCCGCCGCTGCAGGGGCCGGCCGATCCGGCGCTGGCCGCGCAGTGGCGCCAGGCCGACGCGGTGCGGCCGGTGCTGGGCGGCCGCTTCCACAGCCGGCCGGGCGTGTTCGCCTGGGACGGCATCGACGCCGCTTCGGCGCTGCTGGCCGCGCACCTGCCGGCCGACCTGCGCGGCCGCGGCGCCGACCTGGGCGCCGGCTGGGGCTACCTGGCCGCGGAAGTGCTGGAACGCGCCCCGGGCGGGACCGCGCTGGACCTGTACGAGGCTGAGCACCGCGCGTTGGAACTGGCCCGGCGCAACCTCGCCGGCGCGCGCGTCGCGCCGGGTTTCCACTGGCACGACGTCACCGCCGGCCTGCCGCGCGGCGGCTCCGACTTCATCGTGTCCAACCCGCCGTTCCACGCCCACGACCGCGGTGACCGCCCGGAGCTGGGCCAGCGTTTCATCGAGGTGGCCGCGCAGGCGCTGCGCCCGGGCGGGCGCCTGCTGCTGGTGGCCAACCGCCACCTGCCCTACGAGGGCACGCTGGCGCGCGCCTTTCCGCTGGCGCGCGTGCTGGCCGAGGGCGGCGGCTTCAAGGTGATCGAGGCGCTGAGGGAGGCGGCGCGGTGAGCAGGTCGATGAAGCTGGTCAAGCACCTGGCCAACCTCGGCTACGGCAGCCGCAAGGAGGTGGCCTGGATGTTCCGCGAGGGCCGGGTCACCGACGCCAACGGCGAAGTGCTGTACGCCGACGATCCGCTGGACCACGACAACGTGCGTGTGGACGGGGAGCCGCTGGACCCGCCGCCGGGCCTGGTGCTGATGCTGCACAAACCGGCCGGCTACACCTGCTCGACCAGGGATCCGGGCCGCATCGTCTACGACCTGCTGCCGCCGCGCTTCCGCCTGCGCAACCCGGTGCTGTCCACGGTGGGCCGGCTGGACCGCGACACCACCGGCCTGCTGCTGATGACCGACGACGGCCAGCTGCTGCACCGGATCGTCTCGCCGAAGTCGAAGCTGCCCAAGGTCTACGAGGCCGAACTGGCCGGGGACCTGCGCGGCGACGAGGCGGCGCTGTTCGCCAGCGGCAGCCTGCTGCTGGAGGGCGAGAGCACGCCGCTGCTGCCGGCACGGATGGACGTGCTGGGCCCGCGCCGCGCCCGCCTGGTGCTGCACGAGGGCCGCTACCACCAGGTGCGGCGCATGTTCGCGGCCACCGGCAACCGCGTGGTCGCGTTGCACCGCCCGCGCATCGGCGGCCTGGATCTGGGCGACCTTCCGGAAGGGCAGTGGCGGCCGCTGGGTCCGGAGGACCTGCAGCGCCTGTTCGCCACCGGCGACGCCTGAGCCCCTGGGACAATCTGCCCCATCCGCCGGCGCGGGCGGTCCGGCCTAGAATCGCCGCGTGCTGCGAACCCTCCGCCACCGGCGAACGATGGCCGGGCTGGCCCTGCTGGCCACGCTGCTGCTGGCCCTGGCGCCTGCGGCCAGCCGCGCGCTGGCCGCGGGCGGTCCGCCGGCCGACGGCTGGGTGCAGCTGTGTACCCGCGAGGGCCTGCAGTGGCTGCCCGCGCGGGGCCCGCTGCCGGAGGATCCGGCGCGGCCGGCGGCCACACCGCACCAGGACTGCGACTACTGCCCGCTGGCCGGCGGCACGCCGCCGCCGCCGCGGGTGGTGGCCGGCCTGGCGCCGCTGCCGCCGGCCCATCGCCCCGTTCCGCCGCCACCGGCGGTGGTTCCGCACCTGTTCCGCGGCCTGTCCGGGCCAGGCAGCCGCGGCCCGCCCGCGTACGCCTGAACCGTCCCGCGCATCGCCCGCCGATGCGCCCGCCGTCGTCGCACGACCGTCGCGTCGTGCCCGCAAGTTCCGGAGTACCCGCATGCATACCCGTTCCCGCCGGGCGCCGCGCGCGTCCGGCCTGTTCCTGGCCGTGTCCGCGGCCCTGTCCTGCGCTCCCGTCCCGGCCGCCACCGCGCCGGACCCCGTCACCCTGGACGCCATCGTGGTGACCGACTCGGCGCCGCGCGCGGCGCTGACCTGGCAGACCGATCCGCGTCTGCCGCGCCAGCCGGTGCCGGCCAGCGACGGGGCCGACTACCTCAAGACCATTCCCGGCTTCGCCGCCCTGCGCAACGGCGGCAGCAACGGCGATCCGGTGCTGCGCGGCATGTCCGGCTCGCGCCTGAACCTGCTCGGCAACGACGGCGCCATGCCCGGCGCCTGCCCCGGGCGCATGGACAACCCGACGTCCTACGTGGCCCCGGAGACCTTCGACCGCCTGGTGGTGGTCAAGGGTCCGCAGACCGTGCGCTGGGGCCCGGGCGCCTCCGCCGGCACGGTGCGCTTCGAGCGCGAGGCGCCGCGGTTCGACCGGGCCGAGGTGCGCATGCGCGGCAGCGTGCTGGCCGGCTCCAGCGGACGCCGCGACCAGGTGGCCGAGCTGGCCGCCGGTGCGGCGCGGGGACATGCGCGCCTGGCCGCCACCCGCTCGCGCGCCGACGACTACCGCGACGGCGACGGCCGCCGCGTGCCCTCGGCCTGGGACAAGTGGAACGCCGACCTGGCCCTGGCCTGGACCCCGGACGCCGCGACCCTCGTGGAGCTGGACATCGGCGCCGGCGACGGCCGGGCGCGCTACGCCGGCCGCGGCATGGACGGGACCATGTTCCGCCGCGACAGCCGCACGCTGAAGCTGGAGCATGGCGGCCTGCCCGGGGTCTGGAACACGCTGCGCGCCAGCGCCTACGACAACCGCGTGGACCACCTGATGGACAACTACCATCTGCGCCGGCCCAACCCGCACGGCGCCATGCCCATGGCCATGGCCTCCAACGTGGGCCGCCACACCCGCGGCGGCCGCGTCGAGGCCGAGGCCAGCGGCGGGGACTGGGAGCTGTTCGTCGGCGTGGACGGGCAGGACAGCCGCCACCGCGGGCGCAGCGCCGCCGGCGAGGGTGCCTACCTGCACCAGCCCTGGACCGGGGACGCGCGCCTGGGCCACGCGGGCCTGTTCGCGGAAGGCAGCTGGATGCCGCAGCCGCGCGCGCGCTGGGTGGCCGGCCTGCGCCTGGACCGCGCGCGCGCCGAGGACCGCCGCCTGCGCCTGGGCAGCGGCATGATGGCCCGGCCCAATCCCACCGCCGGCCAGATCCGCCACCAGACCCTGCCGGGCGGCTTCCTCCGCTACGAGCACGCCCTGGCCGGCACGCCGCTGGACCTGTACGCCGGCCTCGGCCATGCCCGGCGCATGCCCGACTACTGGGAGCTGTTCTCGCCCGACCACGGCCCGGCCGGCGCGGCCAACGCCTTCGCCGGCATCCGCCCCGAGCGCACCACCCAGCTGGACGTGGGCCTGGCCTACCGTGCCGCGCGCCTGGAGGCCTGGCTGTCGGCCTATGCCGGACGGGTGGACGATTTCATCCTTTTCACCTACCGCGACGGCGGCATGATGGGCGCCACCACCGAGGCCGGGAACGTGGACGTGCGCACCCATGGCGCCGAGGCGGGCCTGCGCTGGCAGCCGCATCCGCAGTGGACGCTGGGTGGCAGCCTGGCCTGGGCGCACGGCGACAACCGCACGCATGGCAGGCCGCTGGCGCAGATCCCGCCGCTGGAATCGCGCTGGAGCCTGGCGTGGGACAACGGCCGCTGGAGCGCCGGCGCGCTGCTGCGCATGGTCGCCGCCCAGGACCGCGTGGCCGTGGGCCAGGGCAACGTGGCCGGACGCGACCTGGGGCCCAGCGCGGGTTTCGCCACGCTGGCGCTCAACGCCGGCATGCGTCTGGACGCGCGCTGGACGCTGGCGGTCGGCGTGGACAACGTGTTCGACCGCGCCTACAGCGAACACCTGAACCTGGCCGGCAGCGCCGACTTCGGCTGGCCGGCCGATCCGGTGCGGATCAACGAGCCCGGGCGCGCCGCCTGGCTCAAGCTCACGCTGGATTACTGAGCCGTGCGGGCGGGCGTCCGCGCGGGGGCGCCCGCCCGTCCCTCAGGCCCCGCCGGCGAACAGCTGCCGCCAGCCGGCGTGGCCCAGCCGGCGCAGGGTGGCGCAGTTGCGCTCCACGATCACCGCCGGGTCCGGGTAGGCGTCCACCGCGCGGGCCACGCTGTCCTCGCGCAGCAGGTGCAGGGTCGGGTAGGGGGCGCGGTTGGTGTAGTTCTCGATGTCGTCCGGCCCGCTGCCGTCGAACTGGTAGTCCGGGTGGAAGCTGGCCACCTGCAGCACGCCATCCAGCTCCAGTGTCTCCACCAGCGCGTCGGCCTGGTCGAGGAAGTCGTTGTAGTCGAGGAAGTCCTGCAGCACCAGCGGATGCACGACCAGGGTGGTGTCCACCGCATCGGCCGGGGTGTCGCGCAGCAGCACCAGCTCCTCGCCCAGCTGCGCCAGCAGCTGCTCCGGCGTGGTGGCGTCGCTGGCCACGATGCGCACCTGCTCCCTGACGTACACCGCCTTGGCGAAGGGGCACAGGTTCAGGCCGATCACCGCCTTCTCGATCCAGCGGCGGGTGCGTGCCAGCACCTGCTCCGTGTCCAGGTCCGGGTGCATGGGCTCAGTCACGGAAGTTCCCGAACTGCAGGGGCAGGCCGAAGTCGGCCCTGCGCAGCAGGGCGATGGCCTCCTGCAGCTCGTCGCGTTTCTTGCCGTTGACGCGCAGCTTGTCGCCGTTGATCTGGCTGTCGCCCTTGAGCTTGGCGTCCTTGAGCGCGGCCTGGATCTTCTTGGCCGTCTCGCGCTCGATGCCCTGCTTCACGGTGACCTTCTGCCGCGCGCCGGCCAGGTTGGTCTCGATGTCGCCGAACTCCAGGCAGCGGATGTCGATGCCGCGCGCGGTCATGCGCTGGCGCAGGATGTCGTCCATCTGCCTGACCTGGAAGTCGCTGGGCGCGTTCGCGGCGATGGTGTCCCCTTCCAGGACGAAGCGCGCGTCCACGCCCTTGAAGTCGAAGCGGTTGTCCAGTTCGCGGCTGGCCCGGTCCACGGCGTTGGTCAGCTCGTGGCGGTCCACCTCGGAGACGATGTCGAAGGAGGGCATGGCACGGGGAAGCATGTGCGGGAACTGGCGCCATTCTATGTCCCGCGCCGCGGCAGCGCAGGCGTGGCGGCGCCGGCGGCCGGAAGCGGGCCGGCAGGAGGCACAATAGGGCCATGACCCCGCCCCGTTCGAACCTCGCCGCGGCCGCGTGGATGCTGGCCGCCATCGGCTGCTTTTCGCTGATGGATGCGGGGATGAAGCTGCTGTCCTTCCACTACCCGCCGCTGCAGGTCACCGTGCTGCGCGGCGCGGCCTCGCTGCCGTTCGTGCTGGCCTGGGTGATGGCCACCGCCGGGCCGCGTTCGATCCTGCCGCGGCGCTGGGGCCTGCACCTGCTGCGCGGCGTGCTGGGCGTGGCGATGATCGCCTGCTTCGTCTACGCGCTGCGGCGGATGCCGCTGTCCACCGCCTACACCATCTACTTCGTCGCCCCGCTGCTGGTGGCGGCGCTGTCGGTGCCGCTGCTGGGCGAGAAGGTGGGGCCGCGGCGCTGGACCGCCATCGCCATCGGCCTGGTGGGCGTGATCGTGGTGCTGCGCCCGGGCGTGGACGGACTGGTGTCGCTGCCGGGGCTGATGGTGCTGCTGGCCGCCACCGCCTACGCCGTGGCCGCGGTGACGGTGAGCCTGCTCACCCGCACCGACACGCCACAATCCATGGTGGTCTGGTTCCTGGCGATCATGGCCATGGGCGCCGGGCTGATGGCGATCCCGGACGGGGTGCCGTTGGCGCGCGCGCCCCTGCCGCTGGGGCTGGGGGTGGGGCTGATGGGCGCGCTGGGCCAGATCGCCCTGACCGCCGCCTTCAGCCGCGGCGAGGCCTCGCTGATCGCGCCACTGGAGTACACCGGCCTGGTCTGGGTGATGGCCTGGGACTGGCTGCTGTGGCGCACCCTGCCGGACGCGGTCACCTGGGTGGGTGCGGCCATCATCATGGGCAGCGGCCTGTACCTTTTGCACCGCGAGCGCGCGGTGCGGGCCGCCGCGCGCCCCCCGCCGCTGGACCATTCCTGAGCCGGACACGGCGCGGGCGGGCCCCGGGGCCCGCCCCCCGGGGTTGGCGCGGTGCCGCCGTGGGTCAGAAACGGGCGCCCCCGCCCACCCCCACCACCCCCCGGACCAACCCCCCGTCCTCGCCCCCGCCCCGGCCGGCCCCCCGCCCGTCCCCACGCGGCCCCACGTCGGCGCCCTTTACCCACCTCCCCACCCCCCCGACACCCGAG
>NZ_PDWK01000096.1 GCF_010093135.1 Pseudoxanthomonas taiwanensis | reverse complement strand
CGATAATCAGTGTAGTATCCTGCACATGACACCGACGCAAGTATTGTAGAACGTGCAATCTAGCGTATTCTTTTTGCAAACGTCTCGGAGATTTATATAAGAGACAGGGGGCGCGGGGATGGCCGAGAATCCGCCCATCCTAGCCTGCACGCAACGCACATGAACGCCTACATCTGGGTGAAGTCCTTCCATGTCCTGTTCGTGGTCTCGTGGATGGCGGCGGTGTTCTATCTGCCGCGGATCCTGGTCAACCTGGCCGAGACGGCCGGCCAGGTGCCGGTGCAGGAGCGGCTGCGGCTGATGGGGCGGCGCCTGTACCGCTTCGGGCACATCATGCTGGGCCTGGCGTTCGTGGCCGGCGTGGTGCTGTGGCTGGGCTACCGGGTGATCCCGGGCTTCCCGACCATGGTGGCCATGGGCACCGGGTGGCTGCACGCCAAGCTGGCCCTGGTGGTGCTGCTGGTGGTGCATTACACCGTCGGTGGACGCTGGCTCAAGGGCCTGGAGCGCGGCCGTGGCCTGCCCTCGGCGCGGGCGCTGCGCCTCTACAACGAGCTGCCGGTGCTGGCGCTGCTGCTGATCGTCTGGCTGGTGCTGGCCAAGCCGTTCTGACCCCGGGGCGGGATTTCAGCCCGCCTCGCGCACGATCTCCAGCACCGCCTGGCCGTAGCGCCCCAGCTTGCTGCCGCCGATGCCGCCCACCCGCGCCAGCTCGCCGAGCGTGGCCGGGCGCAGCTGGGCGATGTCGCGCAGGGTGCGGTCGTGGAAGATGACGTAGGCCGGCACGTTCTGCTCGCGCGCGGCCTGTGCGCGCCAGGCGCGCAGGGCGTCGAACAGCGCGCGGTCGCCCGGATCCACGTACAGGGTGCTGTCGCTGCGGCGTTCGCCGCCGCGCTGCGGGCGCGCCGCCTCCTCGCGCATGGGCACGGCGCGCTCGCCGCGCAGCACCGGCCGCGCGGCCTCGGTCAGGCGCAGGCTGCCGTGGCCCTCGGCGTCCACCTCCAGCAGCCCGGCCACCACCAGCTGGCGCAGCACGCTGCGCCAGGTGGCCGCGTCCAGGTCGGCGCCGATGCCGTAGGTGGACAGCTCGTGGTGGCGGAACTGGCGGACCTTCTCGGTGTCGGCCCCGCGCAGCACGTCGATCACGTGCGCGGCGCCGAAACGCTGGCCGGTGCGGTAGACGCAGCTGAGCGCCTTGCGCGCCGCCTCGGTGGCATTCCAGGTGCGCACCGGCTGCAGGCAGTTGTCGCAGTTGCCGCAGCCTTCGCGGCCCGCGGGCGACCGGTAGGCCTCGCCGAAGGCGGCCAGCAGCACCTGGCGCCGGCACTGCACCGACTCGCAATAGCCCAGCAGCTGCTCCAGCTTGCGCCGCTCCAGGCGCTTGCGTTCCTCGCCGGCCTCGGACTGCTCGATCATCTGCCGCAGCAGAACCACGTCGCCCAGGCCGTAGGCCATCCAGGCCTCGGCCGGCTCGCCGTCGCGGCCGGCGCGGCCGGTCTCCTGGTAGTAGCCCTCGATGGACTTGGGCAGGTCCAGGTGGGCGACGAAGCGCACGTCCGGCTTGTCGATGCCCATGCCGAAGGCGATGGTGGCGCACATCACGATGCCGTCCTCGCGCAGGAAGCGCCGCTGGTGCTCGGCGCGCACCTCGGCCGGCAGGCCGGCGTGGTAGGGCAGGGCGGGGATGCCGCGGCCGGCGAGGAACGCGGCCGTCTCCTCGGTCTTGCGCCGCGACAGGCAGTAGACGATGCCCGACTCGCCGCGGTGGCCGGCCAGGAAGTCCAGCAGCTGCCGGCGCGGATTGTCCTTGTGCACCACCGAGTAGCGGATGTTGGGCCGGTCGAAGGAGCTGACGAAGCAGCGCGCCTGCTCCAGGGCCAGGTGTTCGACGATCTCGCGCCGGGTGGGCGGGTCGGCGGTGGCGGTCAGGGCGATGCGCGGCACCTGCGGCCAGCGCTCGTGCAGCACGGTCAGCTCGCGGTATTCGGGGCGGAAGTCGTGGCCCCACTGCGAGACGCAGTGCGCCTCGTCGATGGCGAACAGGGCGATGCGGCTGCGCTCCAGCAGCGAGAGGAAGCGCGTGGTGAGCAGGCGCTCGGGCGCCACGTACAGCAGGTCCAGCGCACCGTCGAGCAGCTCGCGCTCGACCTGGCGGGCCCCGGCCGCGTCCAGGGTGGAGTTCAGGCAGGCCGCGTGCACGCCCAGCTGGCGCAGCGCCTCGACCTGGTCCTGCATCAGCGCGATCAGCGGCGAGACCACGATGCCTGTGCCCGGGCGCAGCAGCGCCGGGATCTGGTAGCACAGCGACTTGCCGCCGCCGGTGGGCATCAGCACCAGGGCGTCGCCGCCGCCGGCCACGTGCTCGACGATCGCCTGCTGCTGGCCGCGGAAGCTGGCGTAGCCGAACACACGGCGCAGCAGCTCCAGCGCGGCCGGTTCCGGGACGGAACCGTCGCGGGAAGGTTCGGGGGAGGAAGCGTGCATCGGTGCAAGGATACCGGTGCACGCGCCGGAACGTGTCGGCGGCGGGCAGATGGACCGTCAGGGATGCGGCCAATCCCCGTGGAGGCCGCATCGACGGCGGCGCGGCGGGTCCATCCGTTGCGGCGTCGCTCCGCACCGGGGCATCCGGTGTTTCCTCCGGCGGCGTGGTGGCTGGCCGCGACCCCGGACGCGCCTGCCGGGACGCCGCGGACGCAGCTGGGTGTTGGGGCGGCGACGGGGTCGCCGCCCGCGGGACGGTCACTCGAGCAGCGAGCGCAGCATCCAGGCGTACTTTTCGTGGGTCTGCAGGCGCTGGGTCAGCAGGTCCACGGTCGGGTCGTCGCCGGCCTCGTCGGCGGTCTTCAGCACCGAGCGCGCGGTGCGGCACACCGCCTCGTTGCCCTCCACCAGCTGCTGCACCATGCCCTTCCAGTCCGGCACGCCGTCGGAGCCGGATTCCTCGCGGATCGAGGTCAGGCGGATGAACTCGCCGTACGAACCCGGGGCGTTGAAGCCCAGTGCGCGGATGCGCTCGGCGATCTCGTCCAGGGCGTTCCACTGCTCGGTGTACTGGTCCATGAACATCGCGTGCAGCGAATTGAACATCGGACCGGTGATGTTCCAGTGGAAGTTGTGGGTCTTCAGGTACAGGGTGTAGGCGTCGGCGAGGAAGTGCGACAGGCCTTCGGCGATCCGCTTGCGGTCGTCCGGATCGATGCCGATGTCCACGCGCGAAGGCGAGGCGACCGGGTTCAGCGCCTTCCTGCCGGCGGGGGTCTTGCCCTTGGCGGTCTTGCTCTTGGCCATGAACGGCTCCTTTGGGATGGGTCCACACGGACCAGATGGGGCTGTCACAATAAAACTAAACCCGTCCGCGTTACGCAGTACTTCACATCTTTATCTATGGATCCGATACCCGCCGACCTGCGCCGGGCCCTGGATGCCGGCCGGCGCGGCATCGACGCGGCGCTCAGCCGCGACCGCGGCCGCCTGCACGGGCTGTGGTCGCGCTGGCGCGCCCACCCGGCCGACGCGGAGGCGCGCGCCCGCTTCGAACAGGCCCTGGCCGCCTCGGTGGCCGCCTGCCAGGCCCGCGCCGGCGGCATCCCCCCGGTCACCCTGGATCCGGCCCTGCCGATCACGGCCGAGGCCGAGCGCATCGTCGAGCTGATCCGCGGGCACCAGGTGGTGGTGGTGGCCGGCGAGACCGGCTCGGGCAAGACCACCCAGCTGCCCAAGCTGTGCCTGGCCGCCGGCCGCGGCGTGGCCGGGGCCATCGGCTGCACCCAGCCGCGCCGGATCGCCGCCCGCACGGTGGCCGCGCGCGTGGCCGAGGAGCTGGGGGTGCCGTTGGGCGGGATGGTCGGCTACCAAGTGCGCTTCAGCGACCAGGCCGGCGAGGACACCCGCATCAAGTTCATGACCGACGGCATCCTGCTGGCCGAGATCGCGTCGGACCGCTGGCTGTCGGCCTACGACACCATCATCGTGGACGAGGCGCACGAGCGCAGCCTCAACATCGACTTCCTGCTCGGCTACCTGAAGCAGCTGCTGCGCAGGCGCCGCGACCTGAAGCTGATCATCACTTCGGCCACCATCGACACGGCGCGCTTCGCCCGGCATTTCGACGATGCCCCGGTGGTGGAGGTGCCCGGCCGCACCTTCTCGGTGGAGGTGCGCTACCGCCCGCCCGGCGAGGCCGGCGCGGAGGGGGAGGGCCGCGGAGAGCGGCGCGCCACCGACGCCGACCCGGTGGCCGCCATCGTCGCGGCCGTGGACGAGATCACCGCCGAGGACCCGCGCGGCGACGTGCTGGTGTTCCTGCCCGGCGAGCGCGAGATCCGCGATGTGCACCGCGCCCTGGAGAAGCGCCAGTACCGCGCCACCGAGGTGCTGCCGCTGTACGCCCGGCTGTCGGCGAAGGACCAGGACCGGGTGTTCCACCCCGGCCCGCAGCGGCGCATCGTGCTGGCCACCAACGTGGCCGAGACCTCGCTGACCGTGCCGCGGATCCGCTACGTGGTGGACCCGGGCGAGGCGCGGGTCAAGCGCTACAGCCCGCGCTCGAAGATCGACCGCCTGCACGTGGAGCCGATCAGCCAGGCCAGCGCCAACCAGCGCAGGGGCCGCGGCGGCCGCGGGGCCGCCGGCGTGTGCTACCGCCTGTACTCGGAGGCCGACTTCCTCGCCCGCCCGGAGTTCACCGACCCGGAGATCCGCCGCTCCAGCCTGGCCGGCGTGATCCTGCGCATGCTGCACCTGGGCCTGGGCCGGATCGAGGACTTCCCCTTCATCGAGCCGCCGGACGAGCGCGCCATCGCCGACGGCTGGCAGCAACTGCTGGAGCTGGGCGCGGTGGAGGACGCCGGCTACGGCCAGCGCCGCCTGACCGCGATCGGCCGGCAGATGGCGCGCCTGCCGGTGGACGTGAAGCTGGCGCGGATGCTGGTGGCGGCGCAGGCGCACGGCTGCCTGCGCGCGATGCTGCCGATCGCCGCGTTCCTGGGCGTGCAGGACCCGCGCGAGCGCCCGGCCGATGCGCGTGAGGCCGCCGACAATGCCCATGCCCGCTTCGCCGACCCGCGCTCGGAGTTCGTCGGCATCCTGCGCCTGTGGCATGCCTACGACGACGCCCACGGCGAGCTGACCCAGTCGAAGCTGCGCGACTGGTGCAGCCGCCACTTCCTCGGCTTCCTGCGCATGCGCGAATGGCGCGAGCTGCACCGCCAGCTGCGCCTGTTGTGCGACGAGCTGGGCTGGCGCGAGGAGCCGGCGGAGCGGTGCGTGCTGCCGCTGCTGGCCGGCGCGCCGGCGCCCGGCGAGGCCCGCCAGGGCCAGCGGCCCAGCCGTGGCGAGCTGCACCGCGCCGCGCGCCTGGCGCGCGAGGGCAAGGCCGACCCGGGCGCCGCACCCGCGCCGGCCGCCGGGGCGGCGCCGGCCGAGGGCGACCGCTTCAGTGCCCGCGAACGCGCCGCCGCCTACCAGGCCCTGCACCGGGCGCTGATCGCCGGCCTGCCCACCCAGCTGGGCCACCGCACCGACAAGGGCGACTACCAGGCCCCGCGCCAGCGTCGTTTCCAGCTGTTCCCGGCCTCGCCGCTGGCCAGGAAGCCACCGCCGTGGGTGCTGGTGGCCACGCTGCTGGACACGCAGAAGGTCTGGGGCCTGACCGCGGCGGCGGTCGAGCCGGACTGGGCCATCGCCGAGCTGCCGCACCTGCTGGCGCGCAAGCACTTCGACCCGCGCTGGTCGCGCGCCCAGGGCAACGTGCTGGCCTCCGAGCAGATCAGCCTGTTCGGCCTGGTGCTGGCGCCGCGCCGGCCGGTGCACTACGGCCGCATCGATCCGGCCGGCGCCCACGACCTGTTCGTGCGCCAGGCCCTGGTCACCGGCGAGATCGACACCCGGGCCGGCTTCCTGGCCGACAACCTCAGGACCCTGGAGCAGGCACGCGAGGAAGAGGCCAAGCTGCGCCGCGCCGGCCTGGTGGCCAACGAGGACTGGCAGGCACGCTGGTACCTGGACCGCATCCCGGCCGAGATCCATTCGGCCACCGCGCTGGATGCCTGGTACAGGCGGCTGGACCCGGAGCGCAGGCGCGCCCTGCGCTGGAGCCTGGCCGACCTGCTGCCGGGCGAGGGCGGGCAGGAGGAGCTGTACCCGAAGTACTTCGTGCTGGGCGATGCGCGCCTGCCGCTGCACTACAGGTTCGAGCCGGGCGCCGTGGACGACGGCGTGCCCCTGGAGGTGCCGCTGCCCCTGCTCAACGCCCTGGACCCGGCGCGGCTGGCCTGGCTGGCGCCGGGCTTCGTGGCCGAGAAGGCCGCGGCGCTGATCCGCACCCTGCCCAAGGCCATGCGCCGCAACTACGTGCCGGCGCCGGACTTCGGCCGCGCCTTCGCCGAGGCCTTCCCGCAACCGCCCGCCGATGCCATCACCGGCGAACTGGCGCGCTTCCTGACCCGCACCACCGGCGCCCCGGTGTCGGCGCTGGACTTCGACGAGGCGGCGCTGGAGCCGCACCTGCGCATGAACCTGCGCCTGCGCGAGCTGCCCGAGCGCGGTGGCCAGGTGCTGGCCGAGTCGCGCGACCTGGAGGCGCTGCGCGCCCGCTTCGGCGAGCGTGCCGGCCGCGCCTTCGCCGTACGCGCCGGCCGCGCGCTGGCCGCGGCCAGCACCGAGCTGCGCGAGTTCCCGGCCGGGCCGATCCCGCAGCAGGTGCTGGGCGAGGCCGGCGTGCCCGGTTACCCGGCGCTGGTGGACCACGGCACCCATGCCGAGCTGCGCGTGTTCGCCGACCGCGCCCAGGCCGAGGCCGCGCACCCGCGCGGCGTGGACCGCCTGCTGCGCATCGCCCTGGCCGACAAGGCCCGGCAGGCGCGCAAGCAGCTGCCGGTCTCGCCCAGGCTGGGCCTGCTGTACGCGGCCATCGAGCAGTTCGGCAGCGGTCCGGAGGCCAAGGCCAGGGAAAAGGAGCAGCTGCGCGCCGACCTGGTCGAGGCCGCGCTCAACGCGGTGCTGGCCGGAGGGCTGGAGGAGATCCGCGACCGCGAGGCCTTCCAGCGCCGCGCCGAGGCCGCCGGCCGCGCCCTGTTCGGCGAGGCGATGGCGCGCCTGGAGCTGGCCGAGCGCATCCTGGCCGCGGTGGCGGAGCTGAAGCCGAAGCTGGAGGCGCCGCTCATGGGCTGGGCGCGCGGCAACCTGGACGATCTGCGCGCGCAGCTGGACGGGCTGGTGCATCCGGGCTTCCTGCGCCACACCCCGGCCGAGGCGCTGGCGCAGTACCCGCGCTGGCTCAAGGCCATGAGCCTGCGTGTGGAGCGCGCCCTGCGCGACCCGGCGCGCGACCAGGCGCGGATGCTGGAGCTCAAGCCCTTCGTCCAGGCGCTGCAGGACGCGCAGGCGCGCGGCCGGGCGGACGAGCCGGGCTGGCAGGCCCTGCGCTGGGAGCTGGAGGAGCTGCGCGTGCTGCTGTTCGCCCAGGAGCTCGGTGCCCGCGGCGCGGTCTCGCCCAAGAAGCTGGCGCAGCGGCTGGCCGCGTTGTCGGCCTGATGCCGGGGCCCGCGGGTCGCCCTGCCTGGGCCGCGTCGGCGGAGGCGTGACGGGCGTGCCCGGTCGCCTCGCGTGCACCTGTGCCTGGGGGCCCCGGGCGGTGTCTTCGGGATGCCCGTCGAACGCCGGCTCCGGTCGCGCCGGCCAGGTCGCCGCGTACGCGGCTCCTGCAGGGGGCGGGACGCCGGCGCCGGGCGGGGTGCGGTTCGCGCGGCCCTACTTGATGCGGCGTACCTTGGCCTGGGTGCTGTAGCCGTCGATGCGCATGTACCAGACGTTGAACAGGCCGGGCTTGATGGTCACGCCGGGGTTGGTCTTGCGCACGCCGGACAGGCGCGCATCCTCGATCTGCTCCCAGACCTGGCCGTTGGCCAGGGTGTACTGCTGGCCCTTGCCGAAGCCGCGGAACTCGCCGACCAGGGTGCTGACGATGGGTTCGCTGGAGCCGAAGTCGAAGAAGCCGCGGTGCTGTTCCTTCACCTCGCGCCGGCCCTCCTCGCGCGCTTCCTCGCGGATGCGCTCGATGGCGGCGGCATCGAGCACCACCGGGGCGGCGGGCGCCGCCCCCGGGGTGGTCCTGTCTCTTTTACAC
>NZ_PDWK01000095.1 GCF_010093135.1 Pseudoxanthomonas taiwanensis | reverse complement strand
CAAATGCCCCAAAGTCGCCTTGGTCGCTTGCATGCGCAAGCTGCTGACCGTGCTCAATGCCATGGTCAGAACCAACAAACCTTGGGATAACGCGCTTCACGGCGCTTGACTCGGAAGACGGTTACTCAGGGCATCCTCCAGCAGCGCCAGGCGGCTGTAGCCGAACTCGGCGGCCTGGCCGTAGGCGCCGGCCAGGTCCGCGCCCAGCACCACGGCCTGCTCGGCCCGTGGCCAGCCGGCGGTGATCGCCGAGGCCGCGACCCCGGCCTCGCCCAGGGCCAGCGCGGCCCGCACGGTCTCGTCCTGCAGGCGCTCGCCCAGGCGCGCGGCCTGGGCGTTGGCGGCCGCGCTGGCGGTGGCCACGGCCTGGTCGCGGGCCTGGGCCAGGCGGTCCTCCCGCACCTGCCCGCGCCACTGCTGCACGCCGCTCCAGGCGAACCATGCCGCCAGCAGCACCAGCAGCGCCGCCAGCCAGGGGGTGCTGCGCCTGAGTTGGTCCAGCCCGGGCCGGTCTGCGTCCATATTCGCCATGCCTCTCCCTTCCTATCGTGTGCCGGTGTGGCCGAAGCCGCCCTCGCCGCGCGCGCTGGCGGCGAAAGTATCGACCACTTCCAGTCCCGCTCGCAGGATTGGTGCCAACACCAGCTGGGCGATGCGGTCGCCCGGCTGGATGGTGTAGGCCTCGCAGCCCCGGTTCCAGACGCTGATCAGCAGCGGCCCCTGGTAGTCGGCGTCGATCAGCCCGGTGCCGTTGCCCAGCACGATGCCGTGACGGTGGCCAAGGCCCGAGCGCGGCAGCACCAGTGCACACACGTTCGGGTCGCCGATGTGGATGGACAGGCCGCTGGGGACCAGCGCCGCGTCGCCCGGCTGCAGCACCAGGTCGGCCTCGATGGCCGCGCGCAGGTCCAAGCCGGCGCTTCCTTCGGTGGCGTAGGCCGGCAGCGGCCAGCTGTCGCCGAAACGGGGGTCGAGCAGGCGGACCTGCAGGCGGTGGGTGACGGGCCGGTTCATGCGCGCATCCGCTCGGCGATCAGGGCGACCAGGTCGTCGGCCAGCCGCACCTTGGGACCGGGCGGGAACTCGCGCTCGCCGCCGTTCCAGTACGCGGTCATGGCGTTGTCGTCGCTCTCGAAGCCGGAGCCGGGCACGCCCACGCGGTTGGCCACGATCAGGTCCAGGCGCTTGGCCGCCAGCTTCTGCCGCGCGTAGCCGGCCACGTCGTCGGTCTCGGCGGCGAAGCCGACCACCAGCTTCAGGCCGGCGTCCTCGCGGCTGGCCACCTCGGACAGGATGTCGGGGGTGCGCACCAGCTCCACGGTCAGGGTCTGGCCGGCACCGGTCTTCTTGATCTTGCTGGGCGAGAAGCTGCGCGGGGTGTAGTCGGCCACCGCGGCCGCGCCGATGTACACGTCCGCCGGCAGCGCTTCCATCACCGCCTGGCGCATCTGCACCGCCGAGCGCACGTCCACCCGCTGCACGCCCGGCGGTGTGGGCAGCTGCACCGGGCCGGCGACCAGCACCCCCTCGGCGCCGGCGCGGGCGGCGCTGGCGGCGACGGCGAAGCCCATCTTGCCGCTGCTGCGGTTGCCCAGGTAGCGCACCGGGTCCAGGTCCTCGTAGGTCGGGCCGGCGGTGACGATCACCCGCAGGCCCTGCAGCAGGCCGGGGCCGGCGGCGGCCGGCGCGGCCACGGCGCCGCCGGCCAGCGCGGCCACGATGGCCTCCGGCTCGGCCAGGCGGCCGGGACCGGATTCGCCCTCGGCCAGCGGTCCGTCGTCCGGGCCGATCACCTGCACCCCGCGCGAGCGCAGCAGCCCGACGTTGGCCTGCGTGGCCGGGTGCCGCCACATGCGGTGGTTCATGGCCGGGGCCACGCTCAGCGGGGCCTCGGTGGCCAGGCACAGGGTGGTGACCAGGTCGTCGGCCAGGCCGTGGGCCAGGCGCGCCAGCAGGTCGGCCGTGGCCGGGGCCACAACCACGCGGTCGGCCCAGCGCGCCAGCTCCAGATGGCCCATCGCCTGCTCGGCGGCGGTGTCCCACAGGGTGGTCCGCGCCGGATGGCCCGACAGGGCCTGGAAGCTGAGCGGGGTGACGAACTGCTGGGCGCCGGCGGTCATCGCCCCCTGCACCTCGGCCCCCGCGTCGCGCAGGCGCCGCACCAGTTCCAGGGCCTTGTAGGCGGCGATGCCGCCCCCGACGCACAACAGGATCCGCTGTCCCGCCAGCGCGGCGCTTGCCTGGGCACTCACGATCGGACTTTTCCTAACCGGTACAGAACCACCAGCTTACTCCAAGGCCGCCACAGGCCGATGCCCGCCGCCCCACGGCCCCGGCAGGCTGGAGGCATGCGCCTGCGCGACTGGCCCGCCACCGAACGCCCCCGCGAGAAGCTGCTGGCCCGCGGCCCGGCGGTGCTGTCGGACGCCGAGCTGCTGGCGATCTTCCTCGGCTCCGGGCTGCGCGGCCGCGACGCGGTGCAGACCGCGCGCGAGCTGCTGGCCGCGCACGGGCCGCTGCGCGCCCTGCTCGATCGCCCGGCCCCGGCGCTGGCGCGCCTGCCCGGGCTGGGGCCGGCCCGCGCCTGCCTGCTGGCCGCGGCGCTGGAGCTGGGCAACCGCCATCTGGCCGCCGCGCTGGAACGCGGCGAGGCGCTGACCGACCCGGCCAGCGCCGGCCGCTACTTCGCCCGCCGCCTGCGGCCGCGCCCGCACGAGGTGTTCGCCGTGCTGTTCCTGGACAACCGCCACCGCGCCCTGGCCTTCGAGGAGATGTTCCACGGCACCATCGACGGGGCCGAGGTGCACCCGCGCGAGGTGGTGCGCCGGGCCCTGGCCCACAACGCCGCGGCGGTGATCGTCGGCCACAACCACCCCTCCGGCAGCACCGAGCCCTCGGCCGCCGACCGCGCGGTCACCGCCCGCCTGAAGCAGGCCCTGGCGCTGGTGGAGGTGCGCCTGCTGGACCACTTCATCGTCGGCGACGGCGAGCCGGTGTCCCTAGCCGCGCGGGGCCTGGTCTGAACCGCCTGCCCGGGACCCGGCCGCCCGGCCCCGGCGGAGCGGGTAAAATGGCCGGCCAATACCGCAGAACCGGTCTCCCGTGAAGATCCTTCTCCAGGCCCTGGTCGCCCAGGGCATCGAAGCGCTGCGCGCCGCCGGCACCCTGCCGGCCGACGCGGCCATCCCCGACTTCGTCATCGAACGGCCCAAGACCCGCGAGCACGGCGACTTCGCCACCAACGCGGCCATGCTCCTGGCCAAGGCCGCGCGCACCAACCCGCGCGCGCTGGCCCAGGCGCTGGTGCAGGCCATGCCGGCCAGCGACGACATCGCCAGGGTGGAGGTCGCCGGCCCGGGCTTCATCAACTTCCACCTGGCCCCGCAGGCGTGGCAGCGCGAGGTGGCCGCGGCCCTGCGCCACGGCAGCCACTACGGCCGCAACACCTCCGGCCAGGGCCGCACCGTGGGCGTGGAGTACGTCTCGGCCAACCCCACCGGCCCGCTGCACGTCGGCCACGGCCGCGCCGCGGCCATCGGCGACAGCCTGGCGCGCCTGCTGGAGGCCAACGGCTGGAACGTCAAGCGCGAGTTCTACTACAACGACGCCGGCGTGCAGATCGACAACCTGGCCCGCTCGGTGCAGGCGCGCGCCCGCGGCCTGAAGCCCGGCGACGCCGGCTGGCCGGCCGAGGCCTACAACGGCGACTACATCCAGGACGTGGCCGAAGCCTACCTGCGCGGCGACAGCGTGGAGATCGAGGGCCACGTGGTCACCGGCGCGCGCGACCCGGAGGACCTGGAGGCGATCCGCCGCTTCGCCGTGGCCTACCTGCGCAACGAGCAGAACCACGACCTGGCCGCCTTCGGCGTGGACTTCGACGTCTACTTCCTGGAAAGCTCGCTGTACCGCGACGGCAAGGTCGAGGAGACCGTGCAGCAGCTGGTCGCCAAGGGCCACACCTACGAGGAGGGCGGCGCGCTGTGGCTGCGCACCACCACCTTCGGCGACGACAAGGACCGCGTGATGCGCAAGTCCGACGGCACGTACACCTACTTCGTGCCGGACGTGGCCTACCACCTGAGCAAGTGGCAGCGCGGCTACGAGCGCGCCATCACCGAGCTTGGCGCCGACCACCACGGCTCGCTGGCGCGCGTGCGCGCCGGCCTGCAGGCGCTGGACGTGGGCATCCCGCAGGGCTGGCCGGAGTACGTGCTGCACCAGATGGTCACGGTGATGCGCGGCGGCCAGGAGGTGAAGCTGTCCAAGCGCGCCGGCAGCTACGTGACCCTGCGCGACCTGATCGAGGAGGCCGGCCGCGATGCCACGCGCTGGTTCCTGATCGCGCGCAAGCCCGACTCGCAGCTGGTGTTCGACATCGACCTGGCGCGCCAGCAGAGCAACGACAACCCGGTCTACTACGTGCAGTACGCCCACGCCCGCGTGTGCGCGCTGTTCCGACAGGCCGCGGAGAAGGGCTACGAGTGGAACCAGAACCGCGCCCTGCAGCAGCTGGGCCTGCTGGACGACGCGGGCTCGGTCGAGCTGATGGTCGAGCTGTCGCGCTTCCCGGAGGTGGTGGAGGCCGCCGGCCAGGCGCTGGAGCCGCACCAGATCGCCCAGTACCTGCGCGAACTGGCCTATGCTTTCCACACCTGGTATGCGGCCACGCCGGTGCTGGTGGAGGACGGGGGGCTGCGCGACGCGCGCCTGGCCCTGGCCCGGGCCACCGGGCAGGTGCTCGCGAACGGACTCGGCCTGCTGGGCGTGAGCGCGCCCGAGCGGATGTAACGGAGAGGTCGGTCAATGGCGGCAAGACGAGGCAAGTCCCAGGCCCGGCGCAACGGCGGCAGCGGCCGTCCGGCGTGGGTCTGGCTGGTGGTCGGGCTGGCCATCGGCGCGGTGCTGTTCCTGGCCCTGCCCGGCACGTTCAAGCGCGACGGCGACGGCTTCGTGCGCTTCGGCCCGCGCGCCGACCCCGACGCCGAACCGCCGCCGGTGGCCGACACCGAGGCCATCGCCGACCTGCCGGCGCCCGCGCCGGCCGAGCCGGAACGCCCGCAGTACGACTTCTACACCGTGCTGCCCGGCAACGAGGTGCGCATGAGCGACGCCGAACTGGCCGCCAGCGCGCGCGAGGAGCAGGCCCGCCGCGAGCAGGAAGAGGCCCGTCGCGCCCGCGACGCGCTGGAGGGCCGCACTCCGATGCCGGTGCCGGTGGCGCCCGCGCCGGAGGCGGGCCAGGAAGCGGTGGCGGCCGCCGCCGCGCCGGCCGCGCCCGCGCCCGCCCCTGCCGGCGAGGCCCGCTACCTGCTCCAGGCCGGCGCCTTCGGCGCCTCCGCGGACGCCGAGCAGGTCAAGGCGCGCATCGCCATGCTCGGCCTGAGCGCGCGCGTGGAATCCGGCCAGGCCAACGGCCGCACCGTGTACCGCGTGCGCATGGGGCCGTACAGCAGCGCCAGCGAGCTGGCCGAGGCCAAGCAGCGCCTGGCCGACGGCGGCCTGCCCGCGGTGGCCATCAAGGTCCAGTGACCGCCCGCCCGGGCCGGCGTTCCCCTTCCCGCCCCCTTCCCGCATCAGGAGCCCGATCCGATGACCCGTACCGCCTTCATCACCGGTGCCACCTCCGGCTTCGGCCTGGCCGCCGCCCGCCGCTTCGTCGCCGGCGGCTGGAAGGTCGTGGCCACCGGCCGCCGCGGCGAGCGCCTGCAGGCGCTGGTGGACGAGCTGGGCGCGGACCGCGTGCACCCGGCGGTGTTCGACGTGCGCGACGCCGCGGCCATGGACGCCGCGCTGGCGGCGCTGCCGGAGGCCTTCGCCGGGATCGACGTGCTGGTCAACAACGCCGGCCTGGCGCTGGGCACCGCCCCGGCGCAGCAGGCCAGCCTGGAGGACTGGCGCACGATGATCGACACCAACGTCACCGCGCTGGTGACGCTGACCCACCGCCTGCTGCCGAAGCTGATCGAGCGGCGCGGCGCGATCATCAACATCAGCTCGGTGGCCGGCGTGTACCCGTACCCGGGCGGCAATGTCTACGGCGGCACCAAGGCCTTCGTCAGCCAGTTCTCGCTGAACCTGCGCAGCGACCTGCACGGCACCGGCGTGCGCGTGACCACCATCGAGCCGGGCATGGCCCACACCGAGTTCACCCTGGTGCGCACCCACGGCAACCAGACAGCCTCGGACGCGCTGTACAGGGACGCCAACCCGATGTCGGCCGAGGACATCGCCGAGCAGATCTACTACGTGGCCACCCTGCCGCCGCACCTGAACATCAACCGCCTGGAGATCATGCCGGTCACGCAGAGCTTCGCCGGCTTCCAGGTGTTCCGCGGCTGAGGCCGCCGGCTCAGACCAGCGGCTCGTCCGACAGGTACGTGTAGCCGGTCAGGCCGGCCTCAAGGGTGGCGGCGATCGCCAGCGCCTCCTTGCGCGGCAGTCCGGCGTCGTGCACGCGCTGGGCGTAGACCGCACGCAGGTCGTCCAGGCGGTAGCCCACGTAGTCGAGCATGATGTCGGTGGTGTCGCCGCGGCGCTGCTGGGTCAGCTCGTAGCCGCCGTCCGCGGCCAGGCGCACCTCCACCGCGTCGGTGTCGCCGAACAGGTTGTGGATGTCGCCCAGGATCTCCTGGTAGGCGCCGACCATGAAGAAGCCCAGGCGGTAGCTCTCGCCGGGGCGCACCGGGTGCAGCGGCAGCGAGGCGTCCAGGCCGCCGTTCTCCACGTAGGTCTTGATGGTGCCGTCCGAGTCGCAGGTCATGTCGGCGATCACGCCGCGGCGGTCCGGCGCCTCGTCCAGGCGCTCGATCGGCACGATCGGGAACACCTGGTCAATGGCCCACACGTCGGGGACCGACTCGAACACGCTGAAGTTGACGAAGTACTTGTCCACCAGGCGCTCGTTGAGCTCGTCCAGCGCGGCGCGGTGGGCGCGCTCGCTGATGTCCAGGCGCGCGCGCACGCCGTTGAGCACCGCATAGAACAGGTCGTCCACCCGCGCCCGCTGCGGCAGGTCGATCTGGCCCAGGGTGTAGGCGGCCAGGCCCTCGGCGTGGAAGTGCTGGGCCTCGTGGAACAGCTCCAGCGGCGGGCGCCGGTCCAGGTCCGCGTGCAGCTCGCGCAGGTGGCGGATCACCGCCGGCTCGTCGTCGTGCGGGTCGGGCACGCGGCCCTCCGGCGCCTTCTCCACCTCGGTGACGTTGGCCACCAGCACCGCGTGGTGCGCGGTCATGGCCCTCCCGCACTCGGTGACGATGCGCGGGGGCGGCAGGCCCTGCTCGGCGCACACGTCGGCCAGCGGCAGGACGATGTTGGTGGCGTACTGCACCAGGCCGTAGTTGATCGAACAGTAGCTGCGCGAGCGGGTGCCCTCGTAGTCCACACCCAGGCCGCCGCCCACGTCCATGTAGCGGATGCGCGCGCCCAGGCGCGACAGCTCGCTGAAGTAGCGCACCGCCTCGCGCATGCCGTTGGCGATGTCGCGCACGTTGGAGATCTGCGAGCCCATGTGGAAGTGCAGCAGCTGCAGGCAGTGGCCCATGCCGGTGTCGCGCAGGGTCTTCCACAGGTCCAGCAGCTGGCGCGGGGACAGGCCGAACTTGGCCTTGTCGCCGCCGCTGTTCTGCCACTTGCCGGCACCCAGGCTGGCCAGGCGCATGCGCACGCCCAGGCCCGGCTCCACGCCCAGCGCGCGCGCCTCCTCCATCACCAGGCGCAGCTCGGAGGGCTTCTCGATGACGATGAAGGTCTCCAGGCCCAGCTTGCGCCCGATCAGCGCCAGGCGGATGTACTCGCGGTCCTTGTAGCCGTTGCACACCACCAGGCCGCCCGGGCGCGAGAGCGCCAGCACCGCCATCAGCTCCGGCTTGCTGCCGGCCTCCAGGCCGAAGCCCTCGCCGGCGTGCGCGGCCAGGGTGCCGGCCACGCCGCGGTGCTGGTTGACCTTGATCGGGTAGACCGCGGTGTAGCCGCCGCGGTAGCCGGTCTCGGCCATGGCCGTGGCGAAGGCGTCCTGGAGCCGGCCGAGGCGGTCGCCGAGGATGTCCGGGAAGCGCAGCAGCAGCGGCAGCTTCATGCCGCGCGCGCGGGCGTCCTCGACCAGCCGCGGCAGCGCCAGGCGCGGGCCGCCGGGGCCGCGCGGCAGCACCTGCATCGCGCCGTCAGCCACGTCGAAGTAACCGTCGGACCAGTACGGGATGGACCAGGTGGCGCGGGCGCGGTCGACGGACCAGTCGCTCATCGGGCGGGGCTCGGCTCGGGAAAAGGAGGCGCATTCTACCGCTGCCGCGGCCCCCGCTCCGTTACAATGCGCGCCTTTTCCCCACGGGCCCCGCCCGATGAGCGACTGGT
>NZ_PDWK01000094.1 GCF_010093135.1 Pseudoxanthomonas taiwanensis | reverse complement strand
CCCCGACCTCCCCCCGCTGATCGAGCTGGACCACGCCACGGTGGTCCGTGGCCAGGTCCGGGTCCTGCACGACCTGAGCCTGCGCATCGCCCAGGGCCAGCACACCGCCATCCTCGGTCCCAACGGCTGCGGCAAGTCCACCCTGATCAAGCTCATCACCCGCGAGCTGTACCCGCTGGCGCGCGGCGCCGACGCCCCGCCGCCGGTGCGGGTGCTGGGCCAGGCGCGCTGGCAGGTGGACCGGCTGCGTTCGCAACTGGGCATCGTCACCGCCGACTTCGGCGCCCGCCTGGCCGAGCTGCCGGGGCTGACCGCGGAGGACGCGGTGCTGGGCGGGCTGTTCGCCAGCTTCGTCGTCCCACCATTCCGTGAGATCACCGAGGCCATGCGCGAACGGGCGGCCGAGGCCCTGGCCCGCACCGGCGTGGCGGACCTGCGCCGGCGCCGCTACGCCGAGCTGTCCACCGGCGAGGCGCGGCGGGTGCTGATCGCCCGCGCCCTGGTCAACCGCCCGCACGCCCTGCTCCTGGACGAGCCCAGCACCGGCCTGGACGTGGTCGCCCGCGACCGCCTGCTGGCCATGCTCCGCGAGCTGGCGCGCCAGGGCATCACCCTGGTGCTGGTCACCCACCACATCGAGGAGATCATCCCGGAGATCGGCCACGTGGTGCTGCTGCGCGAGGGCCGCATGCTGGCGCAGGGACCGCGCGCGGCCATGCTCGACGAGGCGTTGCTGTCGGAGGCCTTCGGCGGCCCGGTGCGGCTGTGGACGCCGGCCGGCGACGCCGCGGTGCCCCGCCTGGCCGGTGCCGGAGCCTGAGCCGTGCCCGAGCTGCCCGAGGTCGAGACCACCCGCCGCGGCCTGGCCCCGCACGTGGAGGGCCGCACCGTCACCGCCGTGACCCTGCGCCGGCCGGACCTGCGCTGGCCGATCCCGGCCGAGGTGGCGCGCGAGCTGCCCGGTCGCCGCATCGTGCAGGTGCGCCGCCGCGCCAAGTACCTGCTGCTGGACACCGACGCCGGCCACAGCGCCCTGCTCCACCTGGGCATGTCCGGCATGCTGCGGGTGCTGCCGGCCGACACCCCGGTCGGCGCGCACGACCACGTGGACCTGGCCCTGGACTCGGGCCGGGTGCTGCGCTTCACCGATCCGCGCCGCTTCGGCTGCCTGCTGTGGCAGCCGGCCGGCACGGAGCACGCGCTGCTGCGCGGACTGGGCCCGGAGCCGCTGTCGGAGCGGTTCGACGGCCACTGGCTGTANCGCCTCAGCCGCGGCCGCAGCGCGCCGGTGAAAACCTTCCTGATGGACCAGCGCATCGTGGTCGGCGTGGGCAACATCTACGCCGCCGAGAGCCTGTTCCGCGCCGGCATCTCCCCGCTGCGCCCGGCCGGGCGGGTCTCACTGGCCCGCTACATGGCCCTGGCCGAAGCGGTGCGCGGGATCCTCGGCCACGCCATCACCCGCGGCGGCACCACCCTGCGCGACTTCCTCAACCCGGACGGCGCGCCGGGCTACTTCGAACAGGAGCTGGCCGTGTACGGCCGCGGCGGCCTGCCCTGCCCGGCCTGCGGCACCCGCCTGCGCCAGGCCAGCGTCGGCCAGCGCACCACGGTCTGGTGCCCGCGCTGCCAGCGCTGAGCCGCGCGCGTTAAGCCTGCCTGCGGTTTGAGCATGCTTAAGATGGCCCGTTCCCATACCACGGACGCGCCATGCACCGACGCCAGTTCCTGATCCGTGCCGGCGCGGCGCTCGCCGCCTCCGGCCTGCTCCCGGCCCTGGCCACCTCCCCCGCGCCGGCCACGCTGGGCCAGCGCCACCGCTTCGACTACGCCTGGCTCAAGGGCCATGCCCGTGCCCTCGCCGGACGGCCGTACACGCCGCGCGGCGAGGTCACGCATCCGGCGGTGACGGCGCTGGGCTGGGAGCAGTACCACGCCCTGCGCACCCGCCCGGAGCGGGCGCTCTGGCACGACCTGCCGGACACGCGCTTCCGCGCCACCTTCTTCCACCTGGGCCTGGGCTTCCGCCGCCCGGTACGCCTGTACGAGGTGGCCGACGGCCAGGCCCGGGAGCTGGCCTACGACCCGGCCATGTTCGACTACGGCCGCAGTGGCCTGGACGGCCGGCGCCTGCCGAAGGACCTGGGCTTTGCCGGCTTCCGCCTGCACCGGCCCGAGGACATGCAGCGCGACTTCGTCGCCTTCCTCGGTGCCAGCTACTTCCGCGCGGTGGGCGCGAGCATGCAGTACGGCCTGTCGGCGCGCGGCCTGGCCGTGGACACCGGCCTGCCGCGGCCGGAGGAATTCCCCGACTTCACCGCCTTCTGGCTGGAGCGCCCGCAACCGGGCTCGGAGACGCTGGTGGTGTACGCGCTGCTGGACTCGCCCAGCGTGGCCGGCGCCTACCGCCTGGCCATCACCCCCGGCGAGCCGCTGCTGATGGACGTGGACGCGGCGCTGTACCCGCGCCGGGAGATCGAGCGGCTGGGCATCGCCCCCTGCACCAGCATGTTCCAGGTCGGCGAGAACGACCGCCGCATGGCCTGGGACTGGCGCCCGGAGATCCACGACAGCGACGGCCTGGCGCTGTGGACCGGCGCCGGCGAGTGGATCTGGCGGCCGCTGGGAAATCCGCGCCAGCTGCGCTTCAACGCCTTCGTCGACGAGGATCCGCGCGGCTTCGGCCTGCTGCAGCGCGACCGCGACTTCGACCACTACCAGGACGACGGCGTGTTCTATGACCGCCGCCCCTCGCTGTGGGTCGAGCCCAAGCACGCCTGGGGCCGCGGCACCGTGCAGCTGGTGGAGATCCCCACGGTGGACGAGACCTTCGACAACATCGTCGCCTTCTGGAACCCCGAGGCACGGCCGCAGCCGGGCCAGGAGCTGCTGTTCGGCTACCGCCTGTACTGGGGCGCCGAGCCGCCGGCGCGTCCGCCGCTGGCCCGCTGCGTGGCCACCCGCACCGGCCTGGGCGGGGTGATCGGCTTCAGGCGCGAGCGCTATTCGCAGCGCTTCGCCGTGGACTTCGCCGGCGGCGAACTGGCGGCCCTGGGCGCGCGCAACGCCACGGTGGAAGCAGTGGTGGAGGCCAGCCGCGGCCAGGTGGACACGGTCTCGGCACGGCCGCTGCACGCCATCGACGGCTACCGCGCCATGTTCGACGTCTATCCGCCGGACGGGTCCACCGGCCAGATCGACATCCGCCTGTACCTGCGCCACGAGGGCCGCGCCCTCACCGAGACCTGGCTGTACCAGTGGAACCCGCCGCCACCGGAGGAGCGGGTGCTGTACTGAGCGGCCGCTAGACCTTCGCCGAATGGCGTGCCGGGGCGCCCGCGGCTACCGTGCGGCGCGGGAGGGAGAGGATGCGTATCGGCCTGCTGGCGGACCTGCATGCCAACCGCGAGGCGCTCACCGCGTGCCTGAAGGCGCTGCGGCGCGCCGGCTGCGAGCGCCTGGTGTTCCTGGGCGACCTGGTGGGCTACGGCGCCGACCCGGCCTGGGTGGTGGACACGGTGCGCGAGCACGTGGCCGCCGGCGCCATCGCCGTGCAGGGCAACCACGACGCCGCGGTGCTGGCGCCGGAGCAGGCGCGCCTGCACGAGCAGGCGCGCGCGGCCATCGCCTGGACACGCGACCGCCTGGACGGCGAGCAGCTGCGCTTCCTGCGTGAACTGCCGCTGCAGGTGGCCGAGGACGACCGCCTGTACGTGCACGCCAACGCCTGGGACCCGGCCGGCTGGGGCTACGTGGACAGCCTGCTGGCGGCGCAGCGCAGCCTGGCGGCCACCGACCGGCGCATCACCTTCTGCGGACACGTGCACGAACCGGCGCTGTACTACGACAGCACCCTGCCCGGTGCGGCGGCGTACTTCGAGCCGCGCCCGGGCACGCCGATCCCGCTGCTGCCCAGCCGCCGCTGGCTGGCCATCGTCGGCACCTGCGGCCAGCCGCGCGACGGCAATCCGGCCGCCTGCTGCGCCTGGTACGACACCGGCAGCCGGCAGCTGGCGATCCTGCGCGTGCCCTACGACCACGAAGCGGCGGCGGCACGGATCCGCGCCGCCGGGTTGCCGGAGGTCTTCGCGAGGCGCCTGCTGGGGGAGGACTGAACATGCCGCCGAAACTGGCACCGGGGATGCTGCTGGGGGGCTTCCGCCTGCTGGAGCCGCTGCACGAGGGCGGCATGGCCACGCTGTGGCGGGTGGAGCACCCGGACCACCGGCTGCCGCTGCTGATGAAGCTGCCGCGCATCGGCTACGGCGAGAAGGTGAGCCAGCTGGTGGGCTTCGAGGTCGAACGCAGCCTGCTGCCGACCCTGTCCGGCCCGCACGTGCCGCGCTTCATCGCCGCCGGCGACGACGGCGACCAGCCGTGGCTGGTGATGGAGCACGTGGCCGGGCAGACCCTGCGACCGCTGCTGGACCAGGCGCCGCTGGACCCGGAGCGGGGGGCGGCGCTGGGCGCGCTGGCGGCGCTGGCACTGGACGCCCTGCACCGCCAGCATGTGGTGCACCTGGACATCAAGCCCAGCAACCTGCTGCTGCACCGCCCGACCGAGGGCGGCGAGCGCATGGTGCTGATCGACTTCGGCCTGTCGCGCCACGCCCAGCTGCCGGACCTGCTGGCCGAGCAGTTCCGCGTGCCGATGGGCACCGCGCCGTACATCGCCCCTGAGCAGGTGCTGGGCGTGCGCTCGGACCCGCGCAGCGCCCTGTTCGCCCTGGGCGTGACCCTGTACCCCCTGGCCACCGGGGTGCGCCCGTTCGGCTCGCCCGGCAGCCAGCGCGGGCTCAAGCGCCGGCTGTACCAGGACCCGCCACCGCCGCGCGCGCTCAACCCGGAGATCCCGCGCTGGCTGCAGGAGATCATCCTGCGCTGCCTGGAGGTGGACCCGGACGAGCGCCATCCCAGCGCCGCGCAGCTGGCCTTCGAGCTGCAGCATCCGGAGCAGGTGGTGCTGACCGCGCGCGCCGACCGCGCCCAGCGCAGCGGCCGCCTGGACACCCTGCGGCGCTGGTGGAAGTCGCTGGGCATGGACGCCAGCCGCTTCCGCGAGCCGGCCCCGGCGGCGGTACGCGCGCCACTGATCATGGTGGCGGTGGACGTGAAGCAGCGCGACGCCGCCCTGGACGCCGCGCTGCGCGAGGCGGTGCAGCGGATCGTGGCCAGCGCCCCCGGTGCGCGCCTGGCCTGCGTGACCGTGCTGCGCACCCAGCGCATCGGCATGGACTCCAACCTGGACGCGGCCGGACGCAACCGCCACGTCAAACGCCTGGTGGCGCTGCGCGACTGGGCCCGGGCCCTGGACCTGCCCGACCACCGCATCACCTACCACGTGCTGGAATCGGCCGACGTGGCCGAGGCGCTGATCGACTATGCGCGCGGCAACGCCATCGACCACCTGGTGATGGGCGCGCGCGGCATCACCGGCGTGCGCCGGCTGCTGGGCAGCGTGTCGGCGAAGGTGGTGGCCGAGGCCGACTGCACCATCACCGTGGTGCGCAGCCGCAGCGCCGGCGGGGACGCGCCGGCGTAAGCCGCGCCGCCCGGCTTACAGCAGCGGCGCCTGCAGCGGCTCGATGGTGCCCTCGCCGCGCATGACCTTCTTGAACTCCTGGCGGCTGACCGAGACGTAGCGCTCGTTGCCGCCGATCTCCACCTGCGGGCCGTCGGTCACCGCGCGTCCGGACGCATCCACCCGCACATTCATGGTGGCCTTCTTGCCGCTGTGGCAGATGGTCTTGATCTCCTGCAGCTCGTCGGCCCAGGCCAGCAGGTACTGGCTGCCCTCGAACAGCTCGCCGCGGAAGTCGGTGCGCAGGCCGTAGCACAGCACCGGGATGCGCATGCGGTCCACCACCTCGCTCAGCTGCCACACCTGGGCGCGGGTGAGGAACTGGGCCTCGTCCACCAGCACGCAGCCCAGCGGCCCGTTGGCCAGCACGTCGCGCTCGACCAGCCGTTCCAGGTCGGTGTCGCGGTCGAACGCCGTGCCCTCGGTGCGCAGGCCGATGCGGGAGGCCACCACGCCGGCACGGCCGCCGCGGTCGTCCAGGCGCGGGGTCAGGATCAGCGTGCGCATGCCCCGCTCGCGGTAGTTGTAGGACGACTGCAGCAGGGTGGTGGTCTTCCCGGCGTTCATCGCCGAGTAGTAGAAGTAGAGCTTGGCCATGCACGGATTCTACCGGCCGGTCCGGCGTCGGCCCCACCCCGCCCGGGGTAGAATGCGCGACCCGTTCCACCCCGTCCGCGCCCGTGCTCAACCCCCAACAACGCGCCGCGGTCCTGCACGACGAAGGCCCCCTGCTGGTGCTGGCCGGCGCCGGCAGCGGCAAGACCCGCGTCATCGTCGAGAAGATCGCCCACCTGATCGGTTCCGGGCGCTATCCGGCCCGGCGCATCGCCGCCATCACCTTCACCAACAAGTCGGCGAAGGAGATGCGCGAGCGCGTGGCCAGGCGCATCCGGGGCGACGCCGGCGAGGGGCTGACCATCTGCACCTTCCACGCCCTGGGCCTGAAGTTCCTGCAGATCGAGCACGAGGCCGCCGGGCTCAAGCGCGGCTTCTCGATCTTCGACGCCGACGACACCGCCGCGCAGGTCAAGGACCTGCTGCCGCCAGGGACCAAGCCGGACGCGGTGGAGGACGCGCGCAACCTGATCTCGCGGGCGAAGAACGCCGGCCTGTCGCCGGAGCAGGCGCTGGCCCTGGCCCGCTCGCCGCGCGAGATGGAGGCGGCCAGGCTCTACGCCCGCTACCAGGCGCGCCTGGCCGCGTTCAACGCGGTGGACTTCGACGACCTGATCCGCCTGCCGGTGCAGATCCTGGAACAGAGTCCGGAGATCACCGCGGCCTGGCGCGAGCGCATCGGCTACCTGCTGGTGGACGAGTGCCAGGACACCAACGACGCCCAGTACCGCCTGCTGAAGGCCATCGCCGGCCCGCGCGGCAACTTCACCTGCGTGGGCGACGACGACCAGAGCATCTACGCCTGGCGCGGCGCCAACCCGGACAACCTGCTGCAGATGGAGAAGGACTATCCGCAGCTGAAGGTGATCAAGCTGGAGCAGAACTATCGCTGCTCCAACCGGGTGCTGCGCGCGGCCAACGCGCTTATCGCGCACAACCCGCACGTGCACCTGAAGAAGCTGTGGAGCGACCGTCCCGACGGCGAGCGCATCCGGGTGTGGGAGTGCCGCGACGCCGAGCACGAGGCCGAGCGGGTGGCGGCGGAGATCTCGTTCCTGCACGAGGCCAGGCAGGTGCCGTGGAGCGGGTTGTGCATCCTGTTCCGCAGCAACCACCAGTCGCGGCCGCTGGAGAAGGCGCTGCAGCTGCTGCGCGTCCCCTACCACCTGACCGGCGGCACCGCCTTCCTGGAACGCCAGGAGGTGAAGGACACCCTGGCCTGGCTGCGGGTGATCGCCAACCCGGACGACGACGCGGCCTTCCTGCGCGCGGTGCAGTCGCCCAAGCGCGAGGTCGGCGCCACCTCGCTGGCGCGCCTGGCCGAGCTGGCCGCGAGCAAGCACCTGCCGCTGTCGCGCGCGGCCCAGTCCATGGGCGTGCTGCAGCAGCTGCCGCCGCGCGCGGCCAACGGCCTGAGCGCGTTCAACGACATCATCGCCGACCTGCGCGACCACGCTCCGCGGCTCAGCGCCGCCGACCTGGTGCGCCGGCTGGTGGAGAAGTCCGGCCTGCTGGCCGAGCTGCGCGCGCAGAGCAGGGACGAGGCCGCCTTCCAGCGGCGCCAGGCCAACCTGGACGAGCTGGCCGACTGGTTCGAGGGCGGCCCGCGCGGCGCCAGCGCCGGCGACCTGGCCGCGCAGCTGGCGCTGCTGTCGCGCAACGACAAGGACGAGGGCGGCAACCAGGTGCGGCTGATGAGCCTGCACGCGGCCAAGGGCCTGGAGTTCGACTACGTGTTCATCGTCGGCTGCGAGGAAGGCACGCTGCCGCACGAGGCCGCGCTGGAGGAAGGCTCGCTGGAGGAGGAGCGCCGGCTGATGTACGTGGGCATCACCCGCGCCAAGACCCAGCTGTGGCTCTCCTACAGCCGCCAGGCCCGGCGCTTCCGCGAGCAGGTGCGGCTGCAGCCGAGCCGCTTCCTGGACGAGCTGCCGGCCGAGGAGCTGCAGCGCGACGGCGCCGACCCGGTGGCCGACGCGGCGCGCAAGCGCGAGCGCGCCAGCGCGGGTTTCGCCGCGATCCAGGCCCTGCTCGGCGACTAGGGCCTGTTAACACTACGTGCTAACATACTGCGCATGGAACTTACGCCTGCGCAATTCGCGCGTATCGAGGATTGCCTGCCGCGGCAGCGGGGCAATGTGTCGCTGGACAACCTTCAAGTGCTC
>NZ_PDWK01000093.1 GCF_010093135.1 Pseudoxanthomonas taiwanensis | reverse complement strand
CAAATGCCCCAAAGTCGCCTTGGTCGCTTGCATGCGCAAGCTGCTGACCGTGCTCAATGCCATGGTCAGAACCAACAAACCTTGGGATAACGCGCTTCACGGCGCTTGACTCGGAAGACGGTTACTCAGGAGGCCGTCGTTGCCCATGTTGACGATGAACGGACCCAGCTCGTGCTCGGCCAGCACCGGGTTGCCGGAGAGCACGGTGCGGGTGCCGGCGGGGTTGGTGCGCAGCGACACCGCGTTGGCGATGGCCTCGTGCTCGGCGGTGACCACGCCCAGCTGCGCCACCCAGCAGTCCATGGCGTTCTCCAGCCAGTCGCCGTAGCGCAGCACGGCCAGGCCGCCGGCACCCCAGGCCGGCCCCCAGGAGTTCTGCACGATGAAGCCGTCGCGGGTGTAGCCGATGATGGCGAAGGCGTGGCCGGCGTCCGGCTGGCCGCTCATGCGCCGGATCACCGGCAGGCCGGCCGGGTCCTGCGGACGCGGCAGCGGCGCCGGCTGCAACAGCTCCTCCCAGCCGGCGTGGATGCAGGCGCTGGCCAGCAGCGCCCCGGTCTGGGCGATGGCCACGTGCATGTCGCGCAGCGAGCGCGGGTCGATGCGGTAGTACGCGCCCAGCGGGCGCTTCACCGCGTCGGTCCACCAGTCCTCGCAGGCGTCGGCGCGCGGCGGCGGCATCGGCGGGCGCGGCCACAGACGCGCGGCGGCGGCGCCGTGGCGCAGCCAGCCCTTGAGCGCACCGCGCAGCGAGGAGCCGGTGTCGGCCTGGTCCCCGTCCTCGCCGTCGCCGGCCCATTCGTCGTAGCGGCGGGCCATGCTGTAGAGCATGTGCGGGGACACCGGCTCGACGTGGCGGCCGGCGCGCACCAGCAGGTACTCGATCACCGTGGCCAGGGCGTAGCCTGTGCAGGCCGCGCTCAGGCCCTGGTCCAGCACCGGGCGCACCTCGGGCGGATAGACCACGTCCGGCGGCGCCGAGGCCACCGGTGGCCGGTACTCCCAGTCGCGCAGGTCCACCGCGTCCGGGCGCACGTTCAGCACGCGGATGCCGCTGCGGCGCGACACGGGCCGGGCGGTCTCCAGCAGTTCCAGCGGCGCCGGCCCGGGCCGGCCGGGGGCGGGCCGAGCCGGCGCGGTCGGCCGGCGCGCGCGCGCCGGGGCGGTGCCGGCATGGCGCGCGTAGGCGGCGGCGAGCCTGTCGTCGTAGCGGTTGCGGCGGTACTCCGGCCCGTTGTACAGGCGGGCGAAGCGCGCCCAGCCGCGGCGGCGCAGCGGCGCCAGCAGCGGCGAGCCGGGGCGGCCGAGCAGGGTGGCGAAGGCCTCCAGCTGCGCCTCGGCGCTGGTGGACTGGCATTCGACGAAGCGGCCGATGCTGTCGAAGCCGCACAGCGCGTAGTTGAAGCCCATGATCTGGAACGCGCCCCAGCTGGCCGACTGCAGCGCCGCGGTGGCGTCCAGCTGCGCGGCGCGGTCCAGGCGTTCCCATTCGCCGGCCGGCGTGCGCGCGTAGCGGCGCGGGTTCCAGCGCGGGTGGCTGAGGTCGGGATGGCTGCGGCCGAAGCGTCCGGCGGTGAGGCGGTGGAACACGTGGCCCTCGAACAGCACGGTGGGCCGGCGGTCCGGCGGCGGCAGGAAGCCGTTACCGGAGGATTCCACCTCGGCCACCGCCTTGAGCGCGGCCACCTCCACCTTCAGGCGCGTGGCCAGGCGCTCCCACATGGCCTCGGTGATGGTGCGGTCGGGTCCGGTCTCCTTCTCCATCGGCGTCCTCTCCCTGGGATACGAACGGGCGGATGTCCGCGGCCGCGAGGCCGCGGCTCAGAAGACGGGGGCGACAGGCTCCTCGGGTAGGCGGATGTCGACCAGGCGCCAGCGCAGCCCCTGGCGCTGCAGCACGCACACGGTGCGGCGGCCGTCGGGATGGATCACGGTGGCGGTGAAGCGGGAGGGGGATTCCCAGCGCAGCCGGGCATCGTGCAGCGGCCGCGCCGGTTCGGTGGCGCCCCAGGGATCGTGGTCCACGGTGCGGCCCCGGCTCCGCTGCCACAGCGCGTGGCCCTGCAGCAGTCCTGCGATGCCGGTGGGCGTGACCATCACGTCCACCGTGGCGCCGGCCAGGCCGCCGGCGGCGGCCAGGGCCAGCGCGCCCAGCGGGTGCGCGGCGGCATCACCGGCGGCACGCACCAGACGGTCGTCCAGCTGCGCCTTGAGGTTGGCGCGCAGGCGCGGGAAGTCCACGTGGCGTTCCAGCGCGGCGGTGTCGCGCGTCTCCAAGGCGCGCCCGATGCCGCGCCCCGCCAGCCACGGGCCGGCCGCCAGCCACGCGGCCAGCGCCAGCACGGCCAGCAGCAGCGGTACGGCGAAGAGGGCGGCCCGGCGCCGTGTCCGCTGCAGCGGCGGTGCCTGCCCCCCGGCCATCGCTAGAACTCCAGGTCCAGCGCGGCGCAGAGGTAGTCCACGAACGGGCCCAGGGCCGCCAGGTCGGTTTCCAGAGTGTGGCGCAGGCGTGGGCCGGTCATGGTCGCGTCCTCCAGGGGCCTCCAGAGTACCCAGTTCCGGTGGCGCAGGTCGTCAATGAACCGGAAGTCGGCCGGGAAGCCGCGCGGCGGCCGCACCAGCATTTCGCTCTCGTCCATGGCGAAGCGGCGGCGCAGGGCCGGGGCGTGGGCCGCGGCCTTCCAGCTGCCGGGGTTCTCGAGGATGAACTGGCGCACGCGGCGCTGGGTGTCCGGCTCCGGGTGCCAGAGGCCGGCGCCGACGAAGCTCTCCCCCGGCTGCAGGTGGATGTAGAACGAGGGCGCTGGCACCTCGCGGCGGCGTTCGTGGAACAGGCGCGCGCCCTGCCAGGTCTTGTACGGCGACTTGTCGCGGGAGAAGCGCGCGTCGCGGTGGATGCGGAACAGCGAGCCGCCCAGCGGGCGCGGGTCGGCGCGGTAGTGCGGGCTGATCCTGGCCAGCGCCGGCTGCAGGTCGGCGATCAGCCGCAGGAACGGCTGGCGCACGTGCACCTCGTAGTCGGCGCGGTGCGCCTGGAACCAGGCCTTGTCGTTGTGGCGCGCCAGCCCGCGCAGGAAGCGGAAGCTGGCCTCGGTGAAGTAGGTGGTCATAGCGTGGCTTGCAGTTCGCGGCCCCAGGCCTCGAGGCGGTCGAGCAGGACCTGGCGCGGGCCGTCGCCGGCGTGGGCCGCGCGCAGGGCGGCGATCTCGGCGAAGTAGCTGTCGAAGGTGTGCTCCGACAGGCCGCTGTCCTGCTGCAGGCGCAGGCGGCGGGATTCGTCCCAGCGCTGGCGTTCGGCCGCGTCCAGGGTATGGGGCCAGTTGCGCGCGCGGTAGCGGAACAGCAGTTCCGGCAGGCGCGGGTCGCGGAACCCGAAGTGGCGGCGGGCCAGCTCCTCGGGCGTGCAGGCACGCACCTGCACGCACAGGCGGCGGTCGCCGTCACCACAGAAGCCGGCGTACAGCGCGCCGTCCGGATCGCCTGGCTGCCCGTCGCGGACCCGGGCGAACACCCGCCGCACCTTCTCGGCCAGTTCCGGGCCGTGCGCGCGCAGGCGTTCGGCCTTGGCCAGCAGCGCGTCCGGGTCCAGGCCCAGGCGCTCGAAGTCCGGCGCGCGCAGGTGCGCCCACGGCACCAGCATGGGCGAGCGGTTCAGGTGCACCTCCTTCAGCGGCACCCGGCTCACGCCCTCCGGCAGGTCGGCGGTGGGGGTGTACAGGCGGTCGGCGATGGCGTCGGCGTCCTGGTCCAGCAGCGCCTGCTCGTCGCCGTCCAGGTCGAACACGATCACGCGGTTGGGGATGTCCGGGTGCGTGGCCAGCGGCAGCACCACCGCCGCGCACAGGCGGCTGGCCGGATAGCGCTGCGAGACGTGCAGCACCGGGGCCATGGCGAAGGTGTCCAGCAGGCTGGCGGCGTGGCGCTTGTCGCGCAGGCGCAGGGCGTAGTCCCACAGCCGCGGCTGCGCGCGGCGCAGCAGGCGCGCCAGGCCCACGGTGGCGTTGACGTCCGACAGCGCCTCGTGGGCCTCGCCCACGCGCACGCCGTTGGCCAGGGCCAGGTGCTCGAGCTTGAACGAGGTGGCGCCGTCCTCGCGTTTGGGCCAGGTGATGCCGTCCGGGCGCAGGGCATGGGCCAGGCGCAGCACGTCCAGCAGGTCCCAGCGCGAGTTGCCGTTACGCCACTCGCGCTCGTACGGGTCGAAGAAGTTGCGGAACAGGGTGTGGCGGACGAACTCGTCGTCGAAGCGCAGCGAGTTGTAGCCCAGGGTGCAGGTGCCCGGGCGGCCCATCTCCTCGACGATGCGCGCGGCCGCCTCGGCCTCGGTCAGGCCGTCGCGCAGGGCCTGGTACGGGTCGATGCCGGTGATCAACGTGGCGGTGGGCGAGGGCAGCAGGTCGTCGGCCGGGCGCACGTACAGGCTGATCGGGGCCTCGACCGGGTTCAGCTCCGCGTCGGTGCGCAGCGCGGCGAACTGGGCGATACGGCTGCGGCGCGGGTCGGCGCCGAAGGTCTCCAGGTCGTAGAACAGGAAGCTGCCGCTCATCGTGCTCCTTCCAGCGGGGGCAGGCGCTCGCGCACCGCGCGGGCCAGCGCTTCCCAGTCGATGCCGTCCAGGCTGGCGCGGCCGCGCGTGGCCTCGGTCAGGATCTGCCGCTGCACCTGGCTGCGCCACAGCGCCACCGCGTAGGGCACGCGCATGAAGGTGACCATGGTGTAGTGCGGCACGAAGCGCTGCGGATGACGCTGCTGCAGGGCCAGCTCCAGCTCGCGCTGCAGCTGGAAGCCGGCGTCGTCCACCCGGTCGCGCATCTCGATGTAGTTCTCCAGGGCCATGGCCTGGATGGCCGCGGCGTTGGGCTTGCGCTCGACCTCGTAGGCGGCGAAGGCCGCCTCCAGCGAGCCGTGGCGCTCCATCGCCTCGACCATGGCCAGGCAGTCCTCGAAGGCGCAGTTCATGCCCTGGCCGTGGAACGGCACCATCGCGTGCGCGGCGTCGCCCACCAGCACCGCGCGGCCGTCCAGGTGCCAGCGGTCCAGGTACAGCGTGCCCAGCAGGCCGGGCGGGTGGTGCTCCCAGTCGCGCTCCAGGTCCGGGATCAGCGGCAGCGCGTCGGGGAAGTCGCGATCGAACAGGGCGCGCACCTCGGCGCCGCTGCGCACGCTGGCGAAGCAGGGGTCGCCGCTGCCGGGCGCGGCCTGGTTGGGCAGGAACACGGTGACGGTGAAGGTGCGCTCGTCGTTGGGCAGGGCGATGCACATGTAGCGCCCGCGCGGCCAGATGTGCAGGGCGTGCGGTTCCATGCGGAACCCGCCGTCGGCCGCCGGCGGGATGGTCAGCTCCTTGTAGGAGTGGTCCAGGAACTCGGTGCGCTCGACCAGGCCGGCCTTGCGCACCATTGCCGCGCGCAGCGCCGAACCGGCGCCGTCGGTGCCGACCAGGGTGCGGAAGCGGATGTCGTGCGGCTGGTCGTCGCGGTCGTCGATCAGGCGCGCGTAGCCGGCGTCGAAGTCCACCGTGTGCAGGCGGCGGTGGAAGTGGACGGGGGCGCCGGCGCGCTCGGCCGCCTCCAGCAGGGTCGGGTTGAGGTCGGCGCGGTGCACCGACCAGATCACCTCGCTGTCGTCGCGGCCGTAGCGGTGCAGGCGGGTGGGGCCGTCGCGGCCGTGGACCATGCGCCCGCGCATCATCACCGCCTGGCGCATCACCGCCTCCAGCACGCCGGCCTGCTCCAGGGCATGGCGGCCACGCTCGGCCAGGGCCAGGTTGATCGAGCGGCCGGACTCGTAGCCCTTGACCCGCGGGTCGCCACGGCGCTCGTACACGGTCACCTTCCAGCCGCGCCGGCACAGCAGGATGGCCAGCAGGCAGCCGGCCAGGCCGGCGCCGACCAGGACCAGCTCGCGCTCGCCCGGCAGCTCAGCCACCACGCCAGCGCTCCACTTCCTCGACCAGGCGCACCACCTCGGCGTAGCGGTTGTACAGGGGCACCGGCGCCACCCGGATCACGTCCGGCTCGCGCCAGTCGCCGAGCACGCCGGCCCGGCGCAGATGCTCGAACAGGGCGCGGCCGCGCTCGCGGCCGCCGGCCACGCGCAGCGACAGCTGGCAGCCGCGCCGCGCCGGGTCGGCGGGCGTGACCACCTGCAGGGTGTCGGCCAGGCGTTCGTGGATCAGCCGCTCCAGCAGCCCGGTCAGGTGCCCGGACTTGGCGCGCAGGGCGGCCATGCCGCCGGCGCGCTCGAACAGCTCCAGCGAGGCGCGCAGCGGTGCAAGCGCCAGCACCGGCGGGTTGGACAGCTGCCAGCCCTCGGCGCTGGCCTCCGGCACGAACCGTGGCCCCATCAGGAAGCGGGTGGCGGCTTCGTGGCCCCACCAGCCGGCCAGGCGTGGCAGGCCGGCGCGGGCGTGGCGCTCGTGCACGAAGCAGCCGGCCACCGCGCCGGGCCCGGCATTGAGGTACTTGTAGTGGCACCACACCGCGAAATCGGCGCCGGAGTCGTGCAGGGCCAGGGGCAGGTTGCCCACGGCGTGGGCCAGGTCGAAGCCGGCCACCGCGCCTTGGGCATGGGCCAGGCGGGTGATGCCGGCCAGGTCGAAGGCCTGGCCGGTGCGGTACTGCACGCCCGGCCATAGCACCAGGGCCAGGCGCGGGCCGTGGGTGGCGATGGCGTGGGCGACGGCCTCGTCGGAGAGGGTGCCGTCCGGCTGGTCGGCCTCGACCTCGACCAGGTCGGTGGCCGGATCGAAGCCGCGCAGGCGGATCTGCGACTCCACCGCATGGCGGTCGGACGGGAAGGCGCCGGCCTCGATCAGGATCGCCGGCCGCTCCGGGGTGGGGCGGTAGAAGCTGGCCAGCATCAGGTGCAGGTTCACCGTCAGCGTGTTCATCGCCACCACCTCCTCCGGCCGTGCGCCGACCAGCCGCGCCAGCGGCCCGCGCACCAGTCGGTGGTAGTGCATCCACGCGGTGTCGCCGCTGAAGTGGCCTTCCACCGCCTCGCCGGCCCACTTGTCCAGCACCTCCTGCACCTGCGCGCGCGTGCCGCGCGGCTGCAGGCCCAGCGAGTTGCCGACGAAGTAGACCTGTTCGCCGTCGCCGTGGCGCGGCACCAGGAACTCGTCGCGCAATCCGCGCAGCGGGTCGGCGGCGTCGAGGGCGAGGGCCTGGGCGAGGTCGTCGTGGCGGGTCATGGGCGGTGGCTCAGGAGGGGCCGGTGGCGGCGCCGGAGGCCGGCACGGGGTTGAGGTGGCCGCAATGGCCGCAGGTGCGGTGCTCGGGCGAGCCGTAGTAGCGCTCGAACACCGGCGGGAAGTCGCGCTCGATGTCGCGCAGGTGGAAGAACTTCTCGTACAGCTTGTGGTTGCAGCGTTCGCAGTACCACAGCAGGCCGTCGCGCTCGTGCGGCAGGCGGCGGCGCTCGACCACCAGACCCACCGAGCCGGCCATGCGCTGCGGCGAGTGCGGCACGCGCGGCGGCAGCAGGAACACCTCTCCGGCGCGGATCGGGATGTCGCGCACCGCGCCGGGGCCGCCCTCCGGCCGCTCCTGCACGCGCAGCACCATCTCGCCCTCCAGCTGGTAGAACCATTCCGGGCCCTCGTCCCAGTGGAAGTCGGTGCGGGCGTTGGGGCCGCCGACCACCATGACGATGAACTCGCCGTCGTGCAGGCATTGGTTGCCCACCGGCGGCTTGAGCAGGTGGCGGTGCTCCTCGATCCAGGCCTGCAGGTTGAACGGGGCGGTCAGCATGGCGGGCCTCGCGTGGGGAAGGGGGCTCAGCGCAGCTCGCGGTCCTGGCCGATGCGCTCCAGGGCGGCCTGGTACTGCGGTTCCAGCTCCTCGATCCGGTCCACGTCCATGCCCAGGTGGTGGACCCGGCCGTCGCGCAGGCTGTAGACCCAGCCGTGCACGGTCAGGGGCTGGCCGCGTTCCCAGGCGTCGCGGACGACGTGGGTCTTGCACACGTTGACCACCTGCTCGACCACGTTCAGCTCGCACAGGCGGGCGTGCTGCAGGTCGGTGTCGCCGGCGTGCGCCAGGCAGTCGGCATGGTGCTCGGCCACGTCGCTGACGTGGCGGAGCCAGTTGTCCACCAGGCCCAGGCGCTGGCGGGTGAGGGCGGCGTACACGCCGCCGCAGCCGTAGTGGCCCACCACCAGGATGTGGCGGACCTTGAGCACGTCCACCGCGAACTGGATCACCGACAGACAGTTGAGGTCGGTGTGGACCACGACGTTGGCCACGTTGCGGTGGACGAACACCTCGCCGGGGGCCATGTCGATGATCTGGTTGGCCGGCACCCGCGAGTCGGAGCAGCCGATCCACAGGTATTCGGGCGCCTGCTGCCTGGACAGGCGGGCGAAGAATCCCGGGTCCTCGGCGCGCACGCGCTCGGACCAGGCATGGTTGCGGCGGATCAGGTCCTGCAGGTCATTGGTCATCGCCGTAGGCTCTGTTGAATTTCAAGTGGGTTGCCGGGCATGAGGGTTGATCACTGCGAAGTCGAGCTTGCCGGCGATCAGGAAGATGACGGTTCTGATAGTGGTGAAGCGGGTGAAGCCGCGAGCGCGGCGCTTGGCGGACTGAAACAGGCCGTTGAGCGCTTCGAGGAAGCCGTTGGTCTGGCGGGTCTGGGCCCAGGCGACG
>NZ_PDWK01000092.1 GCF_010093135.1 Pseudoxanthomonas taiwanensis | reverse complement strand
GCGGCCCCGGCGGGGAAGGTGCGCCTGGAAGTCCGAAAGCGGGCTTGTTTCAGAGCGCGGGACGCGCTTGCGGAGCGCTTGAGCAGCGAGAAATCCGCGCTGCCGACCGAGTCGGGGGCTTCGCCGGATCGAATTTCAACAGGCTGCTAGGCGATGCCACCCTGGCGGCGATGCGCGGGGTGTACGACCGCGCCGCGCTGATCGCGCTGCCGCCGGCGCTGCGCCGGCGCTACGCGCGCGGGGTCTACGGCCGCCTGCCGCCCGGCTGCCGCGGCCTGCTGATCACCCTGGAGTACCCGCAGGCGGAGAAGCAGGGCCCGCCGTTCTCCGTGCCGGAGGACGAGGTGCACGCCCTGTTCGACGGGGAATGGGACGTGGCGCTGCTGGAGCGGCGCGACATCCTGGCGCGCGAACCGGGCTTCCGCGCCGAGGGCGTGACCGCGTTGTCCACCGCGGTCTACCGCCTGCGGCGCCGCTGACCGCCCCACGCCCGCCGCGGGCGGCGCGCGTCAGTCCCGGGCCGGGCCGTCGCCCAGCCTGGACAGCTGGTAGTTCTCCAGGCCGATCATGCGGATCAGGCGCAACTGCTGCTCCAGCCAGTGCGCGTGGTCCTCCTCGGTGTCCCGGAGCTGGGCCAGCAGCATGTCGCGGCTGACGTAGTCCTGCTTCTCCTCGCACAGGCGGATGGCCGCGGCCAGGTTGGCGCGCACCTCGTACTCCACGCGCAGGTCGGCCTCCAGCATCTCCACCACGGTCTTCCCCGGGGTGATGGGATGCGGACGCATGTCCGGATCGGCGCCGAGGAACAGCAGGCGGCGCAGGATCGCGTCGGCGTGCGCGGTCTCCTCCTCCATCTCGTGGTGGATGCGCTCGTACAGCGCCTTCAGGCCCAGGTCCTCGTAGCGGCGCGAGTGCAGGAAATACTGGTCGCGCGCGGCCAGCTCGCCGCGCAGCAGCTCCTTGAGGCATTCGATGACTTCGGGATGGCCTTCCATCACGGGCTCCGGTGGGGAGGGAACTGCGCACCAGTGTGCCGCAACGGCCGCGGCGGTGTTCCAATCGGAATCAATCTCAAACGCAGTTGCTCCGGCGCATGGATAATCGGGCGGCCGCACCCGGGGAGGGACACCATGCTGCGCTGGATCCACCGTGCGTTGGGAATGCTGCTGGTCCTGGCCCTCGCGGCCACGGCCCTGGCTTGGTGGATACTGCGCGGCAGCCTGCCGCGGCTGGACGGGGAGCTGGCCCTGCCCGGCCTGCAGGCGCCGGTGGCGGTGCGGCGCGATGCGCTGGGCGTGGTCACCATCGAGGCCGCCAGCGCGGCCGACGCCGTGCGCGCACTCGGCTTCGTCCATGCCCAGGAGCGCTACTTCGAGATGGACCTGATGCGGCGCGCCGCCGCCGGCGAGCTGTCCGCCCTGCTCGGACCGGCGGCGCGGCGGGCCGATCGTGCCCGCCGCGTGCACCGCATGCGTGCGCGCGTCGAGGCCGCCCTGCCCGCCTTCGCCGGCGACCGGGCCGACCACCTGCAGGCCTATGCCGAGGGCGCCAATGCCGGCCTGGCCGCGCTGCGCGTGCGCCCCTGGCCCTACCTGCTGCTGCGCCAGGCGCCCGCCCCCTGGCAGGTGGCCGACTCGGCCCTGGTCGGCATGGCCATGTATTTCGACCTGCAGGACGCGGCCAACACGCGCGAGCTGGAACTGTGGCGGTTGCGCCGGCACCTGCCGCCGGCGCTGTACCGGCTGCTGGCGCACGACGGCAGCCGCTGGGACGCGCCACTGCTGGGCCGGGTACGCGGCGACGCGCCCCTGCCCGGGCCGGGCGAGGTGGACCTGCGCGCGCTGCCGGCCCCGGAACACAACGGCGGCATGGAGGCCGACGACCACGGCGCGCCGGGCAGCAACAACCTGGCCGTGGCCGGCGCGCTGACCGCCGACGACCGCGCCATCGTCGCCAACGACATGCACCTGGCCCTGCGTGCGCCCAACCTGTGGTTCCGGGTGCGGCTGCGCTATCCGGACCCGCGCGCGCCGGGCGGGCGGGTGGATGTGGCCGGTTTCTCGCTGCCCGGCCTGCCGGCGGTGATCGTCGGCAGCAACGGCCACGTGGCCTGGGGCTTCACCAACAGCTACGCCGACACCGCCGACTGGTTCGCGGTGCCCCCCTGTCCCGCCACGGGCGATGCGCCGGCAGGCTGCGAGCCGGTGCAACGCCACCGCGAGCGGATCGGGGTGGCCGGCGGCACGCCCGAGGTGCTGGAGGTGGAGGAGACCCGCTTCGGCCCCATCCTGCATCCGTCCCGCGACGGAGAGCCGGCGCTGGCGCTGCGCTGGGTGGCGCACCTGCCCGGCGCGCTGGACGTGGGCCTGGCCGACATGGCCCTGGCCGGCGACCTGGACGCCGCCCTGGCGGTGGCCGCGCGTGCCGCCATCCCCGCGCAGAACCTGGTGCTGGGCGACCGCCACGGCCGCATCGCCTGGCGCATCACCGGGCCGCTGCCGGAGCGCGCGGACGGCTGCCCGCCCTCGCTGGCGGAGGCCGGGCCGGCGCTGCCACCGCCGGACTGCACGCCGTGGCCGATCAGCACCGCGCTGGCACCGGTGCTGGCCGATCCGCCGGGCCACCGCCTGTGGACCGCCAACGCACGCACGCTGGACGGCGCGGCGCTGGCCACGGTGGGCGATGGCGGCTACGCGCTGGGCATCCGCGCCTGGCAGATCCGCGAGCGCCTGCTGGCGCAGGACCACTTCGACGAGGCCGCCCTGCTGGCCATGCAGCTGGACGACCAGGCCCGCCTGCTCGGCGACTGGTGGCGACTGCTGCAGGACGAGGCCCGTCGCCAGCCCGGTTCGGCGCTGGCGCGGCTGGCCGCCGTGTCCGACTGGGACGGCCACGCCTCCATCGGCTCGGTGGCCTACCGGCGGGTGCGCGACTGGCGCGGCGCGGTGCACGCCCGCATCGCCAGGGGCCTGGCCGCGCCGGCCGCCGCGGCGCTGGGCGGGGAATTCCGCCTGCCCGCCCTGCCGCAGCTGGAAGGCGTGGTCCGGCCGCTGCTGGCGCAGCGTCCGCCGCACCTGCTGCCGCGCGGCTTCGCCAGCTGGGAGGCCCTGCTGGAGGACGCGGCGCGGCAGGTGCTGGAACGCGAGGGCGACGGCACGCCGGCCAGCTGGGGCCGGATCAACACCGCGCGCATCTGCCACCCGCTGGCCGGCGCCCTGCCCGGCCGGCCGGGCCGGTGGCTGTGCATGCCGGCCGAGCCGCTGCCCGGCGACACCACGGTGCCGCGCGTGCAGCAGCCGGTCTTCGGCGCATCGCAGCGCATGGTGGTCGCGCCCGGGCACGAGGACGAGGGCATCGTGCACATGCCCGGCGGGCAGCGCGGCCATCCGCTCTCGCCGTTCTGGGGTGCCGGCCACGACGACTGGGTGCACGGCCGGCCCACGCCGTTCCTGCCCGGCCCCGCCCGCCACGAGCTGCGCCTCCACCCGGCCCTGTAGGAGCCGCGTGCGCGGCGATCCGGCCTGGCGTACCCGAAGCCGTGTCCGACCGCCACGCCGGACGGGCCACCCACGCGCGGCCCGGGAGCACGCGACGCGACCGGACACACCTCCGCCGCGTCGCCGCTGGCGCGGCTCGCGCAGGTTCCCTCAGCCGGCCAGCGCCTGCGCGTGCACGCCGGCCACGGCGCGGCCGGAGGGGTCGGCCATCTTCGCGAAGCTCTCGTCCCAGGCGATGGCCGCCGGCGAGGAGCAGGCGATGGACTTGCCGCCCGGCACCGTGGCCGCCGCCGCGGGCGTGGGATAGAAGCGTTCGAAGATGCTGCGGTACAGGTAGGCCTCCTTGGTCTGCGGCGGGTTGACCGGGAAACGCTTGTCGGCCGCGGCCAGCTCGCGGTCGCTGACCTGCGACTCGGCGTACGCCTTCAGCCCGTCGATCCAGCCGTAGCCGACGCCGTCGCTGAACTGCTCCTTCTGCCGCCACAGGATCTCCGGCGGCAGGTAGCCCTCGAACGCGGCGCGCAGGATGCCCTTCTCCATGCGCTGCGGGCCGTCGCTGCCACGCCGCACCATCTTGTGCGCGGCGTCCATGCGCATGGCCACGTCGAGGAACTCGCGGTCCAGGAAGGGCACGCGCGGCTCCACGCCCCAGGCCATCATCGACTTGTTGGCGCGCAGGCAGTCGTAGTTGTGCAGTGCGTCCAGCTTGCGCACCAGCTCCTCGTGGAACTCGCGCGCGCTGGGCGCCTTGTGGAAGTACAGGTAGCCGCCGAACACCTCATCGCTGCCTTCGCCGGAGAGCACCATCTTCACGCCCATGGCCTTGATCCGCCGCGCCAGCAGGAACATCGGCGTGGAGGCGCGGATGGTGGTCACGTCGTAGGTCTCGATGTGGCGGATCACCTCCGGCAGCGCGTCCAGGCCCTCCTCGAAGGTGTATTCGAAGCCGTGGTGCACGGTGCCCAGCGCCTCGGCCGCCACCGCCGCCGCAGCCAGGTCGGGCGAGCCCTTCAGGCCGATGGCGAAGCTGTGCAGGCGCGGCCACCACGCCTCGGAACGGTCGTTGTCCTCGATCCGGCGCCGCGCGTAGCGCGCCGCCACCGCCGCCACCAGCGACGAGTCCAGGCCGCCGGACAGCAGCACGCCGTAGGGCACGTCGCTCATCAGCTGGCGGTGCACCGCCGCCTCGAAGGCCTCGCGCAGTTCCTGCAACGGCACCTCCACGCCCTCCACCGCGGCGTATTCGCGCCACGGCCGTTCGTAGTAGCGGGTGAGCCGGCCGGTGGCGGTGTCGTACCAATGGCTGGGCGGGAACTGCGCCACGTCGGCGCACTCGTCCACCAGGGCCTTCATCTCCGAGGCCACGCGCAGGCGGCCGGCGCGGTCGTGGCCCCAGTACAGCGGCACCACGCCGATCGGGTCGCGGGCGATGATCGCCCGGCCCTGCGCCCTGTCCCACAGGGCGAAGGCGAAGATGCCGTTGAGCCGGTTGAGGAAGGAGACCGGCGCGTCCTCGCGGTACAGCGCGTTGATAACCTCGCAGTCCGAACCGGTCCGGAAGGCGTAGGGCTGGCGCAGCTGCGCGCGCAGCTGGCGGTGGTTGTAGATCTCGCCGTTGACCGCCAGCGCCAGCCGGCCGTCGTCGGACAGCAGCGGCTGCGAACCGCCGGCCGGGTCGACGATGGCCAGGCGCTCGTGGACGAGGATCGCGCCCTCGTCCAGGTACACGCCGCTCCAGTCCGGGCCGCGATGGCGCTGGCGCTGGGACAGGTCCAGCGACTCCCGTCGCAGGGCCTGCAGGTCGTCGCCGGGCTGCAGGCCGAAGATGCCGAAGATCGAACACATGGTCGGTTCCCCTGGTGGTGGTGGTCGGATCGCGGTGGCGGTGCGGGCACAAAAAAACCCGCATCGGCCGATGCGGGTTTTCGTGGTGACCTGGCGCCTTCCGTCTCTATGCCTGGTCGTCGCGCACCCGCATCGGCCGCGCACGGTTGCCCGCCGCGTTGTCGTTGCGGTTGGTCGCGTTGGCGTTGGCATGGAACGGAGGCATGCGCCGACCGTAGCGCGGCCCCGGCCGCTCCGCAACCGTTGCTTCGGCAACTGACGTCGCGCTCACGCCCGGCCGCCAATACTCATCCGGCTAGCCGGGCCCGTGGCCCGAGGGGAGACTCGCTTGAACGACACCACCCAACGCCTTGCCCGTACCGCACAGGTGGTCAAGCGGCTGGCGCGGCACCGCCGCGTGCTGACCGGCCTGGACTGGACCCAGGCCCCGCCGGCCGACACCGCCCTGGCCCCGGCGTCCGGCACCGCGGCCGCCGAGGCGTTCGCCGCCGACCTGGAGGCGCTGGGCCCGGCCTTCATCAAGCTGGGCCAGTCGCTGTCCACCCGCCCCGACCTGGTGCCGCCGGCCTACATCGAGGCCCTGGACCGCATGCAGGACGAGGTCGCACCGGTGGAGACGGCGGTGATCGAGAAGGTCATCGAGGAGGAACTGGGCGTGCGCCCCTCGCGCCTGTTCCTGCACTTCGACCCGGTGCCGCTGGCCGCCGCCTCGCTGGCGCAGGTGCACCGCGCGGTGCTGCGCGACGGGCGCGAGGTCGCGGTCAAGGTGCAGCGCCCGGGCGTGGACGCGTCCATCCGCCTGGACCTGGAGGTGCTGGCCGGGCTGGCCGTCACCGCCGACACCCTGACCCAGACCGGCCGCCGCCTGCACTTCGCCGACTGGATCGCCGAGTTCCGCAAGGTGCTGCTGCTGGAGCTGGACTACTGCCGCGAAGCGGAGAACCTGGACCGCTTCCGCGGGAACCTGGCCCGGTACGGCCACCTGCGCGTGCCACGGCCGCTGTGGGGCATGGTCAGCCCGCGCGTGCTGACCATGGAGCTGGTCCACGGCACCAAGGTCACCGCCATCTCCGGCCTGCGCCGCACCGAGATGGACCTGGCCACGCCGGCCGCCGAGCTGATGCGCGCCTACCTGGACCAGGTGTTCGTCAACGGCGACATCCACGCCGACCCGCACCCCGGCAACGTGCTGCTGTGCGACGACGGGTGCCTGGCCCTGCTCGACCTGGGCATGGTCACGCAGATCCCCCCGCGCATGCGCGAGCGCCTGCTCAAGCTGCTGTTCGCCGCGGTGGACGGCCGCGGCGAGGACGTGGCGCGCGAGCTGGTGGCCATCGGCGTGCGCCTGGAGGACTTCGACGCGGCCGCGTTCTGCCGCGACACCGGCCAGCTGGTGGCGCGCTACGCCACCAGCGGCCGCGCAACCTCCGAGGGCCGGCTGCTGCTGGAGCTGGTCGGCTGCGCCGCCGAGCACAGCCTGCGCGTGCCGCCGGAGATCAGCCTGCTGGGCAAGACCCTGCTCAACCTTGAGCGGGTGGCCGACGCGCTGGATCCGCACATGGACGTGCGCCGCCTGGTGGAGTCGCATCTGCAATCCATCATGCGCGCGCAGCTGCGCCGCGCCTTCTCCGCCCCGGTGGTCGCCAGCGAGCTGCTGGAGGTGCAGGGCCTGCTGCGCGACGCGCCGCGCAAGCTTTCGGACACGCTCTCGCTGCTGGCCGAGAACCGTCTGCAGGTGCGCCTGGCCGGGCTGGAAAACTCGCCGCTGATGGAGAACCTGCAGAAGATCGCCAACCGCATCGCCGCGGCGGTGGTCACCGCGGCGCTGCTGCTGTCCTCGGCGATGCTGATGCGGGTGGAGACCCAGGCGCGGCTGTTCGGCTACCCGGCACTGGCGGTGCTGCTGTTCCTGGTCGCCGCCGGGCTGGGCCTGACCATCGCCATCAGCGCCCTGCTGCGCGACCGCCGCGCCCGGCCGGACGAACAATCCGGGCCCAACTAGGCCGCTCCGCCGCTGGCCACGCACACGCGGTTGCGTCCCTCGCGCTTGGCCCGGTACAGGGCGCCGTCGGCCGCACCGAGCAGCCCGGCCACGTCGCCCGCCGGCGGCCAGGCCACCGCCACGCCCATGCTGAGGGTGCAGGCCGGCCCGCCGCCCGCCGCGCTGCGCTCCACCTCCCCGCGCACCGCCTCGGCCCGCGCCACCGCCTCGTCCAGGCCGACGCCGGGCAGGACCAGCACGAACTCCTCGCCGCCGTAGCGCGCGGCCATCTCGTCCACCCCGTGCACGGCGGCAGTCAGGATCGCTGCCACCCGGCGCAGCAGCGCGTCGCCGGCCTGGTGGCCGAGGCCGTCGTTGTAGCGCTTGAAGTGGTCCACGTCGACCATCACCAGCGCCAGCGGTTCGCGGTGCACGGCGCAGCGCTGCCAGCCGCGCGCCAGCGCGCACTCCAGTGCGCGGCGGTTGGGCACGCCGGTCAGCCCGTCGATCACCGCCAGCTCGGCCAGCTTGCGGTTGGCCTGTTCCAGTTCGGCGGTGCGCTCGGCGATCCTGCGCTCCAGCTCGCGGTTGCGCTCGTTGACCCGGTGCACGCGCAGCCGCACCAGCGCGGCGGCCGCGGCCAGCACCGCCAGCAGGAACAGCAGCCGCACCGGCCAGCGCTCGTACCAGAACGGCTGGAAGCGGAACGCCAGCCGCTCCGGCCCGGCCTCCACGCCGCCGCGCACGCGGCCCTGGTATTCCAGCGTGTGGTCGCCCGGCGGCAGGTGCTGCAGCAGCAGGTCGCGGTCGCCGCTCCACTCCGACCAGCGCGCCTGGTAGCCCGGGATCCGGTAGCGGAACTCGAATTCGCTCTCCATCGCCGACAGGCCCAGGCGCAGGCCCACGGCCGCGCCAGGCGGCACCGGCAGTGGGGCGGCGGGCTGCCGGGGCAGCAGCTCCAGGCTGCCGTCGGCGTGGCGCAGCTGGATGCGGTCGATGCGGCTGCGCGGCCGCCACGCCGGCCCCGCGTCGAAGGCCGGGTCGAATTGCAGCACCTGCGCGCGCGCCAGCACGCGCAACCGGCCGTCCTCCTGCAGCTCCACCTTGCGGTAGCCGGGGACACGGCCGCCGCCGGTGCGCAGCAGCCGGAAGGCGTGCTCTCCCGGCGGGCGCCACCATATCCGCTGCGAGGTCCAGACGAAGGTGCCGGCGGCGTTGCGCGCCGCCGCCAGCTCCCAGGGCCGCTCCAGGCCCGGCAGCTCCGGCAGCCGCGCGGGGACGAAGCGTCCGGCGCGCAGCCGCTGCACGCGCGTGCCGGAGATGGCGAACACGGTGTCGTCCAGCAGCAGCAGGCGGGTGCCCAGTTCCGGGTCGGTCTCCAGGCCCGCCTCACTGCCCAGGTGTTCCTGCTCCAGCAACCGCCCGCTGTCCGCTTCGAAGCGCCAGCGGTGCACGCCGCCCAGCGGGTCGCCAGCTAGCAGCCTGTTGAAATTCGACCCGGCGAAGCCCCCGACTCGGTCGGCAGCGCGGATTTCTCGCTGCTCAGGCGCTTCGCAAGCGCGTCCCGCGCTCTGAATAAGCCCGATTTCGGGCTTCCGGGC
>NZ_PDWK01000091.1 GCF_010093135.1 Pseudoxanthomonas taiwanensis | reverse complement strand
TGCGACTCCGGGCAGACGCTGCCACCATCGCGGGGCGGGGTGGATGCGGGATGTCGGCCGGGCGGCGCGACAGGGCGCGCGAGACGGCGGCTTCGAAACTCAGGTTGGCGGCCGGATTGCTGTCGGCGATCGGCATCGTGAGGTTCCTCGCCGCGGGCCTGGGGCCCGCGGGTCACGGGTGGGACGGATGCCGCCGGCCACGGCCGGCGGCGCGGTCAGGCCGTGGCCAGCTGTTCGCTGGCCGCGGCGCGGCGCTGGCGCAGCAGACGGTTGGCGACGTCCAGCCAGGCCAGGGCGCTGGCCTCGATGATGTCACGACTCATGCCGGTCCCCTCGTATTCATCATCGCCGTGGCGCACGCTCAGGTTGGCCTCGCCGCGCGCGTCGGTGCCCAGGCCGACGCTGTGCACGCGGTAGCTCTCCAGCGCCAGCTGCACGCCGGTGGCCGCCGCCAGCGCGGCGAACAGGGCGTCCACCGGGCCGTCGCCCTCGGCGGTCTCGGACACGCGCCGGCCCTCCGGGTCGGACAGCTCGACGGTGGCGCTGGCGCGCTGACCGCGGTCGGACACGGTCATTGAGGCCAGGCGGTAGCCCTCGCCCTCGCCGGCGTCCTGCATCAGCGCCTGCAGGTCGGCGTCGGTGACCACGCGCTGCTGCTCGCACAGGGCCTTGAACTGGGCGAACACCAGCTCCAGCTCGCGCTCGTCCAGGTAGTAACCCAGCGCGCGCAGGCGCTGCTCGACCGCGGCGCGGCCGCTGTGCCGGCCCAGCACCATCTGCGAGGACGGCCAGCCCACGTCCTCCGGGCGCATGATCTCGTAGGTGCCGCGGTGGCGCAGCATGCCGTGCTGGTGGATGCCCGACTCGTGGGCGAAGGCGTTGGCGCCGACCACCGCCTTGTTGCGCTGCACCGGCATGCCGATCAGGCGCTGCAGCAGCTGCGAGGTCGGCACCAGGCGCGGGGTGTTGATGCCGGTGTCGGCCTCGAAGAAGGCGTTGCGCACCTTCAGCGCCATCACGATCTCCTCCAGCGCGCAGTTGCCGGCGCGCTCGCCGATGCCGTTGATGGTGCACTCGACCTGGCGCGCGCCGCCCTCGATGGCGGCCAGGCTGTTGGCCACGGCCAAGCCCAGGTCGTCGTGGCAGTGCGCGCTGAACACCACCCTGTCGGCGCCGGGCACCTGCGCGATCAGGCGCTGGAAGATGCCGCGGATCTCCTCCGGGGTGGTGAAGCCGACGGTGTCGGGGATGTTGATGGTGGTGGCGCCGGCCTCGATCGCCGCGGCCACCACCTCGTGCAGGAAATCCTCCTCGGTGCGGGTGCCGTCCTCGGTGGAGAACTCGATGTCGTCGATGTGCTGCTTCGCGTAGCGGATGCTCTCCACGGCCATGTCCAGCACCTGCTGCCGGCTCATGCGCAGCTTGTGCTCGCGGTGCAGCGGGCTGGTGGAGACGAACACGTGCAGGCGCGGGCGCGCGGCGGCCTCCAGGGCGCGCAGCGAGGTGTCGATGTCCGCGCGCAGGCAGCGCGAGAGCACGGCCAGCACCGGGCCGCGGATCTCGCGGCCGATCAGGGCCATGGCCTCGCGGTCGGACTGCGAGCTGGCCGGGAAGCCGGTCTCGATGATGTCCACGCCCAGCTCGGCCAGGGCGCGCGCCATCACCAGCTTCTGCGGCGGGGTCATGCTGCAGCCGGGCGACTGCTCGCCGTCGCGCAGGGTGGTGTCGAATACCCGGATGCGGGCCGGGGAGACCTGGGATTGGGCGGAAGACCGGGGCGCGTTCACCAGGTGGACTCCTCTTTGCTGACAGGTTGCGCCGGTTCCGGCGCCGGGGGGACGGGGAAGGGGATGCCGGCCGCGGTGCCGGCACGCTGGCGCGGCGGGCGCGGTTCGGCCCGGGGGGGCGCGGCACCGCGGCGCGGCTTGCGCGGCGGGCGCGGGCGCACCTCGGACAGCAGCGTGGCCAGGACCGTGGCGTCGATGTTGCCGCCGGAGACCACGGCGCACTTGCGCCTGCCGGCCACGCGGCGGCCGGCGGCCAGGGCCAGGGCGCCGGCGCCTTCGGCGATGAGGTTCTCCTCCAGCGCCAGGCGCACCAGGGTCTCGCGCAGCTCGGCCTCGCGGACGATGACCACGTCGTCCAGCAGGCGCGCGCACAGGCGCCGGGTGATGAAGCCGGGCACCTTCACGCGCACGCCGTCGGCCAGGGTCGGGGCCGGGTCGCGCGGGGCGGTGTCGCCGCGGATGGCGCGCGCCATCGAATCCACGCCCTCGACCTGGGCGCCGACCACGCGCACGCCCTGCGACTTCAGCGCCAGGGCCACGCCCGAGGCCAGGCCGCCGCCGCCGATGGGCACGATCACCACGTCCGGCGCGTAGGGCGCGATCTCGATGCCGACCGTGCCCTGGCCGGCGATCACGTCCGGGTCGTCGAACGCGGACAGGAAGCGGTAGCCGTTCTGCTCGGCCAGGCGGCGGGCGAACTCGTAGGCCTCGTCGTAGCTGTGGCCGTGCTGGCGCACGGTGGCGCCCCAGTGGGCCACGCCGGCGATCTTGGTCTGCGGCGCGCCGTGCGGCATCACGGTGATGGCCTGCACGCCCAGGCGGTAGGCGGCCCAGGCCAGGCCCTGGGCGTGGTTGCCCGCCGAGGCGCAGATCACCGGGCGGCGGTCGCCGCGCTCGCGCGCGGCCAGCAGCGCGTTGAGCGCGCCGCGGACCTTGTACGAGCCGGTGCGCTGCAGGTTCTCCAGCTTCAGCCACACGCCGAAGCGCTCGGCGTGGTGCATCGGCGTGACCGGCAGGAAGCGGCGCAGGCGCGACTGGGCGGCCAGCCCCTCGGCGACGCCGACGTCGGCGACGTCGGTCTCCATGGTGTCGGCGCTGGCCAGGCCGGCGTCAGGCATGGCGGCGGACGCAGGCAGGCGCGGGCGGCGGCGGGCGTCGAAGAAGACGCCTCCGCGCCGCGGCCCGGGCGCGCGCGCGGACGCGGCGGGCGGCGGCATGGTGCTGGACGGCAGGACGGCTCATGGCGTCGCCTCCGTGGATTCCAGCGGGGTCACTTCGACCGAGTCGCAGTCGTACACCTTCTGCAGCTGGCGGCGCAGGCTTTCGGNCGGGCGGCCGCCGTCCACCACCAGCTGCAGGCGCCAGCGGCCGTCGCCGGCGTCGGGACCGCCCGCGATCGCGCGCGGGGCGAAGCCGCGGCGTTCGGTCATGCCGATCACGCGGACCAGGGCGCCCTCGGCGGGTTTCAGCACCAGGTCAAGCCGGTAACGCATGGGCGGACTCCGGGCGTTGCTCGTGGGGACTGGCCTCCAGCATGGTGCTGTTGGCGGTGTTCGGCGGGACCAGCGGCCAGACGTTGGCGCGCGCGTCGATGGCCACGTGCAGCAGGGCCGGGCCGGGCGCGGCCAGCAGCGCGGCCAGCGCGTCCTCGACCTCGTCGCGGCGGGTGATGCGGGTGGCCGGCACGCCGCAGACCTGCGCCAGGGCGGCGAAGTCGGGGTTGTCGGACAGGTCGATCTCGCTGTAGCGGCGGTCGAAGAACAGCTCCTGCCACTGCCGCACCATGCCCAGGCAGCTGTTGTCCAGCAGGACCATCTTCACCGGCAGCTTGCAGCGGGCCAGGGTGACCAGCTCCTGCACGTTCATCATGAAGCTGCCGTCGCCGGAGACCAGCACCACCGGCCGGCCGGGGCAGGCGAACTGCGCGCCGATGGCGGCCGGCAGGCCGAAGCCCATGGTGCCCAGCGCGCCGGAGGTCAGGTGGTTGCGCGGGTGGGTGAAGCGCCAGTGCTGGGCCACCCACATCTGGTGCTGCCCCACGTCGCAGGCCACCACCGCGTCCGGGCATAGCTCGCTCAGGCGCTTGAGCAGGGCCGGGGCGTAGATGTCGCCGCCGGGGGCGTCGTAGCGGGCGGCGTGCTTCTCGCGCAGCTGCGCGCAGCGCTGCCGCCACTGCGCCTGGGCGCCTTCGGCTGCCACGTTGCCGGCCGCGGCCAGGGCGCGCAGGCCGGCACGCACGTCGCCGGGCAGGGCGATGTCGGCGGTGCGCAGCTTGGAGATCTCGCAGGCGTCCGCATCCAGGTGGACGACCCGGGCGAAGGGCGCGAATTCGGACAGCTTGCCGGTGGCGCGGTCGTCGAAGCGGGCGCCGACCACCACCAGCAGGTCGCACTCCTGCACGGCGATGTTGGCCGCGCGGGTGCCGTGCATGCCCAGCATGCCCAGGAACTGCGGGTGGCTGCCCGGCAGTGCGCCCAGGCCGCGCAGGGTCAGCACGGTGGGAATGCGGGTGGCCTCGACGAAGCGGCGGAACTCGTCCACCGCGTCGGCCAGGGCGATGCCGCCGCCGCCGTAGATGACCGGTTTCTCCGCCGCGGCGATCGCGGCCACGGCCTCGGCCAGGGCGGCATCGGCGGGCGGCGCCGGCGGCTCGACCTGCGCCGGCACGTGCGCCGGCAGGTGCGTGGCCGCGGCCACCTGCACGTCCTTGGGCATGTCGATCAGCACCGGGCCGGGCCGGCCCTCGCGGGCGATGCGGAAGGCCTCGCGCACCACCTCCGGCAGGTCGTCCACGCGGCGCACCAGGAAGCTGTGCTTGACGATGGGCATGGTCATGCCGAACACGTCCAGCTCCTGGAAGGCGTCGGTGCCCAGCGCCGTGGTCGGCACCTGCCCGGTGATGCAGACCATCGGCACCGAGTCCAGCATGGCGTCGGCGATGCCGGTCACCAGGTTGGACGCGCCCGGGCCGGAGGTGGCCACGCACACGCCGACCCGGCCGCTGGCGCGGGCATAGCCGTTGGCCGCCAGCGCCGCTCCCTGTTCATGGCGGACCAGGATGTGGCGCAGGCGCGAGTCCACCAGCGCGTCGTAGAACGGCATGATCGCGCCGCCCGGGTAGCCGAAGATGGTGTCCACGCCCTCGGCTTCCAGGGCGTGTGCCAGCCAGGCTGCGCCGTTGCGCAGGCCGGCGGCCGCCGTGGGGGAGTTGGCGTTCATGCGGCGGCGGTCCTCTGTGACTGGGGCTGGTCGGCGGACTGCTGCTGCAGCCAGACCATCTTCGCGCGCAGCTCGCGGCCGACCTTCTCGATCGGGTGGTCCAGGTCGGCCTGCCTGTAGCGCTTGTAGTTGGGCAGGCCGGCTTCGTACTCGGCGATCCAGTTGCGGGTGAAGGTGCCGTCCTGGATGTCCTTCAGCACCTCCTTCATGCGCTGCTTGACCGAGGCGTCGATCACCCGCGGGCCGCTGACGTAGTCGCCGTACTGCGCGGTCTCGGAGACGAACTCGAGCATGCGGGTGATGCCGCCCTCGTAGAACAGGTCCACGATCAGCTTCAGCTCGTGCAGCACCTCGTAGTAGGCGATCTCCGGCTGGTAGCCGGCCTCCACCAGCACCTCGAAGCCGGCCTGCACCAGCGAGGAGGCGCCGCCGCACAGCACCGCCTGCTCGCCGAACAGGTCGGTCTCGGTCTCCTCCCTGAAGGTGGTGCGGATCAGGTTGGCGCGGGCGCCGCCCAGGCCGGCGGCGTAGTCGAGCGCGAACTGCTCGGCGTGGCCGCTGCGGTCCTGGTGCACGGCCCAGATGCAGGGCACCCCGCGGCCGATCTCGTACTCGCGGCGGACCAGCGCGCCCGGGCCCTTGGGCGCCACCAGCACCACGTCCAGGTCCTCGCGCGGGGTGATCATCCCGTAGTGGATGTTCAGGCCATGGGCGAACAGCAGGCAGGCGCCCTGCTTCATGTTCGGCGCCAGCACCTCCTCGTACAGCTTCTTCTGCACCATGTCCGGCACCAGCACCGCGACCAGGTCGGCGTCGCGTACCGCCTCGGCCGGGGGCTTGACCACGAAGCCGTCCGCTTGGGCCCTGGCCTCGGTGGGGCCGCCCGGGCGCAGGCCGACGACGACGTCGTAGCCCGAGTCGCGCAGGTTGAGCGCATGGGCGCGACCCTGGCTGCCATAGCCGACGACCGCGATGGTGTGGATGCGGGTGCCGGCCTGGGGGGAGGTGCTGGTGGTCATGGGCGTGTCCTGTGTCGGGGTTTGCGTCGGTGGAAACCGGGAAAGAAAAAACCCCGCACCTTGCGGTGCGGGGTTCTTCGGAATCTCTGGCGCCTTTTTCTGCTTACACGCCGGTCCGTCCCGCACCTGTGGGCGAGGTAATAAGGACGAGGACGAGCGCCAGCGCGTTGCCGGTGGCAACGGCGGAAGCGTCCAGCGCGGGCGTGTGGCGATGCAGCATGCCGCTAGAGAAGCATGCGTCGTCCGCGCTTGTCAAGCGGTTTTTCCCGCCTTTTTTCGTTGCACATGCAACCGTGAAAATCGGAGCACAATCCGGGCCAGGGCCACACCTTGCCGTGGCCGCACCGCAACCGCTTCCGCCATGCCTGAATACCGCTCCCGCACCTCCACCCACGGCCGCAACATGGCCGGCGCGCGCGCGCTGTGGCGCGCCACCGGCATGAAGGACGGCGACTTCCAGAAGCCGATCATCGCCATCGCCAACTCGTTCACCCAGTTCGTGCCCGGCCACGTCCACCTCAAGGACCTGGGCCAGCTGGTGGTGCGCGAGATCGAACGCGTGGGCGGCGTGGCCAAGGAGTTCAACACCATCGCCGTGGACGACGGCATCGCCATGGGCCACGACGGCATGCTGTATTCGCTGCCCAGCCGCGAGCTGATCGCCGACGCGGTGGAGTACATGGTCAACGCCCACTGCGCCGACGCGCTGGTGTGCATCTCCAACTGCGACAAGATCACCCCGGGCATGCTGATGGCCGCGTTGCGCCTCAACATCCCCACCGTGTTCGTGTCCGGCGGGCCGATGGAGGCCGGCAAGACCCGGCTGGCGGACCACGGGCTCGACCTGGTCGACGCCATGGTCGCCGCGGGCGATCCGGGCGTGACCGACGAGCAGGTGGCCGAGTACGAGCGCAGCGCCTGCCCGACCTGCGGTTCCTGCTCGGGCATGTTCACCGCCAACTCGATGAACTGCCTGACCGAGGCGCTGGGCCTGGCCCTGCCGGGCAACGGCACCCTGCTGGCCACGCACGCTGACCGCCGCGAGCTGTTCCTGCGCGCCGGGCGCACGGTGATGGAGCTGGTGCACCGCTGGTACGGCGACGGCGACCCGCGCGCGCTGCCGCGCGGCATCGCCACCTTCGCCGCGTTCCGGAACGCGATGGCGCTGGACATCGCCATGGGCGGCTCGACCAACACCATCCTGCACCTGCTGGCCGCGGCGCAGGAGGCGGAGGTGCCGTTCACCCTGCGCGACATCGACCACCTCTCGCGCCGGGTGCCGCAGCTGTGCAAGGTGGCGCCGAACACGCAGCAGTACCACATCGAGGACGTGCACCGCGCCGGCGGGATCATGGCCATCCTCGGCGAGCTGGCGCGCGCCGGCCTGCTCGACACCACGGTGCCCACGGTGCACGCGCCGACGCTGGGCGAGGCGATCGGGCGCTGGGATGTGACCCGCACGGACGACGAGGCGGTGCGCACCTTCTACCGCGCCGGCCCGGCCGGCATCCCGACGCAGGAGGCCTTCAGCCAGGACACGCGCTGGCCGGAGCTGGACCTGGACCGTGCCGGAGGCTGCATCCGCGACGCGGACCACGCCTACTCGCGCGACGGCGGCCTGGCCGTGCTGTACGGCAACATCGCCGCCGACGGCTGCGTGGTGAAGACCGCCGGCGTGGACGAGTCCATCCTCGTGTTCGAGGGCCCGGCGCGGGTGTACGAAAGCCAGGACGCGGCGGTGAAGGGCATCCTCGGCGACGAGGTGCGGTCGGGCGAGGTGGTGGTGATCCGCTACGAGGGCCCGCGTGGCGGTCCGGGCATGCAGGAGATGCTGTACCCGACCAGCTACCTGAAGTCGAAGGGGCTGGGGAAGCAGTGCGCGCTGCTGACCGACGGGCGCTTCTCCGGCGGCACCTCCGGCCTGTCCATCGGCCACGTGTCGCCGGAAGCGGCGGCCGGCGGCACCATCGGCCTGGTGCGCGACGGCGACCGTATCCGCATCGACATCCCCGCGCGCAGCATCGAACTGCTGGTGCCGGAGGACGAGCTGGCCGTCCGCCGCGCCGAACAGGACGCGAAGGGCTGGAAGCCGGCGCAACCGCGCCAGCGCAAGGTCAGCACCGCGCTGAAGGCCTACGCGCTGCTGGCCACCAGCGCCGACAAGGGCGCAGTGCGCAACCGGGCCCTGCTCGATTTCTGACGGCTGCCCGCGCCGGCCGCCCGGCGACCGGGCACCGCGCGCGCCCCGTCCGGCTGCCGGATTGACGTCCTCGCCCCGCGGCCGGGGCGCGCCAGCCGCCGCATCCGGCCACGGACTTCGCCGGCACATGCAGTGGCGATCCGGCTACCGCCTCCGTGCTGACTTGTCGGGCGATTCCGGGGAGACAGCACTTTGCGCCCCCCCCCCAGTAGCCGTACCAGCCATTACTGGGAGAGTCCAGGGTTGAAGGGTACCTTGGGGTGATGGATTTGGGTGCGGTGGTTGGCGGCGAACTGGGCGGGCGGGATGCGGCTGCAACTGCTGTGCGGTCTGACCTCGTTGTAGTTCCCTCCGCCATTCGCTGATCACCTCGCGGGCCTGGGCGAGCGAGGTGAACCAGTGCTCGTTCAGGCACTCGTCGCGGAACTTGCCGTTGAAGCTCTCGATGTAGCCGTTCTGCATGGGGCGGCCAGGCTCGATCAGCAGATGCGCGATGCCGTGCTGCCGGGTCCACGCGATGAAGGCGCGACTGGTGAACTCGGGGCCGTTGTCGGTACGCACGGCGCGCGGATAGCCGCGGAACCGGGCGGCCTGGTCCAGAACGCGCACGACATAGGCGCCGCTGATGCCATGGTCGACGGTGATGTCGACGCACTCGTGGGTGAAGTTCAGACCCTTCTCCTTGCGGATCATCACGTGTTCGCCGCGCAGCTTCAGCGTGGCATAGGCCTGCCACTCGTCGGTGTAGTAGAGCGCGCCTTCTCGGGTGTGCGCCTCGATCTCGCGCATGATCGATGCCCGGTCATGGGCCGGGATCGGCATCGCCTTGACGCAGCCGTTGCGCTTGACGAGCCCGAACACGATCACCTTGCCCGCAGCGCCCCAGCCCC
>NZ_PDWK01000090.1 GCF_010093135.1 Pseudoxanthomonas taiwanensis | reverse complement strand
CGGCTCGATCAGACCCAGCAGCGCCTGCCACGGCACCACCTGCTCCATCTCCGCCAAAAACACCTCGCGCCGCGTGCGCTTGCGGCTCCCCAGACCCTCGGCATCACCGAACGACAGCTGCATCGCATTCACCCCGATCACGGTGAGGCATTGTCGCGCAATCGGGCGGAGTTGTTCAGACCTTCCTTAGGAATTACCAAACGGAAAGGGCCGCGCGTGCGGCCCTTTCCGTTCGTGCGCCTGGCGGCCGGCGTCAGGAGCGCACCGGCACCAGGGTGATCTCCACGCGGCGGTTGGCGGCGCGGCCGGCCTCGGTGTCGTTGCTGGCGATCGGGTAGCGCTTGCCGGCGCCGACCACGATGAAGCGCTGCGGGTTCACGCCCTGGGCCATCAGGTACTGGGCCACGGCGTTGGCGCGCTGCTCGGACAGGCGCTGGTTGACCTCGTCGCTGCCGATGCTGTCGGTGTGGCCGGCCACCTCGACGATGGTCTTGTCGTACTCCTTGAGCACGGTGGCCACGCTGTTGAGCACCGGGTAGAACTGCGGGTCGAGGTTGGCGCTGTTGAAGGCGAAGGTGACGTTGCCCGGCATGTTCAGCGTGATGTTGTCGCCGTTGCGGGTGACGCTCACGCCGGTGCCCTGCAGCTGCTCGCGCAGCGCCGCCTGCTGGCGGTCCTGGTAGGCGCCGATCGCGCCGCCGGCCAGGCCGCCGATGCCGGCGCCGACCAGGGCACGCTGGCGGCGCTCGACCGCGCTGTCGCCGGTCAGCAGGCCCGCGGCCACGCCGATGCCCGCGCCGATCAGCGCGTTGCGACTGGTGCGGGTCATCTGGGCCTCGCCGGTGTAGGGGTTGGTGGTCTGGCAGCCGGTCGCGACGGCCGCGGTGAGCGCGGCGGCGGCCAGCAGGGTCAGGGTCTGCTGCGGGCGGATCATGGTGGACCTCCTTGGAATGCCGTGGTTCCGGACGCCCACGGGCGATCCGGTGGCGCGGATGTTAAGGCAGCGGGCGTGACCGGAACAGGAATGGCGGAGGCCTTACTCGAAGGCCCCCACCGAGTCGTGCGCCAGGTTGTCGAAGCGGGTGTACTCGCCGAAGAACTTCAGCTTGATCGAGCCGGTCGGGCCGCTCCGGTGCTTGCCGATGATGATCTCGGCCAGGCCCTTGTCCGGCGAATTCTCCTTGTTGTAGTACTCGTCGCGGTAGATGAAGATGATCAGGTCCGCGTCCTGCTCGATGGCGCCGGATTCGCGCAGGTCGGCCATCACCGGGCGCTTGTCGGTGCGCGTTTCCAGCGAGCGGTTGAGCTGGGACAGGGCGATCACCGGCACGTTCAGCTCCTTGGCCAGTGCCTTGAGCGAGCGCGAGATCTCCGAGATCTCGGTGGCGCGGTTCTCGCTGTTGCCGGGCACCTGCATCAGCTGCAGGTAGTCGATCACCACCAGGCCCAGGCCGTGCTCGCGCTTCAGGCGGCGGCACTTGGAGCGCAGCACCTCCGGCGACAGCGCCGGGGTGTCGTCGATGAAGATCTTGGCCTCGCGCAGCAGCTTGATGGCGCTGGTGACGCGGCTCCAGTCCTCGTCCTCCAGCTGGCCGGTGCGCAGGCGCTGGGCGTTGACCCGGCCGTTGGACGAGATCAGGCGCAGGGCCAGCTGCGCGGCGGACATTTCCATCGAGAACACCGCCACCGCCTTCTTCGACTTGATCGCCGCGTACTCGGCGATGTTCAACGCGAAGGTGGTCTTGCCCATCGCCGGGCGCGCGGCCAGGATGATCAGGTCGGTTGGCTGCAGGCCGGCAGTGATCTGGTCGAACTCGGTGTAGCCGGTCGGCAGGCCGGTGATGTTGCCGCCGCTCTCGAAGCGCTTCTGCAGCACCTCGAAGGCGTCGCGCAGCGCGGTGTTCAGGCCGGTGAAGTCGCTGCGCCCGCGCGCGCCGGCCTCGGCGATGGCGAACACCTCCTGCTCGGCCTTGGCCAGCAGGGTGGCACTGTCGCGGCCCTCCGGCTGGAAGCCGTCGTTGACGATGCGCGTGCCCACGTCGATCAGCTGGCGCAGGATGGCCTTGTCGCGCACGATCTCGGCGTAGGCGCGGATGTTGGCCGCCGAGGGCGTGGTGGTGGCCAGCTCCACCAGGTAGGCGCCGCCACCGATCTGCTCGGACAGGCCCTGCGAGTCGAACCATTCGCCCAGCGTCACCGCGTCGAAGGGCCGGTTCTTCTCGGCCAGTTCGCGGATGGCGCGGTAGATCAGCTGGTGGTCGCGGCGGTAGAAGTCGGGCTCGACCAGCACATCGCCGACGGGGTCGTAGGACTCGGGCGCCAGCATCAGGCCGCCCAGCACCGCCTGCTCGGCCTCGACCGAGTGCGGCGGCACCCGGAGCTGCTCCACGCGTGCGTCGCTGCGTTCGCTGCGGTCGTTGCGGAAACCAGGGCGGGATGCCATGGGGACGGAAGACTCCTTGGACGTCATCGCCGGCGGGGCCGGCGGGGACGGGATCGGGTCGGCCATCGTAGTCGGCTTGGCATGGAGCGGTTGCAGATAACCCTGTGCATAACCGGTGGGAATCTCAGATCCCGAGACGGCCAAAAAGAAAGGGCGCCTGGCGGCGCCCTCCCTTCGCGATCGGCGTTGCCGGTCAGGCTTCCGGCTCGACCACCACCTTGACGGTGGTCTCGACGTCGGCGTGCAGGTGCACGGTGACCTCGTACTCGCCCACGTGGCGGATCGGGCCCTGGCCCATCACCACCTCGCTCTTCTCCAGCGGCAGGCCGGCGGCGGTGAAGGCCTCGGCGATGTCGCGCGGGCCCACCGAGCCGTACAGCTTGCCCTCGGTGGAGGCGTTGGCCTTGACGGTCACGCTGGCGCCTTCCAGCTTCTCCTTGCGGGCCAGGGCCTCGTCCAGCAGGGCCTTGGCCTTGGCCTCGTACTCGGCGCGGCGGGCCTCGAACTCGGCGATGTTGGCCGGGGTGGCCGGCACGGCCTTGCCCTGCGGCACCAGGTAGTTGCGGCCGTAGCCCGGCTTGACCGTGACCTTGTCGCCCAGGTTGCCCAGGTTGGTGACCTTCTGCAGAAGGATCAGTTCCATCGTATTGCTCCTCTATCCGTTAGCGGCGCCGCCGGCGGACCGGGGCACCGCAACGCTCGCTGTCCGGATCGGACGGATTGTTCGGTGACAGCCGCACACTGTGCGGATGCCCCGGCGCCGGCCCGCGGCCGCCCGGGGCCCCCGGATCACAGGTCGTGGTTGTCGGTGTACGGGATCAGGGCCAGGTAACGGGCGCGCTTGATCGCGGTGGCCAGCTGGCGCTGGTAGCGCGACTTGGTGCCGGTCACGCGGCTCGGGACGATCTTGCCGGTCTCGGTCAGGTACTGGCGCAGGGTGTTGAGATCCTTGTAGTCGATCTCCTTGACGCCCTCGGCAGTGAACTTGCAGAACTTGCGGCGGCGGAAGAACTTGGACATGGGTGCGCTCCTCAGGCGGCCTCGGCGTTGTTACCGCCGTCGTTCTCGGCGAAGGCGGTGTTGGCCTCGCCCTCATCCTCGCGGCGGCGGCGCTCGCCACGGTCGGGCTTGTCGCCCTTCTCGTCCTTGCTCTTCATGATCAGCGAGGGCTCGGTCTCCGGGCCGTCGCGGCGGATCACCAGGTGGCGCAGGATGGCGTCGTTGAAGCGGAAGGTCTCGACCAGCTCGTTCAGGACGTCCTGGCCGGCCTCGATGTTGAACAGCACGTAGTGGGCCTTGACCAGGTTCTGGATCGAGTAGGCCAGCTGGCGGCGGCCCCAGTCCTCGACGCGGTGGACCTTGCCGTTGCCGTTCTCCACGACCGCCTTGTAGCGCTCGATCATGGCCGGCACCTGCTCGCTCTGGTCAGGGTGGACCAGGAACACGATTTCGTAGTGGCGCATGGTGTTTTCCTTGTGGATGCGGCCCTTGCGGGCCTGACAGCCCCCCGCGATGCCGCATGCGGTGGGGCAAGGTTCCCCCGCACCGGGGGCGCAGGGAGTCGGAAATTATGCCGGGGCGGGCCGCCCGGCGCAAATCCACCAGGTGGCGGCCCGCCCCGCCCCCGCCTGCGCCTCAGCCGGCGTTGCGCTTCTGCGCGGCGATCCAGGCGCGGACGTGGGCCTCCAGCGTCTCGAGCGGCCCCGAGCCGGTGGCCAGGACCTGGTCGTGGAACGCGCGCAGGTCGAAGGCCGGCCCCAGCTCGCGGGCGGCCTCCTCGCGCAGGGCCGAGATCCGCAGCTGGCCGATCTTGTAGGCCAGGGCCTGGCCGGGCCAGGCGATGTAGCGGTCGATCTCGTTGACCACGTCCTGCTCGGTCTTGGGCGCGTTGTCCAGGAAGTAGTCGATGGCCTGCTGGCGGGTCCAGCCCTTGGCGTGCATGCCGGTGTCCACCACCAGGCGCACCGCCCGCCACATGTCGTAGGCCAGCTGGCCCATGCGGTCGTAGGGATCGTCGTACAGGCCCATGTCGTAGCCCAGGCGCTCGGCGTACAGGCCCCAGCCCTCGCCGTAGGCCACGAAATAGGCGGTGCGGCGGAACATCGGCAGGTCCGGCAGCTCAGCCCCGCGCGCGAACTGGAAGTGGTGGCCGGGCACGGCCTCGTGCAGGGTCAGGGCCAGCATCTCCCACTTCGGCCGCGCCTCGGGCTTGTACAGGTTCACGTAGTAGTAGCCGGCGCGGGTGCCGTCCACCGCGCCGGGCTGGTAGTAGGCGGTGGTGGTGTCCGGAGCGATGTTGTCCGGGATCGGGCGCACCCCGTACGGCAGGCGCGGGATGGTGCCGAACACCTTGACCAGCTCCGGGTCCACCCGCTTGGACAGGGCCTGGTAGGCCTCCAGCAGCCGCTCCGGGTCGGAATGGAAGAACTTCGGATCGGTGCGCAGGTGGTGGAAGAAGGCCTTCAGGTCGCCGGCAAAGCCCACCTCCCGGCGGATCTCCTCCATCGCGGCGCGGATCCGCGCCACCTCCTCCAGGCCGATGCGGTGGATCTCGTCGGCGGTCAGGCGGGTGGTGGTGTACCAGCCGGCCAGGAAGTCGTAATAGGCCTGCCCGTCCGGCAGGTCGGTGGCGGCGATGCTGTCGCGGGTGCGCGGCAGGTACTCCTGCTCGAAGAAGCGGCCGAACTCGCGGTAGGCCGGCACCACCCTGGTGGCGATCACCTCGCGGGCGCGGGCGCGCAGGGCCTCCTGCTCGGCCGCCGGGATGCCGTCGGGCATCTTCCGGAACGGGCGGTAGAAGGGGCTGGCCTCCGGGTCGTCCACCACCTGCGCGGCGATCTGCCCGGTCACCCGCTGCATCAGCACCCGCGGCGGCATGCTGCCGGCGGCCATGCCTTCGCGCATCAGCGCGGTGGTCTGCCCGACCAGCACCGGCAGGGCCTCCATGCGCGCGATCCAGTTGCGGTAGTCGGCGGCACTGGCGAAGGGCAGGATCTCGGCCAGGCCGTCGGCGGTCTGCACCCCGCCCTGGTGGTCCACCGGGCGCAGGTACTCGCGGAAGCGCTGGCGCTGCACCGCCCGCTCGGCCAGCCACAGGAAGGTGTCGTAATTGAGCTGCTCGGCCGGCGGCAGCAGGTTGCGGTCGATGCGACGCAGCCGCTCCAGGGCCTCGCGCTCGGCCGCCTCGCGCCGGGCGATGGCCTCCAGGCTCATGTCGGTCCAGCGGTCGGCGTAGCGGTGGTCGCCGTGGTAGGCCGCGGTCTCGGGCGACTCGCGCAGGCTGCGCTCCCATTCCTCGTCGAACAGGCGGTGCAGCTCGGCCACGGCCCGGTCGCGGGCAGCCTCGGCGGTGGCGGGCACGGCGGCGTGGGCCGGCAGGAGCGGACAGCAGGCGGCCAGGGCGGCCAGCAGGAGGGTTCGGCGCATGCGGGAGGCTCCGGTGTCGACGGAAGGCCCCAAGCCTACCGTCCGCCCCCGCCCCGGCAAGGGTGCCGGAAGTCCTCCACCGGCCACGCCCGGCCGGGCGCGCCGGCGGCCGTGCTCAGGCCACGTCGGCCCGGGTGGTGAAGCTCTCGCCGCAGCCGCACTCGGCGGTGGCGTTGGGGTTGTCGAAGGTGAAGGTCTCCGACAGGCCCTGCCTGACGAAGTCGATGCGGGTACCGTCCACCAGTGGCAGGCTCTGCGCGTCCACGAAGATGCGTACCCCGTCCTGCTCGAACACGGCGTCGTCCCCGCGCTGCTCGCGCGCCAGGTCCACGGTGTAGCCCCAGCCGGAGCAGCCGGTGCGGGTCACGCCAAAGCGCAGCCCCAGCACGCCAGGCGTGGAAGCCATGAAGCGACGGACACGCTCGTAGGCGGCGGGAGCGAGGGTGATGGCCATGCGGTGTACCTCCGGAGCCGGCAGTATAGCCCCGGGGCCAGCGGGAAAGCTGGCACTCCGGTAAACTTGCGATCCCCTGCAGATCGGGTCCATTGGACGAGGATTCAAGTCATGACGGTGGTCAGCGTCGAACACGCCCTCGCCGGCCGCATCCCCGCCGGCGGCGAAGTCACGGTGCGCGGCTGGGTGCGCACCCGGCGCGATTCCAAGGCCGGTCTGAGCTTCGTCAACGTCAGCGACGGCTCCTGCTTCGCCCCGATCCAGGTGGTGGCCCCGGCCACGCTGCCCAACTACGAGTCCGAGGTGCTGCACCTGACCACCGGCTGCTCGGTGGTGGCCACCGGCACCCTGGTGCCTTCGCAGGGCAAGGGCCAGAGCTTTGAGATCCAGGCCACGAAGATCGAGGTGCTCGGCTGGGTCGAGGATCCGCTGACCTACCCGATGCAGCCCAAGCAGCACTCGCTGGAGTACCTGCGCGAGTTCGCCCACCTGCGCCCGCGCACCAACCTGTTCGGCGCGGTGACCCGCATCCGCCACTGCCTGGCCCAGGCCGTGCACCGCTTCTTCCACGAGCGCGGCTTCTACTGGATCAGCACCCCGATCATCACCACCTCCGACGCCGAGGGTGCCGGCCAGATGTTCCGGGTCTCGACCCTGGACCTGGCCAACCTGCCGCGCACCAGGGACGGCGAGGTGGACTTCTCCCGCGACTTCTTCGGCAAGGAGACCTTCCTGACCGTCTCCGGCCAGCTCAACGTGGAGGCCTACTGCCTGGCGCTGAGCAAGGTCTACACCTTCGGCCCCACCTTCCGCGCCGAGAACTCCAACACCACCCGGCACCTGGCCGAGTTCTGGATGATCGAGCCGGAGATCGCCTTCGCCGACCTCGACGACGACGCGGCCCTGGCCGAGGACTTCCTCAAGTACCTGTTCCGGGCGGTGCTGGAGGAGCGCGCCGACGACATGGCCTTCATCGCCGAGCGCGTGCAGAAGGACGCCATCACCCGCCTGGAGAACTTCCTCAACTCGCCGTTCGAGCGCATCGACTACAGCGAGGCGATCCGGCTGCTGCAGGGCTCGGGGAAGAAGTTCGACTTCCCGGTCGAGTGGGGCCTGGACCTGCAGACCGAGCACGAGCGCTGGCTGACCGAGGAGCACGTCGGCCGCCCGGTGGTGGTGATGAACTATCCCGAGCACATCAAGGCCTTCTACATGCGCCTGAACGACGACGGCAGGACCGTCGCGGCGATGGACGTGCTGGCCCCGGGCATCGGCGAGATCATCGGCGGCTCCCAGCGCGAGGAGCGCCTGGACGTGCTGGACGCGCGCATGGCCCAGTTCGGCCTGGACCCGCAGCAGTACGCCTGGTACCGCGACCTGCGCCGCTACGGCACGGTGCCGCACGCCGGCTTCGGCCTGGGCTTCGAGCGCCTGGTGGTGTACGTCTGCGGCCTGTCCAACATCCGCGACGCCATCGCCTACCCGCGTGCGCCGGGCAATGCCGACTTCTGAGGCCGGCCCGGGCCTGACCGCGAGCGCGCCATGATCCTGTTCCTGGCCCTGTGCTTCGTCGGCGTGGCCATTGCCGGGGCCACCGCGTTCGTCATCTTCTGGCCGCTGACCCTGGTGCACATCCGTGAACGCCACGCCGGCACCGAGGCCGACTTCGGCCCGGGCGCCTTCCTGGCCCCGGCGGCGCTGCACTGGCTGCTCGGCGGCGGCTACCGCGCCCTGCGCGACCCTTCCCTCAGCGGCCTGGCCACCCCGGCCAGGATCGCGCTGCTGACCGTATTTGCCGGCCTGGGCATGGCCGGCCTGCTCTGGCTGATCTCGGAGGCCACCCCATGACATACGACACCTGGTGGCTCGCCACCCTCGGCCAGACCCTGTACTGGGCCCGCCTGCGCGTGCGCGAGGCCGGCACCGCCCAGGTGCTGGACCACAACGGCACCGTGCACAGCTACGACAGCGAGGATTCGGCCCGTTCCATGCTGCTGGACGCCGGCTACGTCGAGTTCGGCGGCATGGACGAGGACGACGCGCTCGAGCGCGGCTTCTCCCTGGCCGAGCTGTCTCCGCCGCAGGCCGACAGCGACACCGAGCTGGTCGGCCGCATGACCGTGACCCTCGGCCACCGGACCTGAGCCATGTACCTGCCGCGCGCCTTCGCCGAGACCGACCTGGCCGGCCTGGACGCGCTCCTGGCCCGCGATCCGTTCATCACCCTGGTCACCACCGGCGCCGACGGCCTGCCTGAGGCCTCGCACCTCCCAGTGCTGTACACCCGCCGGGGCGACACGGTGCGGCTGGAAGGCCACTGGGCCGCCGCCAACCCGCAGGCCGGCCACCGCGGCCCGGCGCTGGCCATCGTCCACGGCCCGCACCACTACATCACCCCCCGACTGGTACCCGGACAAGGCCCGGGCCGCCCGCGTGCCGACCTGGAACTACGCGGTGGCGCACCTGCGCGGCGAGCTGGAGCCGCTGCGCGGGGAGGACGAGCTGGCCGCGATCGTGGCCGGCCTGGGCCGGCGCTTCGAGCCGGAGGTCGGCGGCCGCTGGGCCTACGACCACGCCAACCCGCGCGAGCGCGCCCAGCTCCGCGGCATCGTCGGCTTCCGCTTCCATGCGCGACGGATCGAGCTGAAGTTCAAGCTCAACCAGAACCACCCGCCGGCCAACGTGCGCGGCGTGGTCGAGGGCCTGCGCCGCTGCCCGGGCCCGGCCGCGGCGGAAGTGGCCGCGCTGATGGCCGAACGCCTGGCGCGGCGGCCGTGAGGGCGGCGCAGGTGCCGCGCGCTGGCCGCTCGGGGATAATACGGCGAGCCTCTTTTCAATTTCGAGTGGGTAAGCTGGACCTGAGCAGGTACGGGATCGGGTATGACTGACAAGCTGTTTGAGGCTGCCTTGGGGGTCTCTCCGCCGTGGCAGGTGACGGGCGCGGACTTCGAT
>NZ_PDWK01000008.1 GCF_010093135.1 Pseudoxanthomonas taiwanensis | reverse complement strand
ATTCTATTCGCCGCACCACGCGGCCCCCGGGGCCGCGTGGCGGTTGCGCCTGTTCATGGAAACCGGCGGCGACGGGTGCGGGCCCGTACCCCTCTGCCACAAAACAGCCGCCGGCGCCATGCCCCCGATCAATGCAGGTTGCCGCTGGCTTTGCTCCGCGGCTACCATCAGGGCGTTTTCCGCAGACGGCAGTCGGCGGTGGCGACGTGATCGAGGTGGTGCCGTGGATGTCCGGCGACCCCGGCGCGCAGCTCAGGCTGCGCCCGCCGCGGGCGCTGACGGCCCGCCAGTTCGTGGCGCTGTTCGCCGTGCTGGCCGGGGCGATGTGGCTGGGGGCCGGGATCGGCTGGCTGGCCGGCAACGTCCTGGCCCCCGTCTTCGCCCTGCTGCACAGCGCGGGCGTGGCGGCGGCGTTGCGCTGGCTGTGGCTGAGCGGGGAACGGGGCGAGGAGATCGCCATCGGTCCCGGGGTGGTGGAAGTCCGCCGCGGGGCCGGCGCCGTGTTCAGCGCCCACCCTTACTGGGTGCGGCTGCAGGTGGAGGAGGACGGCGAACGGATCACGCTGTCTTCCAGCGGCAGGCGGGTGGAGGTGGGCGCCTTCCTGGGGCCGGCCGAACGCTCGCAGCTGGCGCGGTGCATGGGGGAATTCCTGGTGGCCGCGGCGCGGCCGCAACCGACGACGCAGACAGGGTCTAGGCAATGAGTCAAGCGAACGGGTGGTGGAAGCGGTGGTTGGCGGCGGTCGCGCTGGTGGCGGCACCGGCACTGGCCTGGGCCCAGGCGGCGGATCCGCACCGCTGGCAGCTGAACATGGGACGCGGCGTCACCGCCACCTCGCAGAACGCCTACGAGGCGCACATGGTCGCGCTGGTGGTGTGCATCGGCATCGGCCTGGTGGTGTTCGGCGCCATGGCCTACGCCATGTTCAAGTTCCGCAAGTCCAGGGGCGCGGTGCCGGCGCAGTTCAGCCACAACACCAAGGCCGAGGTCGTCTGGACCGTGATCCCGGTGCTGCTGCTGATCATCATGGCCTGGCCGGCCACGGCCAAGCTGATCGCCATGTACGACACCCGCGACGCCGAGATGACGGTCAAGGTCACCGGCTACCAGTGGATGTGGAAGTACGAGTACCTCGGCGAGGGCGTGGAGTTCACCAGCCGACTGGACCGCGAGTCCGACCGCATCCGCCAGAGCGGCGAGATCCCGGACCGCGAGAAGCACCCGTACTACCTGCTCGAGGTCGACAACCGGCTGGTCCTGCCGGTGGACACCAAGATCCGCTTCGTGATCACCGCCGACGACGTGATCCACTCCTGGTGGGTCCCGGCGCTGGGCTGGAAGCAGGACGCCATCCCGGGCCTGATCAACGAGGCCTGGACCAGCATCGAGCAGCCTGGCGTGTACCGCGGCCAGTGCGCCGAGCTGTGCGGCAAGGACCACGCCTTCATGCCGATCGTGGTCGAGGCGGTGTCCAAGGAGGAATTCGCGCGCTGGCTGGCCGCGCGCAAGCAGCAGGCCGGCGCGGCCGACGCCCCGGACGCGGAGGACGCCGGGGGCGCCGACGGGGAGGCGCCGGCCGGTGACGGGGCCGAAGCCCCGGCCCAGGCCTGACCAGGACGCAACGGCCCGCACCGCGGTCCGCCACGCAAACGCATACCAGAGGTAGCAACGCCATGGCCCACACCGCCGCCGAGCACCACGACGGACACCACCATCAGCCCGGGTTCGTCGAGCGCTGGTTCTTCTCGACCAACCACAAGGACATCGGCACGCTGTACCTGCTGTTCTCGTTCGTGATGTTCATCATCGGCGCGGCGATGAGCGTGATCATCCGCGCCGAGCTGGCCACGCCGGGGCTGCAGTGGGTCAGTCCCGAGTTCTTCAACCAGATGACCACGGTGCACGCCCTGGTCATGATCTTCGGCGGTGTGATGCCGGCCTTCGTAGGCCTGGCCAACTGGATGATCCCGCTGCAGATCGGCGCGCCGGACATGGCGCTGCCACGCATGAACAACTGGTCGTTCTGGCTGCTGCCGGTGGCCTTCAGCCTGCTGCTGCTGTCGCTGTTCCTGCCCGGCGGCGGTCCGGCCAGCGGCTGGACCCTGTACCCGCCGCTGTCGCTGCAGGGCGGCTACAACGTGGCCTTCACCATCTTCGCCATCCACGTGGCGGGCATCAGCTCGATCATGGGCGCGATCAACATCATCGCGACCATCCTCAACATGCGCGCCCCGGGCATCGACCTGCTGAAGATGCCGATCTTCTGCTGGACGTGGCTGATCACCGCCTTCCTGCTGATCGCGGTGATGCCGGTGCTGGCCGGCGCGGTCACCATGCTGCTGACCGACAAGTTCTTTGGCACCAGCTTCTTCAACGCGGCCGGCGGCGGCGACCCGGTGATGTATCAGCACATCTTCTGGTTCTTCGGCCACCCCGAGGTCTACATCATGATCCTGCCGGCCTTCGGCGTGGTGTCGGAGATCATCCCGACCTTCAGCCGCAAGCCGCTGTTCGGCTACCAGGCCATGGTGTACGCCACCGCCGCGATCGCCTTCCTGTCGTTCATCGTGTGGGCCCACCACATGTTCACGGTGGGCATGCCTCTGGGCGGCGAGATCTACTTCATGTTCGCCACGATGCTGATCGCGGTGCCGACCGGCGTGAAGGTGTTCAACTGGGTCAGCACCATGTGGAAGGGGTCGCTGACCTTCGAGGCGCCGATGCTGTGGTCGGTGGCCTTCGTGATCCTGTTCACCATCGGTGGCTTCTCCGGCCTGATGCTGGCCATCGTGCCGGCCGACTTCCAGTACCACGACACCTACTTCGTGGTCGCCCACTTCCACTACGTGCTGGTCACCGGCGCCGTGTTCGCGCTGATCGCCGCGGTGTACTACTGGTGGCCGAAGTGGACCGGCCGCATGTACAACCAGACCTGGGCCAAGATCCACTTCTGGTGGTCGGTGGTCTTCGTCAACCTGCTGTTCTTCCCGCAGCACTTCCTGGGCCTGGCCGGCATGCCGCGCCGCATCCCGGACTACAACGTGGTGTTCGCGGACTGGAACCTGGTCAGCTCGATCGGCGCCTTCGGCATGTTCGTCACGCCGTTCATGATGGCCGCCATCCTGCTGGCCTCGCTGCGCAACGGCGAGAAGGCCGAGGCCCGCGCCTGGGAGTCGGCCAAGGGTCTGGAGTGGACTGTGCCCTCGCCGGCGCCGCACCACACCTTCACCGTGCCGCCGGTCATCCGCGACGGCGACCTGGCGCACGGCGACGTGAGCCACTGAGCAACGCGTCCCGGGGTCTTGGCCCCGGGGTGCCTGGAACGAGGGGCAGGCCATGACCGCACCGCGCGACAACCACGACCTGGCGCAGCGCCGCAAGGGCGCGGTGCGCACCGCGTGGGTGGTGGGCGCCATCGCGCTGCTGGTCTACGTGGGCTTCATCCTCTCCGGGGTGCTGGGGCGATGAGCGTGCAGGACAGCTCCCGCCGCAATGCCTGGCTCAAGCCGGCCGCCGTGGCCGTGGCCGCGTTCGCCTTCAGCTTCTCGCTGGTGCCGCTGTACCGCATCGCCTGCGAGAAGGTGTTCGGCATCCGCCTGGAGCAGGGGCCCGGCCAGGTGCGCCAGGCCGGCGCCGTGCCGCAGTCGCGCACGGTGACGGTGCAGTTCGACGGCAGCGTGAACTCCAGGCTGCCGTGGAGCTTCGAGCCGGCCCAGCTGACCATGCAGGTGGTGCCCGGCCAGCTCAACGAGGCCGTGTACTACGCGCGCAACGAGGCCGACCGGCCGATCGTCGGCAGCGCGGTGCCCTCGGTGGCGCCGGCGCGCGCCTCGGGCCACTTCACCAAGACCGAGTGCTTCTGCTTCACCGCGCAGACCCTGCAGCCGGGCGAGACGCGGGAGATGCCGGTGCGCTTCATCGTCGACCCGGACCTGCCGGCCGACGTGAAGACCATCACCCTGTCCTACACCTTCTACAAGAACGATGCCCTGACCGCGCGGCTGGGCGCGGCCGGGGCGGCAAGCACGCCGCATTCGGCGCCCTGACACAACGGAAACCGCCATGGCCCAACATCCGACCGACGCCAACGTCTACTTCGTGCCGGCCAAGAGCAAGGCGCCGATCTTCGCATCGGTGTCCATGTTCGTGCTGATGATCGGCGCCGCGACCTGGATGAACGACCTGTCCTGGGGCAAGTGGGCGTTCGCCGCCGGCGTGGCGATGATGGTCGCCACCCTGTTCTACTGGTTCGGCGAGGTCGTCCGCGAATCCCAGTCCGGCTACTACAACCGGCAGGTGGACGTCTCCTTCCGGATGGGGATGATCTGGTTCATCTTCTCCGAGGTGATGTTCTTCGGCGCGTTCTTCGGCGCGCTGTTCTACACCCGCCAGTTCGCGCTGCCGTGGCTGGGCGGCGAGGGCGACGGCGTGCTGACCAACGAGCTGCTGTGGAACGGCTTCAGCGCGGCCTGGCCCACCTCCGGTCCCGGCCAGGTCGGCGGCCAGTTCCAGACCATCCCGGCCTGGGGCCTGCCCCTGATCAACACCCTGATCCTGCTCACCTCGGGCGTGACCCTGACCATCGCCCACCACGCGCTCAAGGGCGACAAGCGCGGCCAGCTGCTGTTCTGGCTCGGCGCCACCGTGGCCCTGGGCGTGCTGTTCCTGTACCTGCAGGGTTCGGAGTACATCCACGCCTACACCGAGCTGAACCTGACCCTGCGTTCTGGCATCTACGGCTCGACGTTCTTCATGCTCACCGGCTTCCACGGCGCGCACGTGGCCCTGGGCACGATCATGCTGCTGGTGATGTGGTTCCGCTCGGCCAGGGGCCACTTCACCCGCGACCGCCACTTCGCCTTCGAGGCGGCGGCCTGGTACTGGCACTTCGTGGACGTGGTCTGGCTGGCCCTGTTCCTGTTCGTCTACGTGGTTTGAGCGGCCGGCCAGCCGGCCTGCACAAGCGACGACGGGCGCCGCGCGGCGCCCGTCGCCTTTTCCGGGGCCGTACCGCCATGGGCACGGGCACGCCGGAGCCGTGGCCGGCCGGCGGCCGTGCACCGGGGAGGCGGGAGGGCCGGATCAGCCGCCCACGCCGTGCGGCTGGATCACGCCGGTCCAGATGCCGAGGATCACCAGCAGGATCAGGGCCACCGACAGGGCGATGCGGCGGGTCAGGGCATTGACGGTACGCTTGCTCTGGCCGCGGTCGACCAGCAGGTAGTACAGCGCCGACCCCAGGTTCCATATGATCAGCAGCAGGAACGCCACTATCGCCAGGGTCTTGAGCGAATCGTTCACGGGTGCGGCCTCGATGGACGCGGGCTTGTGCGCGCCATTATTGCAGGCGGCGGGCATGGCCGCGTGGAGGCGCCCGTGAGCCGGCGCCTGCCGCTGTGGGCCGGTTGGGGCCTGGCCCTGGCCGTGGCCGGCGCGTGCGCCGCGCTGGGCACCTGGCAGCTGCAGCGCATGGCCGCCAAGCAGGCCATGCTCGACGCCGCCGCCCGGGTGCTGCGCGAGCGCGACCCGCGACCGCTGGCGCATGCGGCCGATCCGGCGCGCGCGCGCGCCTACGACTGGGCGGCCGGGCGTGGCCGCTTCGCGCCGCTGCCGGCGGTGCTGCTGGACAACCAGAACCGCGCGGGCCGCCCCGGCGTGCGCGCGTACCGTGTGTTCCTGCCGGAGGACGCGGCGGCGGTGCCGCTGCTGGTGGAGCTGGGCTGGCTGCCGCTGCCGCCGGACCGGCGCCTGCCGCAGGTGGAGGCGCCGGCCCTGGCGGAGGTGCGCGGCCTGCTGCTGCCGCCGCCCTCGCCGGGCCTGGCCGCGGCGCCGCCGGCACGCCAGGACGACGGCACGCTGCTGGCGGTGGCGCTGGATCCGCCCGCGCTGGCCGCGGCGCTGGGGCTGCCGGCGCTGGCGCCGCGCGTCCTGCGCCTGGATCCGGACCTGCCGGTGGGCCATATGCGCGACCTGGAGTTGCTGCCCAACACGCTGCCGCCGCAGCGGCACCTGGGCTATGCCGTGCAGTGGTTCGGCCTGGCCGCCACGGTGCTGGCCATCGCGCTGGTGCTGACACTGCGCCGCCGCGGACGCGGTGCCGGCACGGCCACGGGCGGCGACGGCGCGGGCGTGCGAAAATCGCCGCCATGACCGTTCCCGCTTCCGACGCGGCCCGCACCCGCGGGCGCCTGATGCTGATCGCGGTGTTCGTGCTGTTCTTCGGTTCGGCGCTCGGGGCCGGCGTGCTGCGCCTGGCCGGCTGGATGCCGCCGGGCCTGAAGAACCACGGCATCCTGCTGCAGCCGCCGGTGGACCTGCGCCAGTCGCCGCCGCGGCGGGCCGACGGCGGCCCCTATGCATGGAACCCGGCCGCGCGCCCCTGGCGCATCCTCGCCGCCGCGCCCGAGTCCGGCTGCGGCGCGGACTGCGCGCAGGTGCTGGCGCAGCTGGACAAGGTCTGGCGCCTGTTCGGCCACAACGCCGACCGCGTGCAGGTGCTGTGGCTGGGCGCGCTGCCGGCCGCGGCGCCGCCGCTGCCGGAGCTGGTGCCGCTGCAGGAGGACGCGGCGCTGCGCGCGGCCCTGCCGCAGGCCGCCGCTCCGTCCGGCGTCCCCCTGTACGTGGTCGACCCCAACGGTTTCGTGATCCTGCACTATCCGCCCGGCGCCGACCCGGCCGGGCTGCGGGAGGACGTGGCCCGCCTGCTGAAGCTCAAGTGAGACTGCCTTCGCGATGAAACCCCTGGTCCGCCCGACGCTGGCCCGCCATTTCCACCGCATCGCCTGGCTGGCGGTGATCCTCACCGCGTGCGTGGTCGTGTTCGGCGCCTTCGTGCGCCTGTCCGACGCCGGCCTCAGCTGCCCCGACTGGCCGACCTGCTACGGCCGCGCCACCTGGCCGTCGGCGCCGCACGAGGCCGCCGCGCACGCGGCCAGCCAGATCCGCCCGTTCGAGACGCACAAGGCCTGGCGCGAGCAGGTGCACCGCCACCTGGCCGCCTCGCTGGGCGTGCTGGTGCTGCTGCTGGCGCTGCTGGCCGCGCGCCGGCGCCGCTTCGGCGTGGCCCAGATCCTCGGCGCCTCGGCGCTGGTGGCCGCTGCGATCCCGGCCTACATGGCCGGGCAGGTCCCGCTGGCCTTCGCCCTGGCCGGCGCCGGTGAGGCGGTGCTGCTGCTGGCCGCGCTGCGCTGGTCCAACGTGGACCTGGCGCGCGCGGCGGCGCTGACCCTGGCGGTGATCGTGTTCCAGGCTCTGCTGGGCAAGTGGACCGTGACGATGCTGCTCAAGCCCATCGTGGTGATGGGCCATCTGCTGGGTGGCCTGACCACCTTCTCGCTGCTGGTGTGGATGGCCTGGCGCGCCACCGACCTGCCGATCCGCCTGGTGGACGCCGGCGTGCTGCGCCGCTGGCTGGCCGTGGGCCTGGTGGTGCTGGGCCTGCAGATCGCCCTCGGCGGCTGGGTCAGCGCCAACTACGCGGCGCTGGCCTGCGGTGGCGGCGGCTGGACCGGCGCGCCCCACCACTACATGGACTTCCCGCGCTGTGCCGGCCACTGGTGGCCGCAGGCCGACTTCCGCGAGGGCTTCGTGCTCTGGCGCGGGATCGGCGTGGACTACGAGGGCGGTGTGCTGGACGGTGCTTCGCGCATCGCCATCCAGATGGCGCACCGCCTGGGCGCGGTGGTGGTGTGCGTGTACCTGCTGTGGCTGGCCGGGCGGCTGATGCGCACGCCGGGCATGCGCGGCTGGGCCACGCTGCTGGGCGGGCTGGTGCTGGTGCAGGTGGCGCTGGGCGTGCTCAACGTCAAGCTGGCCCTGCCGCTGGCCGTGGCCGTGCTGCACAACGCCGGCGCGGTGGCGCTGCTGTTTGTGCTGGTCACCCTGCTGGCGCGCCTGCGGGAACCCGAGCCGGTCGCATGAGTCCCGCCGTGCCCCTGTGGCGTGAGTACCTGGAGCTGACCAAGCCGCGCGTGGTCGCGCTGCTGGTGTTCACCGCGCTGGTGGGCATGTTCCTGGCGGTGCCGGGGCTGCCGCCGGCGAAGGAGGGCCTGGCCGGCCTGCTCGGCATCTGGCTGGCCTCGGCCTCGGCCGCCGCACTCAACCACCTGATCGACCAGCGCATCGACAAGCTGATGGCGCGCACCGCGCACCGGCCGCTGGCCACCGGCGCGCTGCGCCCGGCGCAGGTGCTGGTGTTCGCCCTGCTGCTGGGCGTGGCCTCCATGGCGGTACTGGTGCTGTGGGTGAACGTGCTCACCGCGGTGCTGACCTTCGCCTCGCTGATCGGCTACGCGGTGATCTACACCGGCTTCCTCAAGCGCGCCACGCCGCAGAATATCGTCATCGGCGGCATCGCCGGCGCCGCGCCGCCGCTGCTGGGCTGGGCGGCGGTCACCAACATGGAAGGCCCGTGGGACTGGCAGCACGCGCTGCTGCTGGTGCTGATCATCTTCGTCTGGACCCCGCCGCACTTCTGGGCGCTGGCCATCTTCCGCCGCGAGGACTACGCGCGCGCGCTGATCCCGATGCTGCCGGTCACCCACGGCGTGACCTACACGCGTTGGCAGATCCTGTTCTACACGGTGCTGCTGGTGGAGGCCAGCGTGCTGCCGGTGGTGTTCGGCATGAGCGGGCTGTTCTACCTGGGCGGGGCGCTGGTGCTGGGCAGCGTGTTCCTCTGGTACGCCTGGCGCCTGCTGGACCCGCCGGACGAGTTCTTCGCCATGCGCGTGTTCAAGTACTCGGTGGTCTACCTGATGGCGCTGTTCGCCTTCCTGCTGGTGGACCATTGGCTGCCGCTGCTGCGCGCGGACTGAAGCACCGCGCGGGCATGGCGGACGCGCCCGGCCGGCGCGGCCGCCACGTGGTTCACTCGGCGACCCAGGCCAGCTGCCCGGCCGCGCCGCGCTGGATGCGGCCCAGGCCCGGGAACGGGAAGTGCACCGCGTACACGCGCTCGCCGCTGCCGGCCAGCTCCTCCAGCAGCCGGGTCCGCTGCGCCGCGCCGGCGGCCGCGTCGCGGTCCCACTGCAGGGTCCACTGCGGGCGCTGCACCGAGACCACCGGGTGATGCACCACGTCGCCCACGTAGAGCAGGGTCTGCGCGTCCCTGCCGATGCGGAAGGAGACGTGGCCGGGCGTGTGGCCCGGGGTCGGCACCGCCCGCACCAGGCCGGGTACCAGCTCCGCGTCCGGGGCGAAGGTGGAAAGCTTCGGGGCGACCGCGGGCACCACCGCCGCGGCGACCTTGGCCGCCCACTCGTCCGGCCCCTTGGCCTGCGCCTGCAGATCCTCCCACTCCGTCTGCGAGATGTGCACGGTGGCGTTGGGGAAGGCCAGCGCGCCCTGCGCGTCGAGCAGGCCGCCGACGTGGTCGCCGTGGGCATGGGAGATGAACACGTCGGTGACCTGCGCAGGTTCCACGCCGGCCGCCTGCAGCGCGGCGCCCAGCGTGCCGGCGCCTTCGCCCATGAAGCGGCCGGCGCCGGTGTCGAACAGCATCACCCGCCCGCCATCGCGCACCAGCAGCGGCTGCACGCTCAGGGGCAGGGCGTCGGTCGGCAGGCGCGCGGCGGACAACACGCCGGCCACCTCGTCCGGGGTCAGGCCGACACCGAAGACCGAGTTGTCGTTGTGCACGGTGAGCCCGCCGTTCTTCAGTGCGGTGGCCTGCAGTCCGCCGATGGCGAAGTCGTGGCTGGCCGCTTCGGCGGCGGCCGTGGCCGGCGCTCCTTCGGTGGCGGCCGGGGCCTGGGGGGCGGCAGGCTGCGGCGCCTCGCGGCCGCAGGCGGCCAGCGCCGCGGCCAGGGCCACGGCCAGCAGCGGGGTGTTGCGGATGTGGATCATCGGGGGCGTTCCTCCGCGTGTGGGACCGGGCGATTCTGTGCCCGCCCGGTCGGCCGGACAAACGCGGTGCGGGCACGGGGCCCGGCGCCGCGCCGGCGGCTCAGGACGCGCGCCCGCGCCGCGCGGCGGCCTGCTGCTCGCGCCGCCGGATCCACAGGTTGATCAGCTCGACGAACACCGAGAAGGCCATCGCCGCGTAGATGTAGCCCTTGGGGATGTGCTGGCCGAAGCCGTCGGCGATCAGCACCAGGCCGATCATGATCAGGAAGCTCAGCGCCAGCACCTTGACCGTGGGGTGGCGCTCGACGAAGTCGCCGATCGGGCCGGCGAAGCCGATCATGAACACGATCGAGACCAGGATCGCGGTGGCCATCACCCAGCGCTCGTCGACCATGCCGACGGCGGTGATGATCGAGTCCAGCGAGAACACGATGTCCAGCAGCATGATCTGCAGGATCACGCCGCCGAAGGAGGTGGCGGCGCGGGCCAGGTTGGGCCCTTCCTCGGGCATGCCGGCACCCTCGATCTTCTGGTGGATCTCATGGGTGGCCTTGCCGATCAGGAACAGGCCGCCGCCGATCAGGATCAGGTCGCGCCAGGAGAAGGCATGGCCGAACAGCTCGAACAGCGGCCTGGTCAGGCCAATGATCCAGGCGATGGTGAACAGCAGGCCCAGGCGGGTGATCGCTGCGGCGGCGATGCCGAGCCTGCGCGCCCTGTTGCGCTGTTCCGGCGGCAGGCGCCCGGCCAGGATCGAGATGAAGATGATGTTGTCGATACCCAGCACCAGTTCCAGCGCGGTGAGGGTGGCCAGGGCGATCCAGATTTCGGGGTTGAGCAAGGCGTCCATGTGGGTGCGCTTCGGTCAGGCAATCGGAGGGTGCCGCGCCGCGGGTGCAGGCGGCGTCGGCGTGGATGGGGGAGGGGTATCAGAAGTCGAACAGTTCGCCCAGCAGCGACTTCGGCTTCCTGCGCCGATGGTCGCCATGCCGGGCATGGCCGCCGTCGTGTCCGGGGCCGCGCTGGGCGGGATATGCGGGTGCGGGCGCCGCCTCGGCACGGGCGAGCAGCCTGTCCAGTTCGCCACGGTCCAGCCAGACGCCACGGCAGGACGGGCAGTAATCGATCTCGATGCCCTGGCGTTCGGTCATGGCCAGGGTCACGGTGGTGCAGTGCGGGCATTGCATGGGGAGCGGGCTCCGGAAGGTCCAAGGGCCGCGGTGGAGTGGCATCGCTGGACGGATGCACCTTCGCCGCGGGACGGCGAAGGTCTTGCCCACAGGCCGGTGGCCTGCCGCCGCGCCGGGGCCTGCCGGCCCGTCATGACGACGCGTGCGTCGGGGGCTACTCCCCTTCGTGGGGCGCATCCTAGCATGGCCGGCGCGGAGCGCCGGGCGGGGACGCTCAGCCGCGCCCGGCCAGCGCCTGCAGCAGCTGGCGCAGCTCGTACTTGTCGAAACTGTCCAGGCCCTGGCTGCGCTGCTTCTGCTGCAACTCGTCGATGCGCTGCTGCAGGGTCTGCCGTTCCAGCTGGGCGATGGCGTCGTGCAGTTCGGCGGCCCAGCTGGCCTCGTCGCCGGGCAGCGCCTGCGCGGCCAGCTGGCGCAGTGCCTCGGCGTGCTCGTGCCCGGCGAAATGCTCCAGCAGCGCGCCGGTGCTGATCTCCGGGCGCCGGTGCACCACCTCCAGCAGCTCCAGCAGCAGCGGCACGCCCGGCTGGCGCAGGCTGGCGAAGCGGTAGGGGCGCTCCACGCTCAGGCCCAGCGAGGGCTGCTGCAGCAGCAGGGCCATGGCGCTGCGCACCAGGCTGCGCTTGCGCGTGGGCGTGCGCGGCCGCGCCGGCGGGCGCGGCGGCGCGGGTGCGGCCACGCCGGCCGTGCCCACGCCGGTCAGGCGCTGCAGCTCCTGGCGCATCAGGTCGGCAAAGGCACCGTCCGGCAGCTGCGCCAGCAGCGGGCGGGCGCGCTCGGCCAGGCGCGCGCGGCCGTCCAGCGTGCCCAGGTTGATGTCCCGGCCCAGCTCGTCGAAGAAGAACCGCGACAGCGGCGTGGCCTGGGCCAGGCGCGCGTCGAAGCCGGCCGCGCCCTCCTTGCGCACGATGCTGTCCGGGTCCTCGCCCTCGGGCAGGAACAGGAAGAAGGCCTGGCGGCCGTCCTTCATCCGCGGCAGCACCGATTCGACCGCGCGCCAGGCCGCGCGCCGGCCGGCGGCGTCGCCGTCGAAGCAGAAGTACACGTCCGGGGCATTGCGGAACAGCAGCTCGGCGTGGTCCGGCGTGGTCGAGGTGCCGAGGGTGGCCACCGCCTGGGTCACGCCGAACTGGAACAGGGTGACCACGTCCATGTAGCCCTCGACCACGATCAGCCGTTCCAGCTTCGTGTTGGCCTGGCGCGCCTGCCACAGGCCGTACAGCTCGCGGCCCTTGTGGAACAGCGCGGTCTCCGGCGAGTTGAGGTACTTGGGGCTGGCGTCCCTGTCCAGCACGCGGCCGCCGAAGGCGATCACCCGCCCACGGCGGTCGTGGATCGGGAACATGATCCGGTCGCGGAACTTGTCGTACACGTGCCCGCGCTCGTTGCGCGAGAGCATGCCGGTGCGTTCCAGCAGCCTGAGCCGGCGCTCGTCCGTGCCCAGCGCGTCCTTCAGGCTGGAATAGCCGTCCAGGGCGTAGCCGATGCCGAAGCGCGCGCAGGTGTCGGCGTCCACGCCGCGGCCCTCCAGGTAGGCGCGCGCACGCGGGCTGTCGGCCAGCTGGCGCTGGAACAGCCTGGCCGCCGCCTCCAGCGCCGCGTACTGGTCGCGCAGGTCGCTCTCCTGCGGGCCCTGGCGGGTGTCCCCGGGCAGCTCCATGCCAGCGCGGCGCGCCAGTTCCTCGACCGCGTCGAGGAACTCGAGGCGGTCGTAGTTCATCAGGAAGCTGATCGCCGTGCCGTGCGCGCCGCAGCCGAAGCAGTGGTAGAACTGCTTGGTCGGGGAGACGTAGAACGAGGGCGTGCGCTCGTCGTGGAACGGGCAGGGCGCGGCGTACTCGCGGCCCTTGCGCTTGAGCGGCACCCGCGCTCCGACGATCTCGACGATGTCGGTGCGCGCGAGCAGCTCGTCGATGAACGCGTCGGGCAGGCGGGCCATCGCAATAGCATGCCATCGGCGCGGGTTCCTGGCCCCGTCCGCGTGGCGGGCGCTGCCCGCCGCGGGCCTCAGGCCCCGGCCTGCGTGCCTCCGTCCGCGGAGCCGGTGCCGAGCCCGGCCTGGCGCAGGCGCCGGCGGGCATGGGCGCGTTCGTCGATCACCGCGGTCACCAGCGCCCCGGCGAAGAACACCAGGGCCGCGTAGTACATCCACACCAGCAGCAGCACCAGCGCGCCCATCGAGCCGTAGGCGCTGCCCGGCGCGGCGCGTGCCAGGTACAGGCCGATCAGGTAGCGGCCCAGGGCGAACAGGCCGGCGGTGATGGCACCGCCCAGCCAGGCCTGGCGCCAGGCCACGCGGCGGTCGGGCAGGTAGTGGTAGAGGAAGGCGAAGGCCAGCGCGTACAGCAGCAGGGTGGTCAGGTAGCCGACCGCCGGCAGCAGCGAGGGGATGCGCGCGAACACCAGCTGCAGCGCCGTGGTGGCGATCATGGACACGATCAGCAGGAAGCCCAGGGCCAGCACCACGCCCAGCGAGAACACCCGCTTGCGCAGCCAGGCGCCCAGCCCGCCGAGGCGCTCGCCGCCGGTTCGGAACACCAGGTTCAGCGCGCCCTGCAGCTGGGCGAAGACCACGGTGGCGCCCAGCAGCAGCAGCGCGGTGCCGGCCAGCCCGGCCAGCGAGCCCACGTCCGGCTGCGCGTCGGCGTTGCGGATGACGGTGGCAGCCACCTCCGCGGCCTGCGCCCCGGCCAGGGCGCCGATCTGCTCCACCAGCGCCTGCTGCGCCGGCGGGTAGAGCGAGGCGGTCAGCCACAGCAGCAGCACCAGCAGCGGGGCCAGCGACAGCAGGGTGTAGAACGACAGCGAGGCGGCCTGGGTCATCAGGTCGGCCTCGACGAAGCGTTTGAGCAGGGCCACGGGCAGGCTTTCCTGCAGGCGCTGCAGGTGCCGGCGCAGCTTGTGTGGCGAGGGACGGGGCATGCGGGCACGCTCGCGGTGGCGTGCCCAGCTTGTCGGCGGCCGCGTGGCCGGTGCGTGATCAGCCGCCGGCCCGGGCGGCCAGCGCGCGCAGCGCCTCGCCGTCCACCCGCTGCACCGTCCACCCGTCCATCGGCCGTGCGCCCAGGCTGCGGTAGAAGTCGATGGCCGGCCTGTTCCAGTCCAGCACCGACCACTCGAAGCGGCCGTAACCGCGTTCCACCGCCAGCGCGGCCAGGCGGGTCATCAGCCGGCGGCCGATGCCGCGGCCGCGGAAGTCCGGGCGCACGAACAGATCCTCCAGGTACAGGCCGGGCCTGCCCAGGAAGGTCGAGAAGGAGACGAAGAACAGGGCGAAGCCGGCCACATGGCCGTCGCATTCGGCCAGCACCACCTCGGCGGCCGGGCGCGGGCCGAACAGGGCCGCCTCCAGGTCGGCGGCGGTGGCCACCATCTCGTGGGCCAGGCGCTCGTATTCGGCCAGGCCGCGGATCAGTTCGAGGATGGCCGGCACATCGGCCGGGACGGCCGGGCGCAGGCGGATGGCGTGGGAGTCGGGCATCGGCGCAACCCTGTGGGAGAGGAAGCGCATTGTCGCCGGCCCGCCGGGGCGGCCGGCAAGCGCCGGCCGGAGGGCTTCGGCGGAGGGCCGGGTGGCCCGCCGCCGCGGGCGCGCATTCAGCCGGCCAGCTTCTGCTTGACCAGCTTCGAGACCACGGCCATGTCGGCCTGGCCGGCCAGCTGCGGCTTGAGCACGCCCATCAGCTTGCCCATGTCGGCCGGGCCACTGGCGCCGGTCTGGGCGATGGCCGCCTCGATCGCGGCCAGGATCGCCGCCTCGTCCAGCTTGGCCGGCAGGTAGCGCTCGATCACCGCGATCTCGGCGCGCTCGACCGCGGCCAGGTCCTCGCGGCCTGCGCTCTCGTACTGGGCCACCGAGTCGCGGCGCTGCTTGACCATCCTGTCGAGCACGGCCACCACCTGGGCGTCGTCCAGGGTGGTCTGCTCGTCCACCTCCTTCTGCTTGATCGCGGCGTTGATCAGCCGGATCACGCCCAGCGTGTCCTTGTCGCCCGCCTTCATGGCGGCCTTCATGTCGTCGGTCAGTCGCTGCTTGAGGCTCATGGAAACACCTTGGTGGTACGGGGGAGTGCGGCGGGCCTGCCACAGGTCAAACGCGAAAAGCCGGCCACGCGCGAGCGTGCCGGCTTCCGTGGGGTGCCGCGCGGCCGGCAGGCGGCGCGCGGCGATCCCGGGCTGGGCTCAGTACAGGCGCTGACGCTTGGTGACGTCGCGCGCCATGCGGCGCAGCTGGCGCTTCACCGCGGCGGCCGCCTTGCGCTTCCGCTCCTGGGTCGGCTTCTCGTAGTACTCGCGCTTGCGGGTCTCGGCCAGGATGCCGGCCTTTTCGCAGGTACGCTTGAAGCGGCGGAGCGCAAACTCGAACGGCTCGTTCTCGCGGACTTTGACGCTGGGCATGGAATCTCCGGTGGCAAAATACCGGGCATGGCCCGGGTGAGCCGCGTATGATAGCCACCTTCCGGGGCCGGTCGCAAGACGCCGCCCCGGCCCCGTTCCGCTTCCCGTCCCCCGGTCCCATGCGCGTGCTCGGCATCGAAACCTCCTGCGACGAAACCGGCGTGGCCGTGTACGACACCGGCGCCGGCCTGCTGGCGCACGCGGTCTACAGCCAGATCGCCCTGCACGCCGAGTACGGCGGGGTGGTCCCGGAGCGGGCCAGCCGCGACCACGTGCGCAAGCTGCTGCCGCTGGTCCGCCAGACCCTGGCCGAGGCCGGCCTGGCACCGGGCGACCTGGACGGCGTGGCCTATACCGCCGGCCCCGGCCTGGTCGGGGCGCTGCTGGTCGGGGCCGGCGTGGCCCGGGCGCTTGCCTGGGCGCTGGAGGTGCCGGCGATCGGCGTGCACCACATGGAGGGCCACCTGCTGGCCCCGCTGATGGAGGACAACCCGCCGCAGCCACCGTTCGTGGCCCTGCTGGTGTCCGGCGGCCACACCCAGCTGGTGGCGGTGGAGGCCATCGGCCGCTACCGGCTGCTGGGCGAGACCCTGGATGACGCCGCCGGCGAGGCCTTCGACAAGACCGCCAAGCTGATGGGCCTGCCCTACCCCGGCGGCCCGCAGCTGGCGGCGCTGGCCGAGCAGGGCCGGCCGGGCGTGTTCCGCTTCGCCCGGCCGATGACCGACCGGCCCGGCCTGGACTTCAGCTTCAGCGGGCTGAAGACCCAGGTGCTGCTGGCCTGGCAGCAGTCCGACCGGTCGGCGCAGACCCGGGCCGACATCGCGCGCGGCTTCGAGGACGCGGTGGTCGAAACCCTGGCGATCAAGTGCGAGCGCGCGCTGGACGCGGCCGGCAGCGACGTGATCGTGGTGTCCGGCGGCGTCGGCGCCAACCGCCGCCTGCGCGCGCGGCTGCAGAAGATGGCCGCGGCCCGCGGCGGCCGCGCCTGCTTCCCGCGCCCGTCGCTGTGCACCGACAACGGCGCCATGATCGCCTTCGCCGGCGCGCTGCGCCTGCAGGCCGGCCAGCACGACGGCGCCCAGGTGAGGGTCGCCGCGCGCTGGGACATGGCCGCCCTGCCGGCGCTGGCCGCCTCAGGCGCGTAACAGCCCTTCGAACAGCGCCTGCCAGCGGGCCATCACCGCCTGCTCGGAGAAACGCGCGACGTTGCGGTGGGCGGCGGCGCCCATCGCGTCGCGCAGCGACGGATCCGACAGCAGCCGGTCCAGCGCCGCGGCCATGCCTTCGATGTCGCCCGGCGCGACCAGGAAGCCGTCCTCGCCGTGGGTGACGATTTCCGCCGGGCCGCTGCGGCAGTCGCTGGCCACCACCGGCAGGCCGCAGCTCATCGCCTCCAGCAGTACCATCGCGAATCCCTCGTACTGCGAGGACAACGCCAGCACGCTTGCCTGCATCAGCGCGCCGGGCACGTCGCGCACGGCGTCGTCCAGGGTGACCTGCGACTCGATCCCCAGCCTGTGCGCGAGCCGGCGCAGGTCGTCCTTGCCGCCCGGGCCGACGATGCGCAGGGTCGCATCCGGATGGCGTGGCGCCACCCGCGACCACGCTTTCAGCAGGCGGTCGAAGCGCTTCTGCCGGGTATTGCGGCCAAGCGCGATGACCTGCTTCGAATCCAGCGGTGCGCGCGTGGGGCAGACGAAGCTGGCGGCGTTGGGGATGGAGGTGATGTTGGGGAGCCGGCCCCAGGCCTCGGCATCCTGCGCGGTCAGGGTCACGAAGGCGTCGTAGCCGCCGATCAGGCGGTAGTCGGCGTGCTTGTAGAGCCGGCACAGGGCGCGTCCGGCGGCGGTCCGCTCCAGCCGGTACATGTGCTGCGCGCTCTTGTGCTTGGCGAAATGCAGCTCGCCGACCTTGCAGCACGCATGGCGGGTACGCGGCAGGTGGCGCGAATACTCGTCGAACATCGAGATCGCGATGTCCGGCTGGAACTGCGTGAGCCAGCGGTCGGCGGCGGCGACGAACGCTTCGACGTTGCGTCCCTTGCGCAGCTTGTTCGCCAGGCCCTTGCGGTAGATCCGCTGCAGGCCGAGGTTGTGGTGGCGCACCTGCGCGGGAAACGGGAAGAACGGCTCGCGTCCCTGCGGATCGACCAGCGACACCACATGCACCTCGTGTCCCTGCGCGCACCACCAGGCGCACTTGTTGGAGAGCACGCGCTCCATGCCACCGGAAGCGGTCGCATCCTTGAGGAAATAGGCCAGTTTCATTCGGTGCCGTCGCCCTTGGGCTAGAATCCTGAGCCCGTATTGTCGCAGCATCCAATGGACAAGGTATTCATCGAGGGCCTGGAGATCGAGGCGCTGATCGGCATCTACGACTGGGAGCGGCGCATCCGCCAGCCCCTGTGCTTCGACCTGGAGATGGCCTTCGACAACCGCCGCCCGGCGGCCACCGACGACATCGCCGACACCCTCGACTACAAGGCGGTCAGCAAGCGCCTGATCGAGTACGTCGAACAGTCGGACTTCGGCCTGGTGGAGACCCTGGCCGAGCGCTGCGCCGAACTGGTCATCCGCGAGTTCGGGGTGCGCTGGGTGCGGCTGAAGCTGAGCAAGCCCGGCGCGGTGCGCGGCGCGCGGGCGGTGGGCGTGGTGATCGAGCGCAGTGCGCCGGCGAAGGAGTCGTAAGTGGTGTGGGGTGTATCGACTGCGGGTGACTGGACCAGCCTGATCGGGCTGCATGGGGTGAGGGACCTGCTGGCGCCTTGGCCCTGGGCCTGGCCGGCCCTGCTGCTGGCGCTGCTGCTGGGCGCCGCGGCCATCGCGAACTTCGTCACCAAGCGCATCCTGCTGCGCGGCCTGCGCCGGTTGCTGGCGATGCTCGCCAGCCAGACAGGCAAGGCCGGGATCGCCGACATGCGGGTGATCCCGCGCCTGGCCAACGTGGTGCCGGCGATGGTGATCTCCTCCGGCATCGGCTGGATCCCGGACCTGCCGGCGGCCCTGGTGGCCTTCGTCCACGGCGCCTGCCAGGCCTGGGTGGTGCTGACCCTGGCCCTGGCCTTCTCGCACGCGCTGGACGCGGTCAACGACCTGTACGAGCGCCGCCCGGACGCGCGCAACAGGCCGATCAAGGGCTTCCTGCAGGTGGCCAAGATCGTGATCTTCGCCCTGGCCGGCCTGTCCATCGTCGCCACCCTCGCCGGCGTGAAGCTGACCCACCTGCTCACCGGCCTCGGCGCGGCCACCGCGGTGCTGATGCTGGTGTTCCAGGACACCCTGCTGTCGCTGGTGGCCAGCGTGCAGATCAGCAGCGACGGCCGCGTGCGCATCGGCGACTGGATCGAGATGCCCAGCCAGAACGCCGACGGCGATGTCATCGACATCGCCCTGCACACGGTGACGGTGCGCAACTGGGACAAGACCGTCACCACCATCCCGACCAAGAAGCTGATCAGCGAGTCGTTCAAGAACTGGCGCGGGATGCAGGAATCCGGCGGACGCCGGATCAAGCGCGCGCTGTACCTGGACCAGACCAGCGTGCGCTTCCTGGACGAGGCCGAGCGCGCCCGCCTGCGCCGCTTCGTGCTGCTGCGCGAGTACCTGGAGCACAAGGAGCGCGAGCTGGCCGAGTGGAACGCCGGCCTGGGCGAGGACGGCCGGCTGCCGTTCAACGCCCGCCGCATCACCAACCTCGGCACCTTCCGCGCCTACGTGGAGCGCTACCTGCGCCGCCATCCCGGCGTGCACCAGGACATGACCCTGCTGGTACGGCAGCTGCAGCCCACCGCCGAGGGCCTGCCGCTGGAGATCTACTGCTTCACCAACGACACCCGCTGGGCGGTGTACGAGGGCATCCAGTCGGACATCTTCGACCACCTGCTGGCGATCCTGCCGGAATTCGGCCTGCGCGTGTTCCAGAACCCCTCGGGCGGCGACTTCCGCGCCCTGGCCGGGCCGCGCGGCAGCCTGGACGCCGAGCCGCGCGACCGGGCACAGGACCAGGGGCTGCCGGCCTGAGCCGGGCCGGCGGCGGGCGCGTGCCGGCGCGTTCACTGGCCGGCCCCGGTGCGGGGCATAGAATCCCCCTGCACAGCGGAACAGGCTCGCCCATGACCTACTGCGTCGGCATCCAGGTGGACGAAGGCCTGGTCTTCGCCGCGGATACGCGCACCAACGCCTCCGTGGACGACGTGCGCGTGCACCGCAAGCTGCATGTGTTCCAGTGGCCGGGCGAGCGGGTGTTCGTGGTGATGACCTCGGGCAACCTGGCCACGACCCAGCGGGTCATCGCCTGCCTGCAGCGCGACGCCGACGACCCGGACGCGGCGCAGAGCCTGCGTGGCTTCCGCCACCTGTTCGAGGCGGCCGCCTACGTCGGCCGGCTGCTGGTCGAAAGCCAGGCGCGGGTGGACGAGGCCGACGCGGAGCGCGGCACCAGCACCCAGGCCACGCTGATCTTCGGCGGCCAGATCGCCGGCGAACGCCCCGGCCTGTACCTGGTCTACCCTCTGGGCAACTGCATCTCCGCCTCGCCGGAAACGCCCTACCTGCAGATCGGCGAGTCCAAGTACGGCAAGCCGATCCTCGACCGCATCGTGCGCCCGGACACCAGCCTGGAGGACGCCGCGCGCTGCGCGCTGCTGTCGCTGGACTCCACCATCCGTTCCAACCTGTCGGTCGGCCTGCCGCTGGACCTGGCCCTGGTGCGCGCCGGCGGGCTGCGCGTGGAGCGGCAGATGCGCATGGACGCCACCGATCCGCTGTACGCCGACATCCACGCCAACTGGTCGCGCCGCCTTGAGCAGGCCGTGCAGTCGCTGCCGCGCTTCCCCTGGGAGGCGCCGCGTGAGGCCGCCGATCCCGGCCCGCCGGCCCGCGACGGCCACCCCGAACGTTCCTGACCCCATGCCCACGCCCCACGCGCCCGGCGCCCCCAAAGGCGGCGCCATCCCCGTCCTGCTCAGCCTGGGCAGCAACCTCGAGCCCGAGCGCCACCTGGCGGCGGCGGTGGCGGAGCTGCAGGCGTGCTTCGGCCCGCTGCGGGTGTCGCCGGCCTACCGCACCCCGGCGGTGGGCTTCGACGGCGCGCCGTTCCTCAACAACGCGGTGGCGCTGGCCACGGCGATGCCGCTGCCGGCGCTGGAGGACTGGCTGCACGCGCTGGAGGCGCGCCACGGCCGCCGCCGCGACGTGCCGCGCTTCTCCGACCGCACCCTCGACGTGGACGTGGTGTTCTACGGCGACCAGGTGCTGCGCGACGCCGCCGGCCGGGTGCGCATCCCGCGCCCGGAGCTGAAGCACGCCTTCGTGCTCAAGCCGCTGGCCGACATCGCCCCGGACTTCGTCGACCCGCTCAGCGGGCGCACCCTGGCCGCGCTGTGGCGCGAACACCCGCAGCACGACGAGGCGTTCGAGCAGGTGTCCCTGCCGCTCAGCGCTCCCGCCCCCCGTCCACGTGCAGCACCTGCCCGGTGACGTAGCCGGCCTCGTCCGACAGCAGCCAGTGCACCGCGCCGGCGATGTCCTCCGGCGTGCCGGTGCGGCCCAGCGCGGTGGCGGCCAGGATCGCCGCGCGCGCGGCCGGGTCCTGTTCCTGCTCCGGCCACAGGATCGCGCCCGGCGCCACCGCGTTGACCCGCACCCGCGGCGCCAGCGCCAGCGCCAGCGAGCGGGTCAGCGACACGAGCGCGGCCTTGGCCGCCGAGTACAGCGGGTGGCCGGCCAGCGGCCGGCCGGCGTAGACGTCGGCCAGGTTGACGATGGCCCCGCCGGCCGCCTGCAGGTGTGGCGCCGCGGCCTGGGCCAGGAAGAACGGCGCGCGCGCGTTGACCCCGAACAGGTCGTCCCAGTCTTCCGGCGTGGCCCGGCCCAGCGGCGTGGGGTGGAAGCTGGAGGCGTTGTTCACCAGCGCGTCCAGGCGGCCGTAGTGGCCCACGCAGCGCGCCACCAGGTCCGGCAGGCCGTCGGGCTGGCGCAGGTCGGCGCGCAGCACCAGTACGCTGTCCGGGCGCGCGGCGCGCAGCTGCGCGGCCAGCGCCGCCATCTCCGCGTCCGAGCGGCGGTGGTGCAGGGCCAGGTCGTAGCCGGCCGCGTGCAGGCGCCGGGCGATCGCCGCGCCGATGCGGCGCGCGGCGCCGGTGACCAGGGCCACGGGATGGGGTGAGGTCATGCAAAGGCCTCCTCGGCTATGCTGGCCATTCTCCAATGCCCGTTCCCACGATGCACGCCGACCTGCCGCCGCCCGACGAAGACGCCCTGCGCCACAGCCAGCTCCTGGCCGAGCACATCCGCGCGGAGATCGCTGCCTCCGGCGGCAGCGTGCCGTTCTCGCGCTTCATGGAGCTGTGCCTGTACGCACCCGGCCGGGGCTACTACAGCGCGGGCGCCACCAAGTTCGGCGCGGCCGGTGACTTCGTCACCGCGCCCGAGAGCGGCCGCCTGTTCGCCGCCACCGTGGCCGGCGTGCTGGCCGAGGTGCTGCGCGAGCTGGGCCCGTACGCACGGGTGCTGGAGGTCGGCGGCGGCAGCGGCGTGTTCGCCGAGGTCGCCCTCAAGCGCATGCTGGAGCTGGACGCGCTGCCGGACCGCTACGCCATCCTCGAGCCCTCGGCCGACCTGCGCCACCGCCAGCGCGAGCACCTGCAGCGCACGCTCACGCCCACCGTGTTCGGGCTGGTGGAGTGGCTGGAACGGCCGTTCGAGGACGAGTGGGACGGCGTGCTGTTCGCCAACGAGGTGGTCGACGCCCTGCCCACGCCGCGCTTCACCCTGCGCGACAGCCAGGTGCTGGAGGAGCATGTGGCGGTGGGGTCCGACGGCGCCTTCGTGCGCATCGACCGGCCGGCCGACGCGCTGCTGACCGCGGCGGTGCGCCACGTCGAGCAGTACCTGGACACGCGCTTTGCCGACGGCTACCGCTCCGAGCTGCTGCCGCAGCTGCCGTACTGGCTGCAGGCGGTGGCCGGCGGCCTGCGCTCGGGTGCGATGCTGTTCTTCGACTACGGTTATCCGCGCCGCGAGTACTACCTGCCGCAGCGCTGCGACGGCACCCTGCGCGCGTTCTACCGCCAGCGCATGCACGGGGACGTGCTGCTGTGGCCGGGCCTGCAGGACATCACCGCCTCGGTGGACTTCACCGCGCTGGCCGAGGCCGGCACCGGCGCCGGCTTCGACCTGGCCGGCTACTGCACCCAGGCCAGCTTCCTGCTGGGCAACGGCATCGCCCGCCTGCTGGCCGAGGCCGAGGCGCGCACCGACGAGGTGGGCGCGCTGCGCCTGCGCCAGGAGCTCAAGCGCCTGACCCTGCCGGAGCAGATGGGCGAACGCTTCCAGGCCATGGCCTTCTGCCGCGACGTGGACCTGAGTCCGGCCTTCCTGCTCGGCGACCTCAGCTGGCGGCTGTGAGCGTGGCGGGCGTGCTCAAGCCGCTGCGGCGGCCGCGCCTGTGGCTGGGGCTGTGGCTGCTGGCGCTGGCCGTGGTCTGCGTGGCCAGCCTGGTCCCGCCGCCGCCCGTCGAGCTGCCGCGCCACGGCGACAAGCTCGAGCACCTGCTGGCCTACGCCGCGCTGGCCGCGGCGGCGGTGCAGCTGTTCCGCCCCGGGCGTGCGCTGTGGACGGCGGGCATCGGCCTGGTGCTGATGGGCGCGGCCCTGGAACTGGCCCAGGGCGCGCTCACCGCCACGCGCCTGGCCGATCCGGCCGATGCGCTGGCCAACACCGCGGGCGTGGCCCTCGGCCTGCTGCTGCAGCGCACGCCGCTGCGCGACCTGCTGCTGCGCCACGGCGGCTGAGCCGTGCGGGCGCGCTCAGCGCGGCACGGCCTGGTCCAGGTACCAGCAGGCGGCGCCGAGCACCCCCAGCTGGCCGTGTTCGACCAGCCGTACCGGCACCCGCTCCAGCGCCGGGCGCATCGGCCCCTTGTCGAGGAAGCGCTCGCGGAAGCTGCTGCCGGCGAGGAAACCGGCGATCCGTGGCAGGATGCCGCCAGCCAGGTATACGCCCTGCACGCCATACACCAGGGCCAGGTCGCCCACGACACCTCCGAGCAGGCCGCAGAACACCTCCAGCGCCTGGCGTGCCAGCGGCTCGCCACCGTCCAGCGCCGCGGCGGTAACCGCGTCCGGCTGCGCATGCACCGGGTCGGGGCCGCGCAGCGCGCACAGCGCGCGGTAGAGGTTGAGCAGGCCGGGGCCGGAGAGCGCCCGTTCGACCGGCACGTGCCGGTCCGGGCCGCGCAGCCGCCGCAGCAGTTCCAGCTCCAGGTCGGTGGCGGCGGCGAGCATGGCTTGGCCGGCCTCGGTGGGCAGCACCAGGCCGCGGCCGGCGTGCGGGACCCACAGTGCCGCACCCAGGCCGGTGCCCGGACCCAGCACCAGCAACGGGCCGGTCGTGCCCTGTGCCGGGCCGGACAGCCGCAGCAGCTCGGCCGGACCCAGGCGGCCGACCGCATGCGCCAGCGCGGCGAAGTCGTTGAGCAGGTACAACCCGCGCAGGTCCAAGGCCGCACGCAGCGCGGCCGGCACCAGCGGCCAGGGCAGGTTGTTGGCGATCAGCGTGCCGTCCTCCAGCACGTGGCCGGCGCTGGCGATCACCGCCACCTCCACCGCCGGGTTGCCTAGATCGGCCAGGAACTCGGCGGCGATTGCGTCCAGGCCCGGATGGTCCGTGCAGCGATACTTGGCATAGGCCATCACCTGTGGCGTGCCGTCCGCACCGGCCTCGACCAGGCCCATGCGCACATGGGTGCCGCCGACGTCGGCGGCGAGGAGGGAGGCGCTGGCAGACAGGGCGGCGGGGCTCAAGCGGATTTCCGTGGGTCGCGGGCACCGTGGCCGGCGCTATGGGCAGGGCGGCAGGCAGTCTCGGGGCGAGGGGGGCGGGTGTCAACGCCGCCGAGCCGGGCCGTCGCGTACGGCGTGGAGGGTGCGCGGGCCCGGCGCCGGGGGCACAATCCGGACGTGCCCCCGCATCTGGACAAGGTCACGGAGACGGTGTGATGACGACAGTGGCGCTGGCCAACGCCCGGGTCCTGACCGACGAGGGTTTCCGCGACGACGTCGCGGTGCTGGTGGAGAACGGCCGCATCGCCGGCCTGGTGCCGCCGGAGCATGCGGACGCGGACCAGGGCCTGGACCTGGACGGCGGTTTCCTGCTGCCGGGTTTCATCGACGTGCAGGTCAACGGCGGCGGCGGCGTGCTGTTCAACAACGACCCCACGCCGGAAGGCATCGCCGCCATCGGCCGCGCGCACATCCGCTTCGGCACCACCGCCTTCCTGCCCACCCTGATCAGCGACGAGGCCGAGGTGATGGAGCGCGCCGTACGCGCCGCGCGCCAGGCCATCGCCATCGGCGTGCCGGGCGTGCTGGGCATCCACCTGGAAGGCCCGTACCTGGCGCCGGCGCGCAAGGGCACGCACGACGCCGGCAAGTTCCGCGTGCCGGACGAGGCCGAGGTCGCCATGGCCACCGCGCTGGACAACGGCATCACCCTCGTCACCCTGGCGCCCGAGCGCGTGCCGCTGGACACCATCCGCAGCCTCGTGCGCCGCGGGGCCATCGTCTGCGCCGGCCACACCAACGGCAGCTACGAGGAGATCCGCGCCGGCCTGGACGCCGGCGTGCGCGGCTTCACCCACCTGTACAATGCCATGTCGCCGCTGCAGGGGCGTGAGCCGGGCGCGGTGGGCGCGGCGCTGGAGGACCGCGACAGCTGGTGCGGGATCATCGTCGACGGCGTGCACGTGCACCCGGCCAGCCTGCGCGCGGCGCTGGCGGCCAAGCCGCGCGGCAAGCTGTTCCTGGTCACCGACGCCATGCCCATGGTCGGCGCCGACAGCCCCAGCTTCCAGCTGTACGGGCAGACCATCACCGCGGTGGACGGGGTGGTGCGCAACGCCGAGGGTGCCCTGGCCGGCTCGGCGCTGGACATGGCCACCGCGGTGCGCAACTGCGTGCACCTGCTGGGCCTGCCGCTGGCCGAGGCGGCGCGCATGGCCTCCACCTATCCGGCGCAGTTCCTCGGCGTGGACGACCGCATGGGCCGCATCGCGCCGGGCCTGCGCGCGGACCTGGTGCTGCTGGACGACGCCCTGACGGTGCGCCGGACCTGGATCGGCGGTGTGCCGGTGGTGGCGTGACCCGCTACACCCCGGCCGACGCCCTGCGCGGGCTGACCGTGGCCGCGATGCTGCCGGTCAACACTCCGGGCGACTACACGGATTCGGCGGCGATGGTGTACGTGCTGTCCGCGTGGGGCGCCGGGGAGCCGCTGTACCGCCACGGCTTCGCCGCGTGGATGGCGCCGCGGTCGGGCCGTACCTGCCGTCGCTGGCCTTCGCCCCGGCCTTCACCGGCTTCTGGTGGCTGGTGGCGCGCGCCATGGACCGGTCCGGCTGGCACCTGCGGATCTGGGCGCCGCGGCCGCTTCAGCCCGCGGCCGCGGCCATCTCCAGGCAGCGCGCCGCGCGCGCGACCAGCAGCTCGCGTTCGCGCGCGTTGGCGGTCAGCCCGGCGGCGCGTTCGAACTCGGCGCGCGCCTCGTGCAGGCGGCCGAGCCGGAACAGCAGGTCGCCGCGCACGCTGGGCAGCGGGTGGTAGCTGGACAGCTTGGGCTCGTCCAGCAGCGCATCGACCAGCGGCAGCGCCGCTTCCGGACCTGCGGCCATGGACACCGCCACCGCGCGGTTGAGCGCCACCACCGGCGAGGGCAGGCAGCGCAGCAGCGCGTCGTACAACGCCACGATCCGCGCCCAGTCGGTCTCGGCGGCGGTCAGCGCGCGCGCGTGACAGGCGGCGATGGCCGCCTGCAGCGTGTAGGGTCCCGGCGGATCGGCCAGGCGTTCGGCGCGCTCCAGCGCGGCCAGGCCGCGGCCGATCAGCAACCGGTCCCAGCGCGAGCGGTCCTGGTCCATCAGCAGGACCGGACGCCCGTCGGGCGTGGTGCGCGCGTGCAGGCGCGAGGCCTGCAGCTCCATCAGCGCCACCAGGCCATGCACCTCCGGTTCCTCCGGCATCAGCCCGGCCAGCACGCGGCCAAGGCGCATGGCCTCCTCGCACAGCGCCGGACGGATCCAGTCGTCGCCGGCGGTGGCGGCGTAGCCCTCGTTGAAGACCAGGTAGATCACGCCCAGCACCGCCGCCAGGCGTTCGGGCAGCTCCTCGCGCCGCGGGATCTCGAACGGCACCCCGGCCTCGGCGAGGGTGCGCTTGGCGCGGACGATGCGCTGGGCCACGGTGGCCTCGTTGGCGAGGAAGGCGCGGGCGATCTCGCCGGTCTCCAGGCCGCCGAGCAGGCGCAGGGTGAGGGCCACGCGCGATTCCTGCGGCAGCACAGGATGGCAGGCGATGAACATCAGCCGCAGCACGTCGTCGCCGACCGCGTCGTCCAGCAGCTGCTCGTGGCGCCGCGCCGCCTCCTCCTGCATCTGCTCCAGTTCCCAGGCCACCTGGAGGTGTTTCTCCTCGCGCAGCTTCAGGTGGCGCAGCCGGTCGATGGCGCGGTTGCGCGCGGTGGTCATCAGCCACGCGCCGGGGTTGTCCGGCACGCCGTCCTCCGGCCACTTCTCCAGCGCCGCCACCAGCGCGTCCTGGGCCAGCTCCTCGGCCAGGCCCACGTCGCGGACGATGTGCACCAGGCCGGCGATCCCGCGCGCCGACTCCATGCGCCAGACGGCGTCGATGGTGCGGTGGATGTCGGCCTGGTGCGGATGCGGGGCCATGCCCGCATCACAGCCCCGGCGCCGGCCCGCGGCAAGCGCGGCGCCGAGGCGTGAAGGAGGATTCAGGCATGGGCGGACACCGGTCCGGTAGGGTTGGGCGCTCCCTGGCCGCGCCGGCGCGGGCCGCCTCCGGGCAACGCCACGCCGGGGGGACGGGGGGGCGGATTCCAGGTCTTTCTCGTTAAGTGCCATGTGGAAGGAAACCGTTCTCTGGCTGTTCGTCATCAATCTCGGCATCGCCTTCGGCGCCGGCCTGTACGAGGCGCGGGTGGTGGTGCCGCGATGGGCCGGGCTGCCGACGCGGCAGTGGCCGAACACCGGCCTGATGTTCTGGGTGTACGTGACCACGGTGCCGCTGACCCTGCTGACCCTGGCCGCGTTCTTCGCCGGCTGGTGGTCGCCCGCGCCGGTGCGCGGCTGGTTGCTGGCCGCCGCGTGCATCGTCCTGGTCGAGCGCATCGCCACCTTCGGCTACTTCATCCCGACCATGGCCCGGCTGATGGGCGCCGACGGCCTGCCCGAGGCCGAGGTGAAGGCCACGCTCGCGCAGTGGAGGGCCGCCAACCATGGCCGGCATCTGCTGACCCTGGCCGGCTGGCTGGCCGCATTGAAGGCGCTGTCCCTGGGCAGGGTGGGCTGACCCACCCGCCCGCGCCGGCCATCACGCCCGGCCACGGCCGGGGCGCTACCATCCGGCCAGCCGACCCGCGCGGCGGCGGGCGGGCCGGGTGAGCGGCGTGCGCGTGGAAGGGATCGCCGCTCCGCCACTGCGCCACGTCCGCTGCATGGACAAGCGGGTGGACGAGCCGGCCATCGGGGAGGAGAACGTGCGACTGTGGTCGCTGCATCCGTGCTACCTGGACGGCAAGGGCCTGGTGGCGCTGTGGCGCGAGGCGCTGCTGGCGCTGGCGGTGCTGGAAGGGCGCACGCGCGGCTATACCCGGCACCCGCAACTGCAGCGTTTCCGCGAACATCCCCGGCCCGTGGCGGCCATCCGCGCCTACCTGGCCGCGGTGCACGCCGAGGCCGCGCGGCGTGGCTACGCCTTCGACGCGGCCAGGCTCGGGCCGCCGGCCGATGCGGCGCCCATCCCGGTGGCCACCGGCCAGCTGGCGCTGGAATGGCGCCACCTGCAGGCCAAGCTGGCCGTGCGCAGCCCGCAGGTGCTGGAGCGCTGGCGCGGGGTGGCCGAACCGCGCTGCCATCCGCTGTTCCGGGTGCGGCCCGGCCCGGTGGCCTCCTGGGAGCGCGCCGGCGGCGGCTGAGCGCGCCGCGGCGTGGCGCGCGGGCCCGGCACCACGCACAATCGCCGCTGCACACGTTCGCGGAGGCACCATGGAAGCCGGTTCCGGATTCTTCGTCGGCTGGGGCACGCTGTCGCTGATCAACGCCGGCCTGGCCCAGTGCAAGGGCCGCAGGGGCCTGGGCTGGTGGCTGGGCTCGCTCTTCATCGGGCCGCTGGCCACGCTGCTGATCGTGGTGCTGCCGGCGCAGGCGCGCGGCACCGGCTGACGCGGCGCCGCGACCGGACGGCGTTGGACGTGCGCCTCATCCACCGTCACCTTCCACCGCCAGCGCACGCTCCAGGTCCTCGTCCTCGTACAGCGGGCGAATCTCGATCTCGCTGTCCTCCGGCATCGGGTTGGGGCAGCGGCGCACCCATTCGATCGCCTCCTCCAGCGAGCGCACCTGCCACAGCCAGAAGCCGGCCACCAGCTCGCCGGTGTGCGGGAACGGGCCGTCGCTGACGCTGCGCGCGCTGCCGGAGAACCGCACCCGCACGCCGCGGGCGCTGGGTTGCAGGCCCGCACCGGCCAGCAGGATGCCGGCCTTCACCAGCGCCTCGTTGTAGCGCCCCATCTCGGCCAGCCGCTGCCGGTCCGGCAGCACGCCGGACTCCGAGCTGGGCGTGGCTTTGACCAGCACCATCACGCGCATGGCGGCCTCCCGGGTCAGAACTCGACCATGGGCTTGAAGCCGCCGAAGAACATGCGCTTGCCGTCGAAGGGCATGTCGGATGCGGCCATGCGCTGCAGGCGCGGGTCGGCCATGACCCTGGCGTTGACCCGGTCGCGGTGCGCGCGCGAGCGGTAGCGGATCCAGGAGAACACCACCACCCGGTAGTCGGCCAGCCGCGCCTGCGGCACCGGGATCACGAAACCATCCACGTAGGCCATCGTTGTCTCCTCCCTGCCGATGGCGGGCCGGGAGCGGCCCGCCTGTCCTGGCGACGGGCGGAGGGCGGCGGAATCGACACCGCGCCGGCGGCCTGTGCCGGCGCCGGGCGGCTACGGGGGGCGGCGCAGGGTGCGGGCGCGGGCGATGGCCTCGATCCGCGCGCGCTGCACGGCGCGGCCGATCTCCGGCCCGGACAGCCGGCCTGCCCCGGCCAGGTCGCGGGCGTTGACCGCGGCGGCGGCGGCGTGCAGCCGGCACAGCTCCGGCCCCTGCGGGTAGGCATCCTCCTCGTGGCCCAGGCGGCCGCGCTTGTCGGCCTCGCAGGCCAGGGCGACCTGGGCGATGCGCCGCGGCTGGCGGAAGGCGTCGCAGCGCTCCAGCAGCTCCAGCACGGTGGCGTCGCGCAGCTCGGCCAGGCGGTGCACGTTCAGGTGCTCGCGGCACACCGCCTCGGCCAGGCGCCGGTGCGCCACGGGTACGCGCAGGCGCTCGCACAGCGCCGCCAGCGGTTTGAGCCCGGCGCTTTCATGGCCGATGTGCCGCGGCAGCACGTGCGCCGGGGTCAGGGCCTTGCCCAGGTCGTGGGTGAGGGCGGCGAAGCCGACCAGGTCGTCGCCCGGGGCCAGGCGCGCGGCCATGTCGCTGACCAGTTCCTGGTGGCGGCCGGTGTCCACCTCGGGGTGGTATTCGGGCCGCTGCGGCACGCCGTACAGCGCGTCCACCTCCGGCAGCACCACCGCCAGCGCGCCGCAGGCGCGCAGCGTGGCCAGGAAGGCCGAGGGCCGCGGCGAGGCCAGTGCCTTGCGCAGCTCCTGCCAGACGCGCTCGGCCACCAGCGTCTCCAGCTCGCCACTGGCGGCCATCCGGCGCATCAGCGCCAGCGTCTCCGGGGCCACGGTGAAGCCCAGCGGCGCGAAGCGGGCCATGAAGCGCGCCGCGCGCAGCACGCGCAGCGGATCCTCGGCGAAGGCCGGGCCGATATGCCGCAGCACGCGCGCCTCGAGGTCGGCGACGCCGCCCCAGGGGTCGACCAGGGTGCCATCGGGCGCGCGGGCGATGGCGTTGATGGTGAAGTCGCGCCGCTGCAGGTCCTGCTCCAGGGTCACCGAGGGATCGGCGTCCACCACGAAGCCGCGGTGGCCGCGTCCGCTCTTGCGCTCGGTGCGCGCCAGCGCGTACTCCTCGCCGGTTTCCGGGTGCAGGAACACGGGGAAGTCGCGGCCCACGGAGCGGAAGCCTGCCTGGAGCATCTGCTGCGGGGTGGCGCCCACGACCACCCAGTCGCGGTCGCCCGGCGGCAGCCCGAGCAGTTCATCACGGACCGCGCCGCCGACGAGATAGGTTTCCATGCGTGGCATCGTAGCGCGTGGCCGGGCCGCGTCGGCGTGCGGGGCTTCTCGCCGCAGGAAGAAGGCGGGCTGGACGGCCTACGGCTCCGGGTCCGGACAGGCGAAGCCCTTGCGCCGGCCCTGGGTGATGCCCAGCAGGCGCTGGCTCACCGGCAGCGCGTCGCCGTTGAGGCGCCAGTCGTAGATCACGCTGAAGGCCAGCACCCGCGCCACGTAGTCGCGGGTCTCCTTGTAGGTGATGGTCTCGATCCACAGGTCCGGGTCGTGCGACGGGCGCTGCGCCAGCCAGCGCGCCACCGGCGTCGGGCCGGCGTTGTAGGCGGCGATGGCCTGGTAGGTGGCGCCGTACTTGTCCTCCATCTCGCGCAGGTAGGCGCTGCCCAGGGCGATGTTGAGCGAGGGCTCGTACAGGCTGTCCGGGCCGTTGTAGGCCAGGCCGTGGCGGCGCGCCACGCCGGCGGCGGTGGACGGCAGCAGCTGCATCAGGCCGCGGGCGTCGGCGCTGGAGCGCGCGCGCGGGTTGAAGATGCTCTCGGCGCGGATCTCGGCGGCGATCCAGGCCGGGTCGAGGCCGTGGCGGCGCGCCGCGGCGCGGATGTCGGCGTCGTGGTGCAGCGGGAAGCGCAGGGTGTACAGGCGCTGCTCCTCCGGCTGCCTGCCCAGGGAGAACACCGCGCGGTCGAACCAGCCGTGCTCCTGGGCCAGGGCCACGGCGGCGCGGCGGCGTGCGTCGTCGAAGCGCGAAAGCGCGTCGTTCCACTCGCGCACCGCCCAGCCGGCCTGGTCGATGCGGTACAGGGCCAGCGCGCGCACCAGCGCCGGGTCGCGCGCCACCTCGGCACGCAGCGCGGGCGGATCGTCCGGCTGCCACGGGCACAGCGCATAGGGCCGGTCCAGGCGGTCGGCGGCCAGGAAGCCGTGGAAGGTGGCCGTGCGCGCGGCCTGCTCCAGCAGCGGGCGGGCCTGTGCGGCCTGGCCGAGCTTCTCCAGGATGCGTGCCTGGAACCACTGCCAGCGTGGATCGGCGCGCTGCTTCTCCGGCATCCGCCGCAGCGCATCCAGCGCCGCGCGCCAGTCGCCGCGGGCGATGGCCTCGCGCGCCCGCCACTCGTGCAGGCGCTCGTCGTAGGCCGACTCCGGCACCGCCGCCAGCCGCCGCGCCGATCCGGGCAGGTACGAGGCCACCGTCCACAGGGCGATGGCGTACAGCACCTGGCCGCGTTCGGACTCGTCCAGGTGCAGGGTCGGCGCCAGCTGTCCCAGCAGGCGCTCGGCCGCGTCCGGATCCTTGCGCGCCAGGCGGGCCAGGCCGGCCACCGCGACCTTGCGGCTGCGTGCGTCGCGCGGCCAGGCGGAGACGCGGGTGTCGGGCGCCTGCAGGAAGGCGATGTAGGCATCGGCCAGGCGCCGCGCCGGTTCGGCCAGGCCGCGGGTGGCCGCGCGCGCCACGCCGGTCTCGCCCTCGGCCACGGCCAGATCGAAGCGCTCCCAGCGCAGGGTGTCGTCCAGGCCGCCGCGCGCGGCCAGGGCGGCGAAGGTGGCGTCGCAGGCATCGGGCCTGGACTTGCCGCTGCGCCACAGCTCCCGCGCCTCCGCGATCCAGGCCGCGTCCACGCGGTCCAGCGCGTGCAGGGCGTTAAGACGCGCGCAGCGCAGCGCCGGGTCCTCGACCGGTCGCCAGTCGGCCAGCAGCTCGCTCCAGCGCTGGCGCCGGGCCAGCGAGGCCAGCCACTGCGCGCGCAGGGTGGCGGCCACCGCCTGGCCGTCGTAGCGCTGCAGGAAGCCGCGCACGCGCGCCGGGTCGGCGTTGTCCAGGTCGTACGCCAGCATCGCGTATTCCAGCCAGGGCCAGCGCGGGTCCTGGCGCAACGCCTCGGCGCGCGCCGGATCCAGGCGGCCGCGCTGGGCGGCGGCGATGGCCTCGCGCATGGCTGCATCGCGCGCCGGATCGACCGGCACGCCCTGTGCGGTCGCGGACAGGGGCAGCAGCAGGGCCAGCAGCCCTGCCAGCCACGGCCGGCGCAGACGCTGGGGGAACAACGGAATGGCGGCCGGGGGCGACATGCGGTCGAATATACCCAACGCGCCTGAATGGCCGTGACGAGGCGGCCACGTGGCGCCCCGGCGGCCGGCGCGCCTCGCGCAGGAGTCTTTGCCGGTGTCGTTGCTGTCCTACCTGTTGTTCCCGCTGCTGGGCCTGGTGGCCGGCGTGCTCGCCGGGCTGCTGGGCATCGGCGGCGGTCTGGTGATCATCGCCGCACTGGCGTGGATGCTGCCGCTGTTCGGCATCCCGCCGGAAGCGTCCATGCACGCCGCCCTGGCCAGTTCGCTGGCCAGCATCGTGCTCACCGGGCTGTCCTCGGCGCGCGCGCACGCGCGCCGCGGCAGCGTGCTGTGGCCGACGGTGGCCTGGCTGGTGCCGGGCATGCTGCTCGGCGGCTGGCTGGGCAGCGACCTGGCGGTGGCGCTGGACGGGACGGCGCTGCGATGGATCGTGGCGGGCTACTGTCTGGTGGCGGCCTGGCAGATCGGCTTCGGCCGCACCCGTGCACCGGCCGACGGCAGCGGGGTGGCGCCGCCGCGCGGCTGGCCGCTGACCGTGGCCGGAACCGGCATCGGCGCGCTCTCGGCGGTGGTCGGCATAGGCGGCGGCAGCATGACCGTGCCGCTGCTGGTCTGGCGCGGCGTGCAGCCGGTGCGCGCGGTGGGCACCTCCAGCGCCTGCGGCGGGGCCATCGGCCTGGCCAGCGCGCTGGGCTACGCCCTGCACGCGCCGGCGGGCGCGCTGCCGCAGCACGCGGTGGGCTACGTCTACCTGCCGGCGGCGCTGGGCGTGGCCGCGGCCTCGGTGCTGGCCGCGCCGTGGGGCACGCGCCTGGCGCACGCGATCAGCGGCCGGGCGCTGCGCAGGGTGTTCGCGCTGTTCCTGTTGCTGGTGGCGCTGAGCATTCCCTGGTCGGGGTGAGCGGCGCTCAGTAGCCCGGGCAGCTGGCCTGCATGCGCATGTCGATGTCGCGCTGCTCGCGGTCCAGGGCCTGGCGCTCGGACGGCGTGGTGTCGTGGTAGCGGCGCAGGATCTCGTAGCGGCGGTCGGGCAGGCGCCGGCACAGCTCCTCCGGCGGCAGCAGCACGCAGGGATCGCGCACCCAGGTGCCGCCGGCGGGCACGACCACGCCGGTGTGCGGCGGCCGCGGCCCGGCCGGGGGCGCATGCCCGCCGCCGGGCGGCGGGGCGGGTGGCCGCGGATGCGGGCGGTGCGGATACGCCACCGCCCAGAACGGCACCCAGCGCGCGTTGCCGGCGTCGGTGCCGCTCAGGTAGGTGGTCCCGTCCGGGGCGGTGCATTCGTACATGGGCTGGGGCGCCTGCACGGTGACGATGCGCACCTCGCGCCCGGGCGCGGGCGCGGGCGCCGGCGTGGCGGCGGGCGCGGGCCGGGCCGGCTGCGGCGGCGGATCCTGTGGCCGCTGCATGCGCACCAGCTCCTGGCGCTCGCCCGGCCGGCACGGCGAATCGCGCAGCGCCAGCAGGCGGCCCTGGCTGTCGCTGCAGCGGTAGATGGTCACGCTGTCCTGGTCCGGTTCCGGTCCGGACGCCGTTTGCGCCGCCGCCGGCGCGGCCAGCAGCAGGGCGGCCAGTGCCAGACCGGGCAGGGTGTGCCCGGACGGTGGGATGGCGCCGCGGCGGGCGGGCGGGATCGAGGGCATGGTGGCCTCCTGGCGTGGGGCCATCCTAGCGTGGCGGGCGCTCAGGTCCGCAGCACGCGGCCGTCGCGGGCCACGCGGATCGGCGTGGGCCGCTCCAGGCCGCCGGTCTCGCCTTCCACCACGCCGTCCACCCGGGCCAGCACGGCCGGGTCCAGCTCCGCGCGGGAGCGGGCCGGTGGCCGCCCGGCGAGGTTGGCACTGGTGGACACCAGCGGTCCGCCGAAGGCGCGGCACAGCGCCACCACCACCGGGTGGGCGGACACGCGCACGGCGATGCCCTCGTGGGCGCCGGTGATCCAGCGCGGAGCGCCGGCGGCGGCCGGCATGATCCAGGTGTGGGGGCCGGGCCAGCCGGCCAGGATCCCGGCCAGGCGGTCGCCTGGCAGCGCCTCCAGGTCCAGCCAGGGACGCAGCATGTCCAGGTCGGCGGCCACCAGGATCAGGCCCTTCTCCGCCGGGCGCTGCTTGACCTGCAGCAGGCGCAGTCCCGCGGCCTCGTTGCGCGGATCGCAGCCCAGGCCCCAGACCGCCTCGGTCGGGTAGGCCAGCACCGCCCCGTCATGCAGCAGCGGGGCGGCGGCGGCGGGTGTCAGTGGCGTGTCCATGGGCGTTGCCGGTCCGGTGCGTGGCCTCAGAATGGCGGCGCGTCGTCGGCGGCCGCGTCCGCGGCCTTGCCGGTGGCCTTCTTCGCCGTGGTCTTCCGGGCCGCGGCCTTCTTCGTCGCGGTTTTGGTGGTGGCCTTCTTCGCCGCCTTCTTGGCCGGGGCCTTGGCCTCGGCGGCCTTCTTCGCCGCGGTCTTCCTGGCGGCGAAGCCGCGCCGTGCCGGCTTGCCTGTCTCGGCCAGCAGCTGCTGCACCTCCTCCAGGGTCAGCGAGGCCGGGTCGCGGTCCTTGGGAATCCTGCCGTTGAGCTTGCCGTCGCTGATGTACGGGCCGAAGCGGCCGTTGAGCACCTGGATGTCGCTGCCGGGGAATTCCTTGATCACGCGGTTGCGCGCGATCTCCTCCTTCTCCTCGATCAGCGCCACGGCGCGGGCCAGGTCGATCTTGTACGGATCGTCCTCCTTCTTCAGCGAGGCGTAGGTGCTGCCGCGCTTGACGAAGGGGCCGAAGCGGCCGATGCCGACGCTGACCTGCTGGCCGTTGCTCTCGCCCAGCACGCGCGGCATGTCGAACAGCTTCAGCGCCTCCTCCAGGGTGATGGAATAGATGCTCTGGCCCGGCTGCAGCGAGGCGAAGCGCGGCTTCTCCTCGTCCTCGACCGTGCCGATCTGCACCATCGGGCCGAAGCGCCCGATGCGCGCGCTGACCTCCTTGCCGGTCTTCGGGTCCACGCCCAGCACGCGGGCGCTGCCGGCGTCGGTGCGGTCCAGCGACTGCTTCTTGTCCTCGACCAGCTCCTTGAACGGGCCCCAGAACTTCTCCATCACCGGCACCCAGGACTCCTCGCCGCGCGAGACCGCGTCCAGCTCGTCCTCCATGCGCGCGGTGAAGTCGTAGTCCACGTAGCGGGTGAAGTGGCTGGAGAGGAACTTGCTCACCGCGCGGCCCACGTCGGTGGGCTTGAGCGCGCGGCCTTCCATTTCCGCGTACTTGCGCATCAGCAGCGTCTGGATGATCGAGGCGTAGGTGGACGGCCGGCCGATGCCGTACTCCTCCAGCGCCTTGACCAGTGCGGCCTCGGTGTAGCGCGGCGGCGGCTGGGTGAAGTGCTGGTCGGCGTGGATGCGGTCCAGCGGCACCCGGTCGCCCGGGCGCAGCGCCGGCAGCTTGCGGCCCTCGTCCTCGTCCTCGGCGCTGCGGGTGTCCTTGCCTTCCTCGTACACGGCCAGGAAGCCGGGGAACACCACCGTGGTGCCTGTGGCGCGGAAGGTGTGCTCGTTGCCGGCGGCCAGGTCCACCGACACGGTGTTGAGCGTGGCCGGCACCATCTGGCTGGCCACCGCGCGCTTCCAGATCAGCTCGTACAGCTTGCGCTCGTCCTCGGTCAGGTAGCGGGCCACCTGCGCCGGGGTGCGCAGCGCCGAGGTCGGGCGGATCGCCTCGTGGGCCTCCTGCGCGTTCTTGGACTTGGTCTGGTAGAAGTTCGGACGGTCCGGCAGCGACTGCGTGCCGAAGTCGCGGGCGATCACGTCGCGCAGCTCGGCCAGCGCCTCCTGCGAGAGGTTCACCGAGTCGGTACGCATGTAGGTGATCAGGCCGACGGTGCCCTCCTCCCCCAGGGTCACCCCCTCGTACAGCTTCTGCGCCACCTGCATGGTCTTGCGGGTGGTGAAGCCGAGCTTGCGCGAGGCCTCCTGCTGCAGGGTCGAGGTGGTGAACGGCGGGGCCGGGCGGCGCTTGCGCTCCTTGCTGGCCACGTCGGTGACGTGCAGGGCGCCGCCGGCGGCCTGCTGGATGCGCAGGCGCGCGGCCTCGGCCGATTCGCCGTCGGTGATGGTGAACTGCTCGAACTTCTGCCCGTCCAGGCGCACCAGCTTGGCGGAGAACGGCTGCGCCGGGTGCGCCAGCTCGGCGGCGATGGTCCAGTACTCGCGCGCCTGGAAGGCCTCGATCTCCTCCTCGCGCTCGACGATCATGCGCAGCGCCGGCGACTGCACGCGGCCGGCCGACAGGCCCGGCTGCACCTTGCGCCACAGCACCGGGGAGAGGTTGAAGCCGACCAGGTAGTCGAGGGCGCGGCGCGCCTGCTGCGCGTCCACCAGCTCGGCGGCGATCTGCCGCGGCTGGGCGATGGCCTCGCGGATCGCGCGCGGGGTGATCTCGGTGAACACCACCCGGTGCAGCGGCTTGCCGTCGAGCAGCCCGCGCTCCTTCAGGATCTCGGCGATGTGCCAGCTGATCGCCTCGCCCTCGCGGTCCGGGTCGGTGGCCAGCCAGACGGCCTCGGCCTCGCGCGCGGCCTTGGCGATGGCCTCCACGTGCTTCTCGTTCTTGTCGATCAGCTCGTAGCGCATGGCGAAGCCGTGCTCCGGGTCCACCGCGCCTTCCTTGGGCACCAGGTCGCGCACATGCCCGTAGGAGGCCAGGACGGTGAAGTCCTTGCCGAGGTATTTGTTGATCGTCTTGGCCTTGGCCGGCGACTCAACGATGAGCAGGTGCTTGGGCATGTCCGTGTCTGGTGGGGGCGGGGCCGGGCCCCGGAGCCGGCGGCGGCGCCGGTTTTGCGCTGCGCCAGAGATGCCGACGCCCGGGGGAGACCCCCCCGGGCGCAGGCAGCGTTCTATTTTATAGGTGAATCACGCCCCGGCCGGGGCTGTCAAGCGTGGCCAGGGCGGGGACGGTTCAGCCGTGGGCCACGAGCGCGCCGATGACCAGGCCCATCACCAGCAGCGTGCCCAGGGTCAGCAGGCCGAACACCGCCAGCACCACGATGGTCACCGTGCCCAGGCCGCGCTGCTGGCGTTCCGGGAACGGGGTGAAGGCCCAACGGTCCACCACCAGGGTGTCGCACATCATGTCGTGCGGGGCCTGCTTGCGGGCGCTGAAGGCCACCACCAGGGCGCTGGCCAGCGCGCCCAGGCCGCAGGTGAGCATGCAGATCAGCAGGTAGGCCAGGTAGCGCAGCAGCGCGCGGCCGAAGCCCACCGGCTGCCCGTCGCCGCGCACCACCTTCACGCCCACCGCCATCTTGCCCAGCGAGGCCTGCGTGCTGCTGGAGTGCATCCAGGCGAAATACAGCGCCGGCAGGCCGAGCGCGAGCAGGTAGTACACGGCCCAGAATGCCAGCGGCGGGCCGTCCTGCAGGTCGCGCAGGCCGAACAGCGCCGTGGTGCTGACGCCGTAGACCAGGAACAGGGGGATGGCCGCGGCGTAGGTGATGGTGGAGGTCACCAGGCTGTCGATCAGGCTGGCGGCCACGCGCTTCCACAGCCCGGCGTAGACCACATCGTCCGCGCCGGGGGAAAGCACGGCCGGGGCCGTGGCGGCCATGGCCGCCGGCGCCGCGGCGTCGGCCGGCGGCAGCGCGGCCTCGGGCGCGGGCGGGACCGGGGCTTCCAGGCCCAGCTCCGCGCGCACCGTGCCCAGCGGCTGCCAGTTGGCCAGGCCTTCGCGCCAGACCAGGGTGGCGTCGTCGACCTGCCCGGCCTGGTGCAGCTGGACCAGCTCGGAGGCGGGAACGGGGCCGATCTGGCGGCGCTGCGCGTCGGCGTAATACCACTTGTTCATGCTGTCATCCCCTGGGTTGCATCGTTGTCAGCCGCGGCAACGCGGCGGCAGGTAGCGGTCGTCCACCTGGGAGGAGCATTCCCAGGCCGCGCCGGCCTCGTCGTATTCCAGCCAGATGCGCATGCCGTCCAGAGGCGCCTGGCCGGGGGCGGCGATCACGGCCTGCAGGCCGCAGCGCCCGGTGCCGGGGAAGCGGCCGAAGCGGACCCGCGCCAGGTGGCCGCCGGCGTGCTCCTCCGGCGCGCCGAAGCCGGGGTCGCCGTTCTCCGGGCAGCGCCCCTGCGCCCCGACGAAGGCGGCCACGGCCGCCTGGTGGCCGCTGGCCTCGGCGACGGCCGCGGCGGCGTGGGCGCGCAGGCGGTAGTCGCGGTAGGCGGGAATGCCGAAGGCCGCGCCCACGCCGCCCAGCACGGCCAGGACCACCAGCCCCGCCACCACGGCCAGGGCGATGAGGGCCGCGCGTGGCAGTCCGGCCGGCGGGGCGGAGGCGGCCGGCAGCGGCGGCGGCAGGCCGAGCGCGGCCGCCTGGGCGGCCAGCGGACACCAGTGCGGCAACCCTTCGCGCCAGACCAGGGTCTGGCGGGTGATGCCGCCGGCGGCCAGCAGCGCCTTCAGGTCCGTGGCCGAAACCGGCCCGCGCCGCTGCCCGTGGGCAGTGGCGTAATACCAGTGGTCCATTACCGTTTCCCCGTGGAACCGGGGCACGTTAACCGAAGCGGCACGGGCCGGGGAAGCGGGGGCACCCGGACCGGATCAGTGCACCGGCTCGGGCTCCTCGCCGAACATCTGGGTTTCCATCCAGGCGTAGGCGGCCTCGGCGCCGGGCTGGTTGAACAGCACCATCAGCACCACCCACTTCAGGTCGTCCAGGTCCAGGGTGTCCTGGTCCAGCGCCATGGCGCGGTCGATCACCAGCTCGCGCTGCTGTGCGTCGAGCACCCCGTGCCGCTCCAGGAACAGCAGGAAGCCGCGGCACTCCAGGTCCAGCTTGTCCAGCTCCGGCCCGTGGAACACGCGCACCGGCCCGTCCACGCGCGGGTCGGCGGCGGTCGGGCGCTGCTGGGCCAGGGCGTCGAGCCAGTCGAAGGCCTTGGCGATCTCGCTCGGGGTGAAGCCGGCCTCGATCAGGCCCTGCTGCAGTGGATCGCGGTCGTGCAGGGTGTCCGCGTCTTCGGCGATGTAGTGTTCGAACAGGTAGAGCAGGACGTCCAGGATGCTTTCTTTCATGGCCCTCGGCCTGCGCCCGCGAGGGCGCCGTAGGGTGGAGGAACCACGGGCGGGGTGGTCGCCTCAGGCGACCGTACCGCCGCCGGTGGGCCTGCGCGCATAGCGGCCGTGCTCGACCGCGACCCGCCCATCCAGTTCCATGGACAGCAGCATGGAGGACAGGGTGGCGGCCGTCAATCCGGTCCGCTCCACCAGGACATCCATAGGCGTTGGGTCCGGACCCAGGGCCTGCCACAACCTGTCGTGGTCGGACCCGGCGTCCGCATGAACGGCGGCCGGCCCGCCGGGCCGCGCCGGGGCCTGCTCCCGCGGCGCCAGGGTGCGGGCCAGGGGCCCGGCCAGAGGGGCGATACCGGCCAGGACCTCCTCCGGGGTTTCCACCAGCAGGGCCCCGTCCCGGATCAGGCGATGGCAGCCGCGGGCCTGGGGCAGGTGGATCGAGCCGGGCAGGGCGAACACCTCGCGCCCGGCCTCGGCGGCCAGGCGGGCCGTGACCAGGGCGCCGGAGCGGGCCGCGGCCTCCACCACCAGCGTGCCCAGCGCCAGGCCGGCGATGATGCCGTTGCGGCGCGGGAAGTGGCCGGCGCGCGGCGGGGTCCCAGGCGGGTACTCGCTGACCACGGCACCCTCGGCGGCGACCTGCTCCAGCAGGGCGGCGTGGGCGCGCGGGTAGGCCCGGTCCGGGCCGGTGCCCAGCACCGCCACGGTGGCGCCGCCGCAGGCCAGGGCGGCCTGGTGCGCGGCCGCGTCGATGCCGGCGGCCAGGCCGCTGACCACGGCCAGGCCGGCCCGGCAGAAGGCGCGGGCGAACAGGGCGGCGTTGTCGCGGCCGGCCGCGCTGGCGGCGCGGCTGCCGACCACGGCCAGCGCCGGCCGCCACAGCAGGTCCGGGTCGCCGGCCACGAACAGGCCCGGTGGCGGCTGCGGGACCAGCCGCAGCAGCGCCGGATAGCGCGGGTCGTTCCAGCCGAGCAGGTGGTGGCCGGGACGCGCCAGCCAGGCCAGGCAGCGTTCGATCTGGCGCGGCTGCACCATGGCCAGGCGCGGTGCCAGCGCCGGCGGCGGCGGGGCGTCCGGGCCGGCTTCCAGCCAGGCCCGGCGTGGCGCCGAAGGGCCGCCGGCCAGCAGCACGCGCAGCAGGGGGACGGGGTCGGCGGGGGCGGGCATCGCGCCGATGCTGGCCCGGAAACGGCGACGGCGCCCTCGGGCGCCGTCGCAGGCGTGTGTAGGAGTTTTCCGCGGTTACTCGGCGTCGGGATGGCGCGCCGCGTAGCCGACGCCCACCGGTTTGACCCCGTCCATGACCAGCGCGTAGCTGACCTTGTCGAAGGTGCGGAAGACCATGGCGTGGCCGGCGTACTCCTCCGGCAGGGTCTCGTCGCCGCCGGTGAAGCGGTCGTCCTGGCGCGAGGTGCGCACGCGCCGGGTCGGATCGTTGATGTGCCGGCCCGGGCGCCACAGCGAGAACACCGTGCCGTTGTCCACACCGTCCAGGCGCCCGACCGACAGGGCCACCACGTCGCGCGGGCCGCCGGCGCTGAAGGCGTCGGCCACGGCCAGCACGCGCACGTCCTCCGGCATGGCCGCCGGAGCGTGCGGGAAGAACTGCAGGTCGTACGGCTGCGGCTCGACCGGGATCAGGCGGTCGCCGGCGCGCACCTCGCGGCCGCCCTGGTCGTCCAGGCGCAGCGTGGCCACGGTGACCTCGCCGGCGGGAACCCGGACCACGGTGCCGACGTTGACCTGGGCCAGCTCGTAGCCGAGGAACTCGTTGCGACCGGTCGGCGGCACGTAATCCTTCCACAGGTTGCCCTCGCCGGCGGTGGGCCGGCCGGCGGGATCCAGGTCCTGGAAGGTGCGCGGCAGGGCGTAGCGCACGGTCGGGCGGACCACCGCGTAGCGCTGGCCGGGCTGGGCGCCTTCCAGGCCCTTCACGTAGGCCACCTGGCCCACGGCGGCGCGCAGCCGGTTGTCCTCGAAGCCGACCACGTAGGGCAGGTGCTCGAAGGAGTCGGTGACGCGCAGGTTCTTCAGGAACGGTTCGATCTCCGCCAGCGGGATCGCGCCGATCGGCGCCTCCTCGCGCGGGCCGGGCTCGACCGCCACGCGGTCCAGGTAGGCCAGCGAGAGCACGTCGCCCGGGTAGATCAGGTGCGGGTTGGCCACCTGCGGGTTGGCCTGCCAGATCTCCGGCCAGAGCCACGGCTTCTTCAGGAAACGGGCCGCGATGTCCCAAAGGGTGTCGCCCTTGCGGACCACGTAGGTTTCGGGATGGCTGCCGGCCGATTCGACGGCCACGGCATAGGTGGCGACGGTCAGCATCGCGACGGCCAGGACCGTCCGGAGACGAGTGAGCATGGTGCGATCCGCCTGATTCCCCAACAGGTGCGGCGACTATAGTGCAGAAATTGGGCCACTGTACACGCAAGCGCGGTAGAATTGCCCGGGTCGGGTCCCGTCCCGCCCCCTCTCGGAGTCCGCCATGGCCCTGCTGCCCATCCTCGAGTTCCCCGACCCGCGCCTGCGCACCCGGGCCGCCCCGGTCGAGCCGGAGCAGGTGACCACTCCGGAGTTCCAGCGCCTGGTCGACGACATGTTCGAGACCATGTACGCCGCCCCGGGCATCGGCCTGGCCGCCACCCAGGTGGACCGCCACCTGCGCTTCATGGTCATCGACGTCAGCGAGGACAAGTCCGCGCCGATGGTGTTCATCAACCCGGAGATCGTGGCCCGCCAGGGCCAGCGGGTCTACCAGGAGGGCTGCCTGTCGGTGCCGGGCATCTACGCCGACGTGACCCGCGCCGACACCATCACCGTGCGCTTCCTGGACCGCGAGGGCAAGCCGCAGGAACTGGCGGCCGAGGGCCTGCTGGCCACCTGCATCCAGCACGAGATCGACCACCTGGACGGCAAGCTGTTCGTGGACTACCTCTCGCCGCTCAAGCGCGAGATGGTGCGCAAGAAGCTGGCCAAGCAGCGCCGGCACGCGGCCTGAGCCGCCCGGCCGGCGGGCCCGGCAGGGGGCAGGGCGCCGGCACGGCCGGGTGCCGGTCCGACGCGTCCGCGCCCTCCGGCCGCCGCGCCAGGCGTCCGCCACGGCTCCCGTTCCCGCCCGCCTTTCCGCCTGCCATGAGAACCGTCTTTGCCGGTACCCCGGAATTCGCGGTGCCCTCCCTGCGCGCCGCCGCCGCCCGCGGCGAGGTCGTCGCGGTCTACACCCAACCCGACCGCCCGGCCGGCCGCGGTCGCGCCCTGGCCGCCTCGCCGGTCAAGCGCGAGGCCGTGGCCCGCGGGATCCCGGTGTTCCAGCCGCAGACCCTGCGCGATGCCGCCGCCCGGGAACAGCTGCGCGCGCTGCAGCCGGACCTGATGGTGGTGGTGGCCTACGGCCTGATCCTGCCGCGCGCGGTCCTGGAGATCCCGCGCTTCGGCTGCTGGAACGTGCACGCCTCGCTGCTGCCGCGCTGGCGCGGCGCCGCGCCGATCCAGCGCGCCATCCAGGCCGGCGACCCCGAGACCGGCGTGTGCCTGATGCAGATGGAGGCCGGCCTGGACACCGGCCCGGTGCTGCTGGAGCGGCGCACGCCGATCGGCGCGGAGGAGACCGGCGGCCAGCTGCACGACCGCCTGGCCGAACTGGGCGCGCAGGTGCTGGCCGACGGCCTGGGCCTGCTGCGCGCCGGCATCCGTCCGGTGCCGCGGCCGCAGCCGGAGGAGGGCGTGACCTACGCGCACAAGCTGGACAAGGCCGAGGCGCGCCTGGACTGGAGCCGCCCGGCGGCCGAGCTGGCGCGCACCGTGCGCGCCTTCCACCCCTGGCCGGTGGCCGAGGCCCGGGTGGCCGGCGAGCGCCTGCGCATCCACGCCGCCACCGCCCTGGACCTGGACCACGCCGCGGCGCCGGGCACCCTGCTGGGCGCCAGCCGCGAGGGCATCGACATCGCCTGCGGCCAGGGCGTGCTGCGCCTGCGCACGGTGCAGCGCGACGGCGGCCGCGCCATCACCGCGGCCGACTGGCTCAACGCGCGCCGCGACCTGGCGGTGTGAGCCGATGCAGCCGCAGCGTCCGCCCCGTCCCCGCACCGCGCGCCCGTCCCGGCCCACCGCGCCGGGCGTGGCGGTGCGCGTGCGCGCGGCGCAGGTGCTGGACGCGGTGGTGCACCGCGACCGCTCGCTGAAGTCGGAGCTGGCCGAGGTCCTGCCGCAGCTGTCCGACCCGCGCGACCGCGCGCTGCTGGAGGCGATCGTGTTCGCCGCCCTGCGTGGCCGCCATCGCTACCAGGCCGCGGTGCGCGGCTGGCTGCAGAAGCCGCCCGGCCCGGCCGACGGGCCGCTGCTGGCCCTGCTGCTGGCCGGCTGCGCGCAGCTGGACGCGCTGCAGCTGCCGGCGCACGCGGCCCTGGCCGCCACCGTGGACGCGGCGCGCGCGCTGGGCCGGCCGCGCCAGGCCGGCCTGGTCAACGCCCTGCTGCGCCGCGCCCAGCGCGAGGGCATCCCCGAGGCCGATCCGGCCGGGACCTGGCCGCAGTGGCTGCAAGAACGTGTCCGCGCTGCCTGGCCGGAGCAGGCCGCGGCGGTGTTCGCCGCCAGCGCGCGGCCGGCGCCGATGTGGCTGCGGGTCAACCGCCGCCTGGCCACGCCGCAGGCCTACCGCGCGCGCCTGGCCGAGGCCGGCATCGCTGCGGAGACCGATCCGCGCCTGCCCGACGCTCTGCGCCTGGAGCATCCGCTGCCGGTGGCGGCGCTGCCGGGTTTCGACGAGGGCCTGGTCTCGGTGCAGGACGGCTCGGCCCAGCAGGCCGCCGACGCCCTGGCGCCGGAGCCGGGCGCGCGCGTGCTGGACGCTTGTGCCGCGCCCGGCGGCAAGGCCGCGCACCTGCTCGAGCGCGATCCGCAGCTGGAGCTGCTGGCCCTGGATGTGGATCCGCGCCGTCTGGCCCGGGTCGAGGACAACCTGCGCCGCGCCGGCCTGCTGGAGGGCACCGCCGGGCGCGTGCAGCTGCGTCCGGTGGACGCCACCGCCCCGGCGCTGTGGTGGGACGGCTTCACCTTCGACGCCATCCTGCTGGACGCGCCGTGCTCGGCCACCGGCGTGGTGCGCCGCCAGCCGGACATCCTCCTGCACCGGCGCGAGAGCGACCTGGCCCCGCTGGTGGCGCTGCAGGCGCGCCTGCTGGACGCCACCTGGCCGCTGCTGCGCCCGGGGGGGGTGCTGCTGTACACCACCTGCTCGATCCTGCCGGAGGAGAACGCCGGCCAGATCGAGGCCTTCCTGGCCCGCACGCCCGACGCGCGGCCCGATCCCCTGCCGGAGGCCTTCGGCCATGCCGCTGGTCCGGGCCGGCAGCGCCTGACCGGCGAGGACGGCATGGACGGCTTCTTCTATGCCCGCCTGCGCAAGGCCACCTGAGGCGCGACTATCATCCGTCCATGCGCTTATCATCCGTCCATGCGCTCCCCCTCCCCGACCCCGGCGGCGCGTGATCTGGCGCTGCTGCTGCTGACTGCGCTGCTGGTGATCGGCGCCGGCCTGGGCCTGCGCGATCCCTGGCCGGCCGACGAGCCGCGCTTCGCCCTGGTCGCCAGGCAGATGGTGGAGAGCGGCGACTGGCTGTTCCCGCACCGCGGCACCGAGCTGTACTCGGACAAGCCGCCGATGCTGATGTGGCTGCAGGCCGCGCTCTACACCGTGTTGGGCAACTGGCGGGTGGCCTTCCTGCTGCCCTCTCTGCTGGCCGCGCTGGGCACGCTGTGGTGCGTGTACGACCTGGGCCGGCGCCTGTGGACGCGGCGTGTGGGCCTGTATGCGGCCTGGGCGGTGCTGTTCGCCTTCCAGTTCACCTGGCAGTCGAAGAAGGCGCAGATCGACCCGCTGGTGACCTGCTTCATCACCCTGGCCAACTACGGGCTGCTGCGCCACCTGCTGCTGGGCCCGGCCTGGCGCTGGTGGACCCTGGGCTGGTTCTTCGCCGGCATCGGCACCATCACCAAGGGCGTGGGCGCGCTGGCGTTGCTGATGGCCCTGCCGGCGGCGGTCGCCTCGCTGCGCGGCTGGCCGGGGGTGAGGGTGCACGCGCGCGACGCGCGCTTCTGGCTGGGGCCGCTGGCCTTCCTGCTGGCGGTGGGCCTGTGGCTGGTACCGGTGGTGGCGGCGGCCCTGGCCAGGGACCTGCCCGAGTACCGCGCCTACCTGCACGACATCCTGTTCCGGCAGACCGTCAAGCGCTATTCGCAGTCCTGGGACCACCACCAGCCGGCGTGGTACCACCTGGGCGTGATCGCCACCATGTGGATCCCGCCGGCGCTGGCGCTGCCGTGGGCGCTGCCGGCCTGGTGGCGGCGGCTGCGCCGGCGCGATGCGCGCTACCTGCTGCCGCTGGCCTGGTGGGGACTGCTGCTGGTGTTCTTCTCCATTCCCGACGGCAAGCGTGACGTCTACATCATGCCGGCGCTGCCGATGATGTGCCTGGCGCTGGCCCCGCTGCTGCCGGGCCTGCTGCGCCGGCGCTGGGCCGGTTGGCTGCTGCGCGCGCTGGCGCTGCTGGTGGTCCTGCTGGTCCTCGGCGGCGGGCTGTCGGTGCTGGCCGGCGACGGGTCCCTGGCCGAACGCCTGCGCACGCAGCGCGGCCTGGATCCTGACGGCATCCGCGCCGGCGGCTGGATGCTGCTGGCCGTCGGCATGTGGGGCCTGGGCTGCCTGCTGGCCTTCCGCCGCCGCGCGGTGGTGGCGCTGTTCGCGACCCTGGCCGGCCTGTGGGTGCTGTACGGCCTGGTCGGCTACCCGGTGCTCAACGACGCCAGCTCGGCGCGCGGGCTGATGGCCGCCGCCGGCCGCCGCATCGGTCCGGACGCGGAACTGGGCCTGGTGGCGTGGAAGGAGCAGAACCTGCTGATGGCCGACCGGCCGGCGGCCACGTTCGGCTTCAAGGTGCCCTGGGACGAACAGCTGCGCCGCGGCGTGGCCTGGCAGGCGCAGGCGCCGCGGACGCGCTGGCTGCTGGTGCAGGAGGACGCGCTGGAGGCGTGCATCGACCGGGCGCGGATCGAGATGGCCGGCATCGCCAACCGCCGCACCTGGTACCTGGTGCCGGCGGCGGCGGTGCGGGGCGAATGTGTGTCCAGCGAGTCCGAACGCGCGGCGGCGGCCGCGCGTCAAGCGGAAGACGTGGGCGACTGAGGCTCCGGCTCAGGCAGCGTTCCGGGTCCGCCCCCGAACATCGCCGCGTCCGGTTCGGGAGGATCGAAGTTTGCTGCCAAGCGGAGACGCCAGCGGGACCCGGCTGCGGTGGGCGCAGGCATGCGCCGGCCTGGCCATGTGGTGCCTTGGTGCCCTGACCCTGTCCATTCCCAAGGGGCTGCTGCCCTTCGGCGTGCTGCTGCTGCTGACCACGGCGCTGGTGCCGGTGCGGGTGGCCGCCGGCGCGCGCCGGCTGGGCATGCCGGCGGCCGCGGTGGCGGCCGCGGTGGCGCTGGCCGTGGGGGTGCCGCTGGTGTCCAGCTGGATGCTCGGCCTGGAACCGGGCGAGGTGAAGAGCCTGGACCGCCTGCTTGTGCTGCCCTGGACCATGGCCTGGGCCTACGTGCTGGCGCCGTCCTCCGAGTGGCTGTGGCGCGGCAGCCTGTGCGGCCTGGCGGTGGCCGCCGTGCTGGCGGTGCTGCAGGTGGCCGATGGGGCCGGGCGCGCCTCGGGCTGGGGCAACGCCATCGTGTTTGCCGATGTGGTGCTGCTGCTGACGGTGCTGGCGGTGTTCTGCCGGCCGCCGGGGCGCTGGCGCTGGGCGGTGTGCGGCCTGGTGCTGGGCACGCTGGCGATCCTGCTCAGCGGCACCCGCGGCACCTGGCCGGGCCTGCTGATGCTGCTGGCCGTGCTGGTGCTGGGCAGCGGCTGGCGCAGCCGGCGCAGCCGCCTGCTGCTGCTGGGCGCCACCGTGGCCGGCGTGGCCGCCCTGGTCACGGCGGTGCCGGGCATGAGCGAGCGCCCCCGCCTGCAGGAGCTGCAGCGGGACATCGAGCGCATCGACCACGGCGACCACGACTCCTCCGCCGGCGCGCGCCTGGAGCGCCTGCGCGTGGCCGGGCGCGCCTTCCTCGAGCATCCCTGGACCGGCGTCGGCTTCGCCCATTTCGACCGGGCCATGGAACGGCTGCCGGAGTGCCGCCGCACGCCGGCGCCGGAGCGGTGCCACCTGGGCCACGCCCACAACGACCTGGCCGAATGGGCCGCGACCATGGGCCTGCCCGGCGCGCTCGCGCTGCTGGCGCTGTACGGGGTGCCGCTGGCGCTGTTCGTGCGCCTGTGGTGGCGTGCGCCGCGGCCGCCCAACCCGCGCGGCACCGCCCTGGCCGGCGCGGTGTTCGTGGCCGCCTTCGCCAGCTGCGGGCTGACCCAGTCGATGTTCGCGCACCAGACCACCACCAGCTTCTACGCCGCCGTGACCGGCCTGCTGCTGGGGATGGCCATGCGCGAGGCCGCCACCCGCGCGCAACACCGCCAGGCCTGAAGAAAACGCCGGCCCCTCGCGGGGCCGGCGCGGTACGGATGTACCCGGACGGGCGCGGCGGTCAGCCGTGGGTGATGTCCACGTCCTTGGTCTCGGGCAGGAACAGGCTGCCGATGACGAAGGTCATCAGGGCCACCACGATCGGGTACCACAGGCCCGAATAGATGTTGCCGGTCCACAGCACCAGCGCGAAGGCGGTGGTCGGCAGGAAGCCGCCGAACCAGCCGTTGCCGATGTGGTACGGCAGCGACATCGAGGTGTAGCGGATGCGGGTGGGGAACAGCTCCACCAGCCAGGCCGCGATCGGGCCGTACACCATGGTCACGTAGATCACCAGGATGGTCAGCAGCAGCAGGACCATCGGCTTGTTCATCTGGCTGTTGTCGGCGGCCTTCGGGTAGCCGGCCGCGTCCACGGCGGCGGCCAGGTCGGCGGCCAGCTTGTCCTGGGCGGCCTTGGCGTCCTCCGGCGACAGGTTGCGGATGTCCACGCTCTGGATCACCGTCTCGCCGATGCGCACGCTGGCCAGGGTGCCCGGGGGCGCCTCCTCGTTGACGTAGGACACGCTGCGCGCGTTCAGCAGGTTCTTGACGATGTCGCAGGAGCTGTTGAACTTCACGTGGCTCTTCAGCTCGCTGGGCACGAACTGGAAGGAGCAGTCCTTCGGATCGGCCACGACCACCGCCGGCGAGTTGCGGGTGGCCTCCGCCAGCGCGGGGTTGGCGAAGTAGGTCAGGCCCTTGAAGATGGGGAAGTAGGTCAACGCCGCCAGCAGGCAGCCGGCCATGATGATCGGCTTGCGGCCGATCTTGTCACTCAGCCAGCCGAAGAAGATGAAGCCGCCGGTGGCGATGGCCAGGGCCGCGGCGATGAACAGGTTGGCCGTGACCGGATCCACCTTGAGGGTCTGGGTGAGGAAGAACAGCGCGTAGAACTGGCCGGCGTACCAGACCACGGCCTGGCCGGCGGTGGCGCCCAGCAGGGCCAGCAGCACGATCTTGCCGTTGCTCCAGTTGGCGAAGCTCTCCGACAGCGGCGCCTTGGAGCGCTTGCCTTCCTCCTTCATCTTCTGGAACAGCGGCGACTCGTTCAGCTGCATGCGGATCCACACCGAGATCGCCAGCAGGACGAACGAGATCAGGAACGGCACGCGCCAGCCCCACTCGGAGAAGGCCTCGTTGCCCAGGGCCAGGCGGCAGCCGAGGATCACCAGCAGCGACATGAACAGACCCACCGTGGCGGTGGTCTGGATGAAGCTGGTGTACAGGCCGCGCTTGCCCTGCGGCGCGTGCTCGGCCACATAGGTGGCGGCGCCGCCGTACTCGCCGCCCAGGGCCAGGCCCTGCAGGCAGCGCAGCAGCACCAGGATGATCGGCGCGGCCATGCCGATCGTCTCGTAGGTCGGCAGCACACCCACCAGGAAGGTGGACAGGCCCATGATCACGATGGTGACCAGGAACGTGTACTTGCGGCCGATGAGGTCGCCGAGGCGGCCGAACACGAGGGCGCCGAACGGACGCACGGCGAAGCCGGCGGCGAAGGTCAGCAGCGCCATCACGAACGCCGGGCCCGGGGCCAGCGAGGAGAAGAAGTGCGCGGCGATGACCGCCGCCAGCGAACCGTACAGGTAGAAGTCGTACCACTCGAACACGGTGCCCAGGCTCGAGGCCAGGATCACCTTGCGGTGCTCGCGGGTCATGCCGCCCGACGCGGGGACGGTGCTTGCGGTAGTGGACATGGTCGTGGCTCCCCTCAGAAGCTGTACTTGACGGTCGTGTGGATGCGCTTGAGATCGCCCTTGCGGTCATCCTCGAGCACGCGTTCACCCCAGCTGACCTCGGCGCCGACGTCCAGCTTCGGGAACGGCGAGTAGATCAGGTTGGCGTGGATCGATTCCGAGCCTTCGGTGACGGCCCGGCCCACCCAGTCGGGGGTGTTGTCGAAGCGGGCGGCCGAGTACATCAGATTGCCGCGCAGCTTCGGGCTGAACACGTGGCGCCAGGCGACGAAGCCGCCGTAGCCGTCGAGCGCGTGCAGGCGCCCGGAGGCGTCCTCCTCGGCGTCGGCGCCCAGGCCGAGGGCCATGTAGCGGCCGATGCCGCTGCCGTAGTTGACCATGTAGCGGATGTCGTCGCTGGGGCCGAGGTTGAACTTGCCCGACACGCTCAGCGCGGCGCCGGTCTCGGTCTCCTCGCCGTACTTGAGCTGGCGCAGCAGGCCGACCACCGAGAAGTGGCCCCAGTCGCCCTTGGTGTTGTAGCGGGCGGTCAGGTCCGGCGTGGTGTTGCTCTCGCTGTTCTGGCGGCCGCCGGGCGAGGCCGTCAGGTGGCGCTGCACGGTGGTCTCCGGGTTCTCGAGCGAGAACGACCAGTTGCCGTTGGTGTAGCGCACCTGGGCCTGGCGCACGAAGACGGTGCCGTCGGTCACGCCGAGGAAGTCCACCGTGTCCGGCAGGGCGGCCACGTCCTGGAAGTTGGACCAGGTCTGGCCGGCCAGCCAGTTGTTCCAGCTCACGTAGGCGTGGCGGAGGGTCACCGCGTAGGTGTTGGTGGCCGTCTCGTTGCCGGCCAGCGCGTTGCTGCCGCCGCCGAAGAAGTCCATCTCGACGAAGGCCTTGAACTTGTCACCGCCGTCGGTGGTGTGGTCCGCGCTCAGCCAGAAGCGCGAGAACTGGGCGTGGAAGTCGGTGTAGGCGTCGCCGCCGTCGGCGCCGGCGCCGGCCACCGGGATGGTGCTGGGCACGTAGAACAGGCGGCCGGAAGAACCATCCAGGATCTTGCCGTCGCTGGTGTCGGTGACCATCGCGTCCATCTTGATGAAGCCGCCGTACGAGAACACCGTGCCCGGGTTGGCGCCCGGCGTGATGGTGGTGGCCTGGATCCGCTTCTCGGCCGGCACCGCGGGCGCGGCGGGCTGGGCGGCGGGCGCCGGCTGCTGCTGCTGCTGTTGCTGCTGCACCGACAGCAGCTGCTGCACCTGGCGCTCCAGCTCGGCCACGCGCGCTTCCAGCTCCCGCTCGCGGTCGCTCTGCGCCCACGCCTCACCGGGCGCGGCCAGGGCCACCAGCAAGGCGGCGGCCAGCGAGCGCGGCACCAGTCTTGACGGATGCTTGCTCATTTCCCCTCTCCCTCGTTGTTGGACGAGCCCTTCGGCGACGCACGGCCGCGTACGAACCGTGCGTTCGTCGCGGAACGTTTTGCACGGCCTTCCCGGGGCGCCTATTCGCCATTAGTCGAAAGGCACCGGCACGCGCGCGCAGGGCGTTGCCGTTGCTCGGTTTGCTGCGATGCGGCATGGAGAAGGGCGTGCCGCGTTCGACCAAGGTCGTACCCCGGCTGCTGCATTGCGTCACGGTTCATGCGTCAAACTGTGGACGCCAAAGGCCGCGCAACGGTCGCGGCCGGACCATGATTCCGAGGAGGGAGAGCCATGTCCGACCTGTATCCCGTCAAGCCGGAGTTCGGCGCGCGGGCGCGCATCAACAAGGACGCCTACCAGCGTCTGTACCGCGAGTCGATCGAGAACCCGGAGGCGTTCTGGGCAAAGGCGGCCGAGCGCCTGGACTGGTTCCGCAAGCCGACCGTCATCAAGGACGTCAGCTACAAGCTCGAGGACTTCCGCATCCGCTGGTTCGCCGACGGCGAGCTCAACGCCTCGGTCAACTGCCTGGACCGGCACCTGGCCACCCGCGGCGACAAGACCGCGATCCTGTTCGAGCCGGACGACCCGTCCGCGCCCGCGCGGAAGGTCACCTACCGCCAGCTGCACGAGCGCGTGTGCAAGCTGGGCAACGCCCTGCGCAACCTGGGCGTGGGCAAGGGCGACCGCGTCACCATCTACCTGCCGATGATCCCGGACGCGGTGGTGGCGATGCTGGCCTGCGCGCGCATCGGCGCGATCCACTCGGTGGTGTTCGGCGGCTTTGCCCCCAACTCCATCGCCGACCGCGTGGCCGACTGCGGCAGCAAGCTGATCATCACCGCCGACGAGGGCCTGCGCGGCGGCCGCCGCATCCCGCTGAAGGCCAACGTGGACGCGGCGCTGAAGCTGCCGGGCACGCAGTCGGTGGAGACGGTGCTGGTGGTGCGCCACACCGGCGGGGCGGTGGACATGCAGGCCCCGCGCGACCGCTGGTTCCACGACGTGGTGGACGGCCAGCCGGCCGAGTGCGAGCCGGAGCGGATGAACGCCGAGGACCCACTGTTCATCCTCTACACCTCCGGTTCCACCGGCAAGCCGAAGGGCGTGCTGCACACCACCGGCGGCTACCTGCTGTACGCCTCCTACACCCACGAGGCGATCTTCGACCTGCGCGAGGACGACATCTACTGGTGTACCGCGGATGTCGGCTGGGTCACCGGCCACAGCTACATCGTCTACGGTCCGCTGGCCAACGGCGCCACCGCGCTGGTGTTCGAGGGCGTGCCCAACTACCCGACGGTGTCCCGCTTCTGGGAGGTGGTGGACAGGCACAAGGTGACCATCTTCTACACCGCGCCGACCGCGATCCGCGCGCTGATGCGCGAGGGCGAGGCGCCGGTGAAGAAGACCTCGCGCGCCAGCCTGCGCCTGCTGGGCACGGTCGGCGAGCCGATCAACCCGGAGGCCTGGCGCTGGTACTACGAGGTGGTCGGCGACGGCCGCTGCCCGATCGTGGACACCTGGTGGCAGACCGAGACCGGCGGCATCCTGATCTCGCCGCTGCCCGGCGCCACCGACCTCAAGCCCGGCTCGGCGACGCTGCCGTTCTTCGGCGTCAGGCCGGCGCTGGTGGACGCCAACGGCCAGCTGCTGGAGGGCGCGGCCGAGGGCAATCTGGTGCTGCTGGACTCCTGGCCGGGGCAGATGCGCACGGTGTACGGCGACCACCAGCGCTTCATCGACACCTACTTCCGCACCTATCCGGGGGTGTACTTCACCGGCGACGGCTGCCGCCGCGACGAGGACGGCTACTACTGGATCACCGGCCGCGTGGACGACGTGATCAACGTCTCCGGCCACCGCATCGGCACCGCCGAGGTGGAGAGCGCGCTGGTGGCCCATCCGAAGGTGGCCGAGGCGGCGGTGGTGGGCTTCCCGCACGACATCAAGGGCCAGGGAATCTACGCCTACGTCACCCTCAAGGCCGGCGAGCAGCCGAGCGAGGAGCTGCAGAAGGAGCTGGTGGCCTGGGTGCGCAAGGAGATCGGCCCGATCGCCACGCCCGACCACCTGCAGTGGGCGCCGGCCCTGCCCAAGACCCGTTCGGGCAAGATCATGCGCCGCATCCTGCGCAAGATCGCCGAGAACCAGCCCGACCAGCTGGGCGACACCTCCACCCTGGCCGATCCGTCGGTGGTGGAGACGCTGGTGAACGAGCGGAAGGTGCGGTAATTAGGCAGGCTCCCGCCCACAGGGAGCTTCCCGCCCGATGCCCACCCTCCTGATCGCCGACGACCATCCGCTGTTCCGCGAGGCGCTGCGCGGCGCGGTGCAGCGGATCCTGCCCGGGGCCAGCCTGTACGAGGCCGACAGCGTGGAGGCGCTGTACAGGCTGGTCGAGGCGCACCCGGACGCCGACCTGCTGCTGATGGACCTCAACATGCCCGGCGCGCACGGCTTCAATGCGCTGGTGCACCTGCGTGCGGTCCATCCGCAGCTGCCGGTGGTGGTCGTGTCCGCGCGCGAGGAGCCGGCGGTGATGCGGCGCGCGCTGGACCACGGCGCGCTCGGCTTCATCCCCAAGTCGGCCGACTCGGACACCATCGCCGAGGCGGTCGGCACGGTGCTGGACGGCGAGCGCTGGGCGCCGGCGGCGGCGGCCAGCGCTCCGGCACCGGGCCGTGACGAGCAGGAGATGGCGCAGCGCCTGCGCGAACTGACCCCGCAGCAGTTCCGGGTGTTGCAGATGCTGTGCGAGGGCCGGCTCAACAAGCAGATCGCCTACGACCTTGGCGTGTCCGAGGCCACCATCAAGGCGCACGTGACCGCGGTGCTGCGCAAGCTCGGCGTGAGCAACCGCACCCAGGCGGTGCTGATGGCGGGGCGCCTGGCGCTGGATCCGGACCGGCTGGTGCCGCCGCCGGACGAGGATTGAAGCATAACGTCTCCATCACATCACTGAATGTTTTTTGAGCATTGCGGGTGGCGTGCGCGCTGGCGCGCCGCACAATAACCGTCTTCGGGTCGCGGACCGTATCCGGTCCACATCCGCTGACGGAGAGAACCCAAGGTGTCCCCCCACGTTTCCACCCTCGGCGTGACGGGTGCCGTTGCGCGCACGGCCCCGCAAGCGCCCCAGGCGAGCGGTGCCTCCGTGCCGGCCTGGCTGCCCGCCGAATCGCCGTTGCCCATGCCGCGCCAGTCGCTGCGCGAGGGCCGCCTGGCGGCACGCCGTCCTTCCACCTCGCCGCCGCGCATCGGCCTGCGCCGCGCCGCCATCGTCGGTGCCACCGCCGCGATGACCGCGGCCGCGAGCATGGGCATGCTGCAGGTGCTGCGCGTGGAAGGGCTGAGCGTGCTGGACCTGCTCCTGCTGGCGCTGTTCGTGCCGCTGTTCGCCTGGATCGCGCTGTCGTGCCTGAACGCCGTGGTCGGCTTCGTGCTCACCCTGGCCCGGCCGCGCGGCCCGCTGGACATCGATCCGCACGGCCCGCTGCCGGCGCCGCGTACGCGCACCGCGCTGCTGATGCCGGTCTACCACGAGGATCCGGCGCGGATCATGGCCGGCCTGCAGGCGGTGTACGAGTCGGTGGCCGCCACCGGCCACCTGGAGAAGTTCGACTTCTTCGTGCTCAGCGACAGCCGGCGCGGCGAGGTCGTCGCCGCCGAGGTGGCGCAGTTCCGCGCGCTGCTGGAGCGCACCGCCGGCCACGGCCGCCTGTTCTACCGGCGCCGCAGCGACAACCGCGGGCGCAAGGCCGGCAACATCGCCGACTGGGTGCAGCGCTTCGGCGGCGCCTATGCGCAGTTCCTGATCCTGGACGCCGACAGCGTGATGAGCGGCCAGACCCTGGTGCGGCTGGTGGCGGCGATGGAGCGGCACCCGGACGTGGGCCTGGTGCAGACCCTGCCGCGGGTGGTCAACGGCAACACCCTGTTCGCGCGCATGCAGCAGTTCGGCGGCCGCGTGTACGGCCCGGTGATCGCGCGCGGCGTGGCCTGGTGGCACGGCGCCGAGGGCAACTACTGGGGCCACAACGCGATGGTCCGCACCCGCGCCTTCGCCGAGCACGCCGGCCTGCCCGAACTGCCGGGGCGGCGGCCGTTCGGCGGCCACATCCTCAGCCACGACTTCGTCGAGGCGGCGCTGATGCGGCGCGGCGGCTGGGCCGTGCACCTGGTGCCGGAGCTGGACGGCAGCTACGAGGAAGGCCCGCCGTCGCTGACCGACCTGCTGGTGCGCGACCGTCGCTGGTGCCAGGGCAACCTGCAGCACTCCAAGGTGGTCGGCAGCGCCGGCCTGCACTGGATCAGCCGCACGCACATGCTGGTGGGCATCGGCCACTACCTGACCGCGCCGATGTGGGCGATGCTGCTGCTGGTCGGCCTGGCCATCCCGCTGTACCACACCGACCTGGTGTGGGATGGCTTCCGCCTGCCCGGCTTCTCGCCGCTGGCGTACTGGCGCGAGCGCGACGAGGCGCGGGTGGCCTGGCTGTTCGCGGCCACCATGGGCGTGCTGTTCCTGCCCAAGGTGCTCGGCTACCTGGCCATGCTCGCCGACCCGGCGGAGCGGCGCGGCTGCGGCGGTGCCCTGCGCGCGCTGGCCGGCGTGCTGATCGAGAGCGTGCTGGCCGCGCTGATGGCGCCGGTGGTGATGTATCGGCAGTCGCGCGGCGTGGCCGAGGTGCTGGCCGGCCGTGACTCCGGCTGGGAGGCCCAGCGCCGCGACGACGGCACCCTGCCGTTGTCGGGCCTGGTGCAGGGCTACGGCGGCATGACCCTGTTCGGGGTGTTCATGGGCGCCCTGGCCTGGGCGGTGTCGCCGGGGCTGGCGCTGTGGATGTCGCCGGTGCTGCTGGGCATGGCCTTGGCCATCCCGACCGTGGCCCTGACCTCGGCGCGCGGACCGGGCCAGTGGCTGCGCCGCCACCGCGTGCTGTGCATCCCCGAGGAACTGGAGCCGCCGCCGGTGCTGCGCCGGGCCGCCGCGCTGCGCGCGGCACTGGCCCCGGCCTGATCCCGGCATAATGCATGCCTGCAAACGGGGATCATGCAAGCATGCTGTTGGACTGCGTCGAACACGAGACCGGCCCCGCGCCGGCCTGGACGGTGCTGTGGCTGCACGGCCTGGGTGCCGATGGCCACGATTTCGAGCCGATCGTGCCGGAGCTGGTGCGGCCGCACTGGCCGGCGCTGCGCTTCGTGTTCCCGCACGCGCCGGTGCGCCCGGTGACGATCAACGGCGGCATGCGCATGCGCGCCTGGTATGACATCACCGGCATGGACTTCGCCACCCGCGCCGACGCCGCTGGCATCGAGGATTCGGTGCGGCAGGGGGAGGCGCTGATAGCGCGCGAGGCCGGGCGCGGCGTGCCGGCCTCGCGGCTGCTGCTGGCAGGCTTCTCCCAGGGCGGGGCCATCACCCTGGCCACCGGCCTGCGCCGCCGCGAGCCGCTGGCCGGCCTGGTCGCCCTGTCCACCTACCTGCCCGGCGGCCAGGCCGCCGCGGCGCGCCGCGAGCCGGCGGCGGTGGCCCAGCCGGTGTTCTTCGCCCATGGCGAGGGTGACCCGGTGATCCCGATCCAGTACGGCCAGGCCAGCGCACAGGCGCTGGAACAGGCGGGCTTCCAGGTGAGCTGGCACCGCTACCCGATGGCGCACCAGGTCTGCGCCCAGGAGATCGCCGACCTGGGCGACTGGCTGGACCGGCGGCTGACGGGCTGACGGCCATGCGCGCCCCCCGCCGCGACGCGCCCTGGCTGCCGGACCTGTGCCGGCTGCCGCGGCTGGCGGCGCTGCTGGGCCTGGCCGAGCTGGTGGTGGTGGTGCTGGCGCTGGCCCCGGATGGCGACGCGCCGTGGACGCCCGGGCGGTTCCTGTCGGCCAGCGGCCTGGCGCTGTGGCTGGCGCTGGCCGTGGCGGTGCTGCTGTGCAAGCTGCGCGGGCCGATCTCGCGCCTGCCGCGGCGTGCGGGTGCGCCGGCCGCGGTGGCCCTGGCCGCGGGCGTGGCCCTGCTCGGCGCCGGCATCGTGCACGCACTGTACGGCGCGCTGGAGATCCGGCTGCTGGGCGCCAGCTTCTGGCGCTTTGCCGGCGGCAGCGCCGCCATCCCCGCGCTGATCACCGCCCTGGCCCTGCGCCACTTCTACGTGCACGACCGCTGGGCGGCGCAGGTGCAGGCCAACGCCCGCGCCGAGGCCGACGCGCTGCAGGCGCGCATCCGCCCGCACTTCCTCTTCAACAGCATGAACCTGATCGCCGGCCTGCTGCGCCGCGACCCGGCCCTGGCCGAGCGCGCGGTGCTGGACCTTGCCGACCTGTTCCGCGCCGCGCTGGGCGCCGGCGAAGGCGACTCCACCCTGGCCGCCGAGTGCGAGCTGGCCGCGCAGTACCTGTCCATCGAATCGCTGCGCTTGGGGCCGCGCCTGCAGGTGAGGTGGGAGCGGCGCGAGCCGCTGCCCTGGGACCTGCCGCTGCCGCGCCTGGTGCTGCAGCCGCTGGTGGAGAACGCCGTGCTGCATGGCATCTCGCGCCTGCCCGAGGGCGGTACGGTGACCGTCGAGGTGTGGACCGAGGGCCAGGCGCTGCGCCTGCGCGTGCGCAATCCCGCACCGGCGCCCGACGCGGCCGCACCGGCGTTCAACCGCGGCGCCGGCTACGCCCAGCGCAGCATCGCCCACCGCCTGGCCTGGCGCTTCGGCCAGCAGGCGCGGGTGACGGCCGGCTGGAGCGGCGGCTACTATGCCTGCGAGATCACGCTGCCGCTGCCGCCCTCATGACGAGCCTGAAGCTGGTGATCGCGGACGACGAGCCGATGGCGCCCGAGCGCCTGCGCCTGCTGCTGGCTGAGGAGCCAGGCGTGGAGGTGGTGGCCGAGGCCGCCGACGGCCAGCAGGTGCTCGACGCCTGCGCCGCGCACCGGCCGGACGCGGTGCTGCTGGACATCGCCATGCCCGGCCTGGACGGCCTGCAGGCCGCGCGCCGCCTGGCCGGGTCCGATCCGCCGGTGGCGGTGGTGTTCTGCACCGCCTACGACGCGCACGCGCTGTCGGCCTTCGACGCGGCGGCGATCGACTACCTGGTCAAGCCGGTGCGCCCGGAGCGGCTGGCCGCCGCGCTGGCGCGGGTGCGCACCTTCCTGGCCGGGTGCCCGGCCGCGGGCGCCCGCCGCCGCACCCACCTGAGCGCGCGCCTGCGCGGCACCGTGCGCCTGATCCCGCTGGAGGAGGTGCGCTACCTGCAGGCCGAGGAGAAGTACGTGGTGGTGCACCACGCCCGTGGCGAGGACCTGATCGAGGAGTCGCTGCGCTCGCTGGAGGAGGAGTTCGGCGATCGCTTCGTCCGCATCCACCGCAACTGCCTGGTGGCCCGCGAGGAGCTGGTCGAGCTGCGCCGTGACGGCGGCGGCCACGTCCAGGCCATCCTGCGCCACGGCGACCGGCCGCTGGAGGTCAGCCGCCGCTGCGTGCCGCAGTTGCGCCAGGCCCTGGGCCTGCGTTGATCCCGGCACGGGCGCGCCCGCGCTCCATCCGGGATAATGGACGGATGAAGACCCTGCGCATCGCCACCCGCAAGAGCCCGCTCGCCCTCTGGCAGACCGAGCACGTCGCCGCCCGCCTGCGCGCGGCCCATCCCGGCCTGGAGGTGGTGCTGGTGCCGCTGAGCACGCGCGGTGACGAGGTGCTGGACCGCTCGCTGGCGGCCATCGGCGGCAAGGGCCTGTTCCTCAAGGAGCTGGAGGTGGCGATGCAGCGCGGCCAAGCCGACTGCGCGGTGCACTCGCTCAAGGACGTGCCGATGGACTTGGACCCGGGCTTCACCCTGCCGGCGGTGCTGGAGCGTGCCGACCCGGCCGACGCCTTCGTCAGCGGGCGTTTCGACGGTATCGAGGGGCTGCCGCGCGGGGCGCGCGTGGGCACCTCCTCGCTGCGCCGCCAGGCGCAGCTGCGCGCGCTGCGCCCGGACCTGCAGCTGGGCGAGCTGCGTGGCAACGTCAACACCCGCCTGGCCCGGCTCGATGCCGGCGAGTACGACGCCATCATCCTGGCCTGCGCCGGCCTGCAGCGGCTGGGCCTGGAATCGCGCATTCGCGCGCGGCTGGAGCCGCCGGCCTGGCTGCCGGCCCCGGCTCAGGGCGCGATCGCGGTCGAGTGCCTGGCCGGGGACGGGGAGACCATCGCCCTGCTGTCGGTGCTCGAGCACGCGCCCACGCGCGTGTGCGTGGAGGCCGAGCGCGCGCTCAACCGCGGCCTGCACGGCAGCTGCCACGTGCCGGTCGGCGCCTACGCCTGGCAGCATGGCGACCGCCTGCGCCTGCACGCGCTGGTCGGTTCGGCCGAGGACGGGCGCATGGTGCGCGCGCAGGGCGACGGCACCCCGGACGCGCCGGAGGCGCTGGGCGCGGCCCTGGCCCGGGAGCTGCTGGCGCGGGGCGCCGGCCGGTTCCTCTAGCAGCCTGTTGAAATTCGACCCGGCGAAGCCCCCGACTCGGTCGGCAGCGCGGATTTCTCGCTGCTCAGGCGCTTCGCAAGCGCGTCCCGCGCTCTGAATAAGCCCGATTTCGGGCTTCCGGGCGCACCTTCCCCGCCGGGGCCGCCATCACGCGGCCCCCGCGGCGATCAGCTTCGGCAGGCGGACGAGGTTGCTCGCCGCCATCGCCAGCTGAAACAGCGCCTCGACCTTCGTAAGGCCGCGCTGCTTGA
>NZ_PDWK01000089.1 GCF_010093135.1 Pseudoxanthomonas taiwanensis | reverse complement strand
CCCTTGTCGGTGGCCACGGCGATCGAGATGTCGGCATAGCCGTGGTAGATGATGTCGTCGCCGTCCACCGAGGCGTTGATGATCGGGTGGCGCTGCAGGGCGTTGGCGGCGGCGACCGCGCCTTCCTCGATGATCGCCAGCACCTGCTGGCTGGTCACGGTGTCGCCCTCGGAGAACTTGATCTCCTTGAGCACGCCGTCCACCGGCGAGGGGACTTCGAGCACGACCTTGTCGGTCTCCAGGTCCACGAGGTTCTCGTCGCGCTTGACCGCGTCGCCCGCCTTCTTGTGCCAGGTGGCGATGGTGGCGTCGGAGACGGATTCGGGGAGAACCGGAACTTTGACTTCGGTGGCCATGAGGGCGTCCTGATGTTTTTCTTGTCGGTGGGCGGTTATTCGGCGACGATCTGGTTGCCGAGCGGGTTGACCAGCGCGTCGGCGACCAGCTGCTGCTGCTCGGCGACGTGGTCGGCGAAGTGGCCGACGGCGGGCGACGGCGAGCGGCTGCGGCCGGCGTAGTGCAGGTTCTGGCCCTCGGCCAGGCAGGCCTGCAGGTGGTGCTTGATCTGGTACCAGGCACCCTGGTTCTGCGGCTCTTCCTGGCACCAGACCACGTCCTTGGCCTTGCCGTAGCGCTTGAGCTCGGCGCTCAGCAGTTCGCGCGGGAACGGGTACAGCTGCTCGACGCGGATCAGCGCCACGTCGTCCTGGCCGCGCTTCTGCGCGTCCTCCAGCAGGTCGTAGTAGACCTTGCCCGAGCACAGCACCACGCGCTTGACCTTCTTCGGGTCGGCCTCGCGGTCCGGGATCAGGAGCTGGAACTCGCCGTCGGCCAGCTCGTCCAGGGTGGAGACGGCCAGCTTGTGGCGCAGCAGCGACTTCGGGCTCATCACCACCAGCGGCTTGCGCGTGGTCATCTTCATCTGCCGGCGCAGCATGTGGAACGCCTGGGCCGGAGTGGTGGGCACGCACACCAGCATGTTCTCCAGCGCGCACAGCTGCAGGAAGCGCTCCAGGCGCGCCGAGCTGTGCTCCGGACCCTGGCCCTCGTAGCCGTGCGGCAGCAGCAGGGTCAGGCCGGAGATGCGGCCCCACTTGGCCTCGCCGGCGGCGATGAACTGGTCGATCACCACCTGGGCGCCGTTGGCGAAGTCGCCGAACTGGGCCTCCCAGATGTCCAGGGTGTTCGGGTCGGCGGTGGAGAAGCCGTACTCGAACGCCATCACCGCCTCCTCGCTCAGCAGCGAGTCGATGATGGTGGCGCGCTCGGGGCTGTCGACCAGCTGGCGCAGCGGGATGTAGTACGCGTCGGTCTTCTGGTCGTGGAGGATGGCGTGGCGGTGGAAGAAGGTGCCGCGGCCGGCGTCCTGGCCGACCAGGCGCACGCCGTGGCCCTCGGCCAGCAGGGTCGCGTAGGCCAGGTTCTCGGCGAAGCCCCAGTCGCACGGCATCTCGCCGGCGGTCATCTTCAGCCGGTCCTCGTAGATCTTGGCCACGCGCGGGTGCAGGGTGACGCCCTGCGGGATCGTGTTGATGATCTTGGCCAGCTGCACCAGCGTGCCCTTCCTGACCCGGGTGTCGACCGGGTCGGAGAGCTTGCCCGACAGGTACCTGGACCAGTCGATGGTCAGCTCGTAGTCCTCCGGCTTGGAGGGCGACAGCTCGGTGGTGACCTCGCCGGCGTCGAGCTTGGCGCGGTAGCCGTCCACCAGGGCACGGGCCTCGTCGGCGCTGACCAGGCCTTCCTTCTCCAGCTTGGCCGCGTACAGCTCGCGGGTGGTCGGGTGCTTGCGGATGGCCTGGTACATCAGCGGCTGGGTGGCCGCCGGCTCGTCGGCCTCGTTGTGGCCGTGGCGGCGGTAGCACACCAGGTCGATGACCACGTCCTTCTTGAAGGTCTGGCGGAACTCGTAGGCCAGCTTGGCCACGAACACCACCGCCTCAGGGTCGTCGGCGTTCACGTGGAACACCGGCGCGGCGACCATCTTGGCCACGTCGGTGCAGTACAGCGTGGAGCGGGCGTCCTCCTTGTGGCTGGTGGTGAAGCCCACCTGGTTGTTGACCACGATGTGGACGGTGCCGCCGACGGCGAAGCCGCGCGCCTGCGACATCTGGAACAGCTCCATCACCACGCCCTGGCCGGCGAAGGCGGCGTCGCCGTGGATCAGGACCGGCAGCACCTGCTTGCGCTCGGCGTCGCCGCGGCGCTCCTGGCGCGAGCGCGCCGAGCCGGCGACCACCGGGCCGACGATCTCCAGGTGCGAGGGGTTGAAGGCCAGGGCCAGGTGCACCGGCGCGCCCGGGGTGGCCACGTCGGCGGAGAAGCCCATGTGGTACTTCACGTCGCCGGCGTGGGCGCGGGCGTCGTGCTCGAACTTGCCCTCGAACTCGTCGAACAGCTTGCGCGGGTTCTTGCCGAGGGTGTTGACCAGGACGTTGAGGCGGCCGCGGTGGGCCATGCCGATCACGATGTCCTTGACGCGGTCGATGCCGGCCTGGCGGATGACGGTGTCCAGCAGCGGGATCAGGGAGTCGCCGCCCTCGAGCGAGAAGCGCTTCTGGCCGACGTACTTGGTGTGCAGGTAGCGCTCCAGGCCCTCGGCGGCGGTCAGGCGCTCCAGGATGCGCTTGCGGGTGTCGGTGTCGAGGCTGTAGTCGCCGCCGGCGGCCTCGAGGCGCTGGTAGAGCCACTGGCGCTGCTCCACCTCGGGGATGTGCATGAACTCGGCGCCGATCGAGCCTGTGTAGGTGGCCTTCAGGCGGGCGAGCAGGTCGCGCAGCTTCATGCGCGGCTTGCCGGCGATGCCGCCGGTGCTGAATTCGGTGTCCAGGTCGCGCTCGGACAGGTTGTGGAACTCCAGTCCCAGGTCCGGCGGATTCATGGGCGGCGTCAGGCCCAGCGGGTCGAGCCTGGCGCCGAGGTGGCCGCGCGAGCGGTAGGCGGTGATCAGACGGCCGACGTTGCGTTCGCGTTCGTCTCCGGCGGTGGTGGCGGCAGGCCCGGCGTTGGCGGCCTGGCGGGCGGCCTGGGCGACGTGTTCGATGACGGCCGAATGGGGGACGTCACCGGCCTCGCGGCCCTTGAACCCGTCGAAGTAGGCTCTCCACTTCGGATCTACGCTGTCGGGGGAGACCAGGTACTGCTCGTACAGGTCCTCGATGTAGGCGGCGTTGCTGCCGAGTTGCGAAGACTGCGCAAACTGCTTGAGTAGGTTGTCCACGATGAGGTCGCGTCTGGGAGGAGGACGGCCCGCGGGGGCGGGCACGACAGCCGCGAAAGTATAACCCTGCCGCGCGCGAAGGGGCGCGCGGAAGGGGCCTAGACCAAGGGATGTATCGGGCCTGTGTTCACACTCCCAGCACGCGGTACTCGCTGCAGGGACGGCTGCGCTCCCAGACCTCGTCGAACTCCCGGCGCAGGCGGCGCGCCGTGGCCGGGTCGTGGGTGCCGGCATCGCCCTCGAAAGCGTGGCCAAGCGGCCGGAAATAGGCGCCTCCGGCGTCGTTGAAGGCGTAGGCCGAGGGGTATTCGGTGTCGGCCGGGTCGTCCACCTGGCGGAAGGCGAGCACGCTGGGCAGGCGCTGGCCCAGCAGCAGCAGCGGGGCGCCGGCCTGCTGCGGGCCGAAGGCGTCCTGCAGCAGCACCCGCACCCGGCGTGGGCCGGGGCGCACGGCGAAACGGCGCAGGGCGTCCAGCACGTCGGCCCGGTCCAGCAGCCCCGAGTCCAGGGCCCGGGTGTACAGGCCCAGCTCGCGGCGGGCGCGGGCGGCCAGGCCCACCAGCGCCGCGGCCGCCGCCCCGGCGTCCTCCACCGGGCAGGTGCCGGACAGGGCCAGGCGCATGCGCCGGTGCTCGATCCCGGCCTCCAGGAACACCGGGCCGGTGGGAATGAAGCCAGCGCGGGCGTAGAACGGCAGGGCGTGGAGCTGGGCGTGCAGCTCGACCTGGGGCCAGCCGCGGCGGCGGGCCTCCTCCAGCAGCGCCTCCAGCAGCGACTCGCCGATGCCCCGGCCGCGCAGGCCGGGCAGCACCGCCATGCGGCCGATCCGCCGCTCCGGGGTCAGCCGCGCGGTGCCCACCACGCGGCCCTCGGCGTCGCGGGCGGCCACGTGGTAGCTCAGCGGGTCCAGGGCATCGCGCTCCAGTCCGGCGGGCACGCCCTGTTCGCGGATGAACACCACCTCGCGTATCGCGTGCAGCTCGGCGTGCTCGCGGGCGTAGTCGGCCGGGGCGACGCGGAAGCTCATGCCGGTTCGTCCTCCGCGTCCGGGTCCGCGGTCTCCAGCAGGAAGTGGCCGGCCTGGTACAGGGCGTAGACCGCGTCGCGGCCGGGCTCGGACAGGGCGGCATAGCCGCGGCCGTCCAGGCGGTCGGCGGCCGCCAGGCGCGCGGCGTCGCGCACCGGCACCGGCAGCACCATGCCGCTGCAGTACAGGCTGGCCCCGCGCCGGCTGCGCCGCCAGGCGGTGCGCGACCAGGGGGGGCGCACCAGCGCCGCGCCCTGCGACAGGTCCCACTCGACCTCGATGCGCGGGCGCGGCTCGGCCGGCGGGACGATGTCGCCGGCGGCGCGGTAGGTGGTGATGAAGCGGCCGAACCAGTCGCCCAGGCGGTCGGGGTCGTTCATGCGCAGGGCGTTGAGCGCCTCCACCACCCGGCGCATGGCCTCGGCGTCGATCTCGTACGGGTCGCGCGGGGCGGCCAGGTCCTCGTCGTGGTAGCGGATGTCCTCGTCGGCCTCGGCCACCAGCGCGTCCAGCCAGTCGGTGATCAGTTCGGCCGAGGAGGGCGCGCGCATGCCCACGCTGAAGGTCAGGCACGGGTTCACCGCGATGCCGTGGTGGGGCACGTTCGGCGGCAGGTAGAGCATGTCGCCCGGATCCAGCACCCAGTCGTGGGTGGGTTCGAAGCGGCGCAGCAGCTTGATCTCGGCGTCGTCGCGGAAGGCCAGGTCCGGCGCCGGGCGGCCCATGGCCACCGAGGCGTCGATCAGCCAGCGGCGCTGGCCGTGGGCCTGCAGCAGGAACACGTCGTACTGGTCCACGTGCGCGCCGACCGAGCCGCCGGTGGCGGCGAAGGAGATCATGATGTCGTCAATGCGCCAGCGCGGCAGGAAGCGGAAGTGCTCCAGCAGGGCGCGCACGTCCGGGTCCCACTTGTCCACGTCCTGCACCAGCAGGGTCCAGTCGTGGTCGGGCATGCCGGGGAAGTCCTCCTCGGCGAACGGGCCGGTGCGCAGGGTCCAGCGGTCGCCGGCGCGGTCGTGGCTGATGATGCGGGCCAGGGCCCCGTCTTCGCAGGCCAGGCCGGCCAGGTCCTCCGGGGCGACCGGGGTCTGGAAGCGGGGGAAGGCGTTGCGGATCAGCAGCGGCCGCTTCTGCCAGTAGTGGCGCAGGAAGCGCTCCGGTTCCATGCCCAGCGGGCCGTGGCCGGTGGCATCGATCTCGAACGGCAGGGCGCTCGGGGCGCGGGCGGTGGTCTTGCGGGTGGGGCGCTTGGTGGTCATCGGGCGGTCTCGTCGTGGCCGCGTGCGGGCCGGGCACGGGCCGTGGCCCACGCGGCGGGCGCACACGCCGTGCGGCCCCGGGGCCACACGTGCGGCTCCGGCCGCGGGCAGGGCATTGCGGGGCAGGATAGCGCAGGGGCAGGGGGCGGCCTTGAGCAGGGTCAAGGCGCCCAGGGGCCGGCGTGGGGACGGCCGGCCACCGGGGCCGGCCGCTGCGGGGTCAGATGGCGCGGGCCAGGCGCTCGGCCAGGCCGGTGTAGGTGGCCGGGGTCAGCTCGAGCAGGCGCTGGCGCGCCTCGGCCGGCAGGTCCAGGGACTGGATGAAGGCGCGCATGGCCTCCGCGTCGATGCCCTGGCCGCGGGTCAGGGCCTTGAGCTGCTCGTAGGGATTGGGCAGGCCGTGGCGGCGCATCACCGTCTGCACGGCCTCGGCCAGCACTTCCCAGGACGCGTCCAGGTCGGCCTGCAGGCGCTGCGGGTTGACCTGCAGCTTGCCCAGGCCGCGGGCCAGCGCGTCCAGCGCCACCTGGGTGTGGCCGAAGGCGGTGCCCAGGGCGCGCAGCACGGTGGAGTCGGTCAGGTCGCGCTGCCAGCGGCTGATCGGCAGCTTGGCCGAGAAGTGCTCGAACAGGGCGTTGGCCAGGCCGAGGTTGCCCTCGGCGTTCTCGAAGTCGATCGGGTTGACCTTGTGCGGCATGGTCGAGGAGCCGACCTCGCCTTCCTTGAGCTTCTGCCGGAAGTAGCCCAGCGAGATGTAGCCCCAGATGTCGCGTGCCAGGTCGATCAGGATGGTGTTGGCGCGGCGCACCGCGTCGCCCAGCTCGGCGATGTTGTCGTGCGGCTCGATCTGGGTGGTGTAGGGGTTGAACGGCAGGCCCAGGCCCTCGACGAAGCGGCGGGCGAAGGCCGGCCAGTCCAGCTCGGGGTAGGCGATGGCGTGGGCGTTGTAGTTGCCCACCGCGCCGTTGATCTTGCCGGTCAGCTGCACCGCGGCGATCTGCGCGCGCTGCCGCTCCAGGCGCGCCACCACGTTGGCGATCTCCTTGCCCAGGGTGGTGGGCGAGGCGGTCTGGCCGTGGGTGCGCGAGAGCATGGGCTGGCCGGCCTGCTCGTGGGCCAGGGCGCGCAGGCTGGAGAGGATGCCGTCCAGCGCCGGCAGCAGGACCGTGTCGCGGGCCTGGCGCAGCATCAGCGCGTAGGACAGGTTGTTGATGTCCTCGCTGGTGCAGGCGAAGTGCACGAACTCCAGGGCCGGGCCCAGCTCGGCGTCATCGCGCAGGCGCTCCTTGATGAAGTACTCGACCGCCTTGACGTCGTGGTTGGTGGTGCGCTCGATCTCCTTGACCCGGGCCGCGTCGGCCACGGAGAAGCCGTCGGCCAGGGCGCGCAGGCGCGCCTGGGCGGCCGCGGAGAACGGCGCCAGCTCGGCGATGGCCGGCTCGGCGGCCAGGGCCAGCAGCCATTCGACCTCGACCCGCACGCGGGCGTGGATCAGGCCGAATTCGGAGAAGATCGGGCGCAGCGCGTCGACCTTGCCGGCGTAGCGGCCGTCGAGCGGGGAGATGGCGAGGAGGGCGGATTCCGGCATGGAAGGCGGCGTGCGGGGACGGGAGCCGCATAGTTTAAGCCGTGGGCCCGGGCCGTGCCGGGCGGGCTGCCGTTCCCGGGCCCCCGGGGGGGGAAGGTGGGCGGAGCCGAGCGTGCCACGGCGTGGAACGGCGCCCCGCGCGCCCGGCGGTATGCTCGGGTCCATCCCCGCCACGCCGGAGACGGCCCATGAGTCCATCCCCCATCCGTTCCCGCGCCAAGGCCCCGCCGAAGCGGCCGGGTACCGCCGCGCCGGCCCCGCGCACCCGCACCGAGCACGACAGCATGGGCGAGCTGCAGGTCCCCGCCGACGCCCTGTGGGGCGCGCAGACCCAGCGCGCCGTGCAGAACTTCCCGGTCTCGGGGCGGCCGATGCCGCGCGGCTTCATCCGTGCCCTGGGCCTGGTCAAGGCCGCCGCGGCCGAGGTCAACGCCGGCCTGGGCCTGTTGCCGAAGAACCTGGCCGCGGCCATCCGCGCCGCCGCGCTGGAGGTGGCCGAGGGGCGTCACGACGCCCACTTTCCGGTGGACATCTACCAGACCGGTTCGGGCACCTCGTCCAACATGAACGCCAACGAGGTGATCGCCAACCTGGCCAACCGTTCCGGCCGCGCCGGCCGGCGTGCGGTGCATCCCAACGACCACGTCAACCTGGGGCAGAGCTCCAACGACGTGGTGCCCACCGCCATCCGCGTGGCCGCGCAGCTGGCGGTGGTGGAGGACCTGCTGCCGGCGCTGCGCCACCTGCGCCGCACCATCGACAGGCGCGCCCGTTCGCTGGGCCGCGTGGTCAAGACCGGCCGCACCCACCTGATGGACGCCATGCCGCTGACCTTCGCCCAGGAGTTCGGCGCCTGGGCCTCGCAGCTGAAGTCCGCCGAAGGCCGGCTGGAGGACGCGCTCAGGCGCCTGCGCCGCCTGCCACTGGGCGGCACCGCCATCGGCACCGGCATCAACGCCGATCCGCGCTTCGGCGCGCGCGCGGCCCGGGCGCTGTCCGCGCTGGCCGGCACCCGCTTCGAGAGCGCGCCGGACAAGTTCGAGGGCCTGGCCTCGCAGGACGACGCGGTGGAGCTGTCCGGCCAGCTCAATGCCCTGGCGGTGGCGCTGATCAAGATCGCCAACGACCTGCGCTGGATGAACTCCGGGCCGCTGGCCGGGCTGGGCGAGATCGAGCTGCCGGCGCTGCAGCCGGGCAGCTCGATCATGCCGGGCAAGGTCAACCCGGTGATCCCGGAGGCCACGGTGATGGCCTGCGCGCAGGTGATCGGCCACCACACCGCGATCACCGTAGCCGGGCAGAGCGGCAACTTCCAGCTCAACGTGACCCTGCCGCTGATCGCGGCCAACCTGCTGGACTCCATCCAGCTGCTGGCCAATGTCTCGCGCCTGCTGGCCGACCGCTGCATCGCCGGGCTGAAGGTGCGCACCGACGTGGTCAGGCGCGCGCTGGACCGCAACCCGATCCTGGTCACCGCGCTCAACCCGGTGATCGGCTACGAGAAGGGTGCGGCCATCGCCAAGCAGGCCTACCGCGAGGGGCGGCCGGTGCTGGAGGTGGCGATGGAGGTCACCGGCCTGCCGGAGAAGACCCTGCGGCCGCTGCTGGACCCGGCGCTGCTGGCGCGCGGCGGCATCCACGGCAAGCCGGGCGGCGGCGGATGAGCACCGCCGCCGGGGCGGCCGCCTAGCAGCTTGTTGAAATTCTCCCGCGCCAGAGCTTGCTTTCAAGCCCTCTGTTTGCGATATCGACCTCAGCCATAGTGGAGGGCGTGGGATGCGCGGTGCAGACGTCACTCAGGAATCGTTGTTCACGGTCGCCAAGCTCGCCGACTTCGTCCCGGCGAACCATCCGCTTCGATCCATTCGGGAGCTGGCCGATGAGGCGCTCAGGCGCATGAGCGGCCTGTTTTCGGCGCTGTACGCCGATACCGGCCGCGCCTCCATCGCGCCGGAGAAACTGATGCGGGCGCAGCTGCTGCAGCTGTTCTACTCGATCCGGAGCGAGCGGATGCTGATGGAGCAGCTCCACTACAACCTGCTGTTCCGCTGGTTCGTCGGTATCGCGATCGACGAGCCGGTCTGGGATCACTCCGTGTTCTCGAAGAACCGGGATCGTTTGAACGGAAAGGAGGTGGCGAGCGAGTTTCTGGCCGAGGTGGTGCGGTTGGCGGAAAAGCGGGGCCTGATGTCGGACGAGCATTTCTCGGTCGACGGCACGCTGCTGCAGGCGTGGGCCTCGCACAAGAGCTTCCGTCCCAAGGATGGGACGCCGAAGGACCCACCGGGTGGTGGGCATCGCAACGC
>NZ_PDWK01000088.1 GCF_010093135.1 Pseudoxanthomonas taiwanensis | reverse complement strand
CGGCCGGCGTGGCCGGCGGCGCGCAGCCGGCCACGCCGGCCGCGCGGCTGATCAGACCTCGGCGCCCTCGGCGGCGCGGGCACGCTCGTCCAGGGCCTCGCGGCCGAGGTGGCGGGCCTGGCCCTCGATCGCGGCCTGGCGCGCCTGCTGGCGGCGCTTGCGGTACAGCAGGTAGGTGAGCACGCCGGCACCGACCACGGCCGCGGCGGCGGCCACCGCCACCGGATGCCGGCGCACGGTGTTGCCGGCCACGCGCACGCCGGTGCGGGCGGCACCGAGGGCCGCACCGGCCTTGATCCACTGGCCGGCCCCGGCGCCGGCACCGCGCAGGTTGGAACCGGCATGGCGCAGCCCGGCACCGGCCTGCTCGGCCAGCTCCAGCGCGCGGTCGGTGATGATGGTCAGCTTGCTCATGGGATTCCCCTTGCAGGAAGTGGCGGGCCGCCAGTGTCGGCGGCAGCAGGTAGACGATACGTCAGCGTCGTGACGGCGCCGCATCGCCGGCACGACGGCCGATGGCGGCCGTTCAGCGTGCCCCGCGGCCGGCATCCCTTCGGCGCGTGCCGCGCCTCACCGCCGCCACGGCGACGGCGGCCTCACGTCCCCCGCGGCTTGGCGCGATGGGTGGCCGTGGCGGTCCAGGGGTCATCGGGCCAGGGATGCTTCGGATACCGCCCCTTCATCTCCCTCCTGACCTCCGGATAGGTGCGGTCCCAGAAGCCACGCAGGTCCCGGGTCACCTGCAGCGGCTTGCCGCCGGGGGAGAGCAGGTGCAGCAGCAGCGGCACGCGGCCGTCGGCGATGCGCGGGGTGTCGGCCAGGCCGAACAGCTCCTGCAGCTTGACCGCCAGTACCGGCGGACGCGGCGTGCCGTCGGCCTCCAGGGCGTACTCGATGCGCCGCTCCAGGCCCGAGGGCACGGCGATGCGCGCCGGTGCCAGGCGCTCGACCTGCTGGCGCAGGCCCCAGTCCAGCGGCGACTTCAGCGCCTCGCCCAGCTCCTGCTCGCTCAGCGCGTCCAGCCGGGTCTTGCCGGCGAAGGCCGGGCGCAGCCAGCTGTCCAGGCTGGCCAGCAGGGCGGCGTCGGACAGGTCGGGCAGGCCCAGCTCCGGCATCCACGCGCGCAGGCACACCACCCGCGCCTGCCACTGGCGCAGGCCCTCGGTCCACGGCAGCGCCTCCAGGCCCAGCTCGCGCACCGCATTGGTCAGCGCCTGCGCGGCCTGGGCCGGATCCACCCGGCCGGCCGGGCGGCTGTCCAGCACGATGCGGTCGAAGCGCGACTCGCGCCGGGCCACCAGGGCGCGGCGTTCAGCGTCCCAGACCGCGCCCTCCTCCTCGACGAAGCGCCCGGGGAAGTCGGCGCGCAGGCGCGCCTCGTCCACCGGCGCGGCGCGCAGCAGCAGGGCGTCGCCGCGCGCCTCGAAGCGCAGCTCGGTGGCCACCAGCCAGGGCTCGCCGCGCAGGGCACTGTCCTCGAACAGGCGCGCCATGCGGCCGTTGGCCAGCTGGTAGCGCAGCGGATCGGCCGGATGGCGGGCGGCGATGCGGTCGGGGAAGGCATGGGCCAGCAGGTCGCCCAGCAGGTGCGCCTCGATCTCCGCAGGGGGTGGCGCGTCGCAGCGCAGGCGCCGGCGCCACTGCCGCGCGGCCGCGTCGATGGCCGCCAGCGCCGAGCGGCTGGCATCGGCGGGCATGCGCCCGCCGCGGAAGGCGGCCAGCGCGCGCCAGCGTTCGGCCAGGGCGTCGCTGCGGCCGCGCAGCGGGTCGCGCGCCTCCAGCAGCGCGGCCAGGTCCGCGGCCAGGGCCTGTTCGTACGGATCGCGCGCGGCCAGCAGCATCGCCGCCAGGCGCGGATGGGTGCCCAGCGCCAGCATGCGCCGGCCCAGGGCTGTGACCGTGCCGCCCTCCAGCGCGCCCAGGCGTTGCAGCAGCTCGCGTGCCGCGGCCAGGGCGCCGGGCGGGGGCGGGTCCACGAAGCGCAGCTGGTCGCTGCCCCAGGCCGCCAGCTCCAGCGCCAGTCCGGCCAGCTCCACCTGCGCCATCTCCGGTCGGCGCTGCGCCTCCAGGCGCTGCGATTCCGGCCACAGCCGCCAGGCCCAGCCTTCGGCCACGCGCCCGGCGCGGCCGGCGCGCTGGTCGGCCGAGGCCTGGGAGATGGGCACCACGTCCAGGCGCGAGAAGCCACTGTTGGGATCGAAGCGCGGTTCGCGTGCCAAGCCGGAGTCGATCACCACGCGCACGCCGGGCAGGGTCACCGAGGACTCGGCCACGTTGGTGGCCAGCACCACGCGACGGGTACCGTCCGGTGCCGGCTGCAGCACGCGCGACTGCTGCTCCACCGGCAGCTCGCCGTGCAGGGCCAGCACTTCCACGTCGCCCGCCAGGGCCGCCGCTTCCAGCGCCGCGGCGACCCGGGCGATCTCGCGCTGGCCGGGCAGGAACACCAGCACATCGCCCGGGTAGCCGGCCAGGGCCTGTTCCACCGCGCGCCGGGTCTGCACCTCCAGCGCCTCGTCACGGCGCGCCGGGAAATGGCTGACCTCCACCGGGAAGGAGCGGCCCTCGCTGGACAGGCGCGGCGCGTCGAGGAACCGCGCCAGGCGCTCGCCGTCCAGGGTCGCGGACATGACCACGATGCGCAGGTCCTCGCGCAGCTGGCCCTGCACGTCCAGGGCCAGGGCCAGGGCCAGGTCGGCGGACAGGTGGCGCTCGTGGAACTCGTCGAACACCACCGCACCCACGCCTTCCAGCAGCGGGTCGTCCTGGATCATGCGGGTGAGGATGCCCTCGGTGACCACCTCGATGCGGGTGGCGGCCGAGACGCGGTTCTCGAAGCGGATGCGGTAGCCGACGGTCTGCCCGACCTCCTGGCCCAGTTGCCGGGCCATGAACGTGGCCGCGCTGCGCGCGGCCACGCGGCGCGGCTCCAGCATCACGATCCTGCGCCCCTCCAGCCAGGGCGCATCGAGCAGCGCCAGCGGCACCTGGGTGGTCTTGCCGGCCCCGGGCGGGGCCTCCAGCACCAGCCGCGAATGGGCTGACAGGCTGTCCCGGATCGCGGGCAGCAGGGGTGTGATGGGAAAGGACATGGAGCGGCAGGATGCGCGGGCGTGCTGGCGCCCTGCGTACGCGCGAGGGTTCACGAAACAGGAAAAGTATTATCGGCCGGTTTGCCGGCGGATACCTGCATGTCCAGTCCCACGTCGGCCCGCCCGGCGCAGAGGTCGAGGCGCTGCCTGCCGGACCTGGCCGGGCGCGGGGCGATCATCGCCCTGCGGCTGGCGGGCAAGCCGGTGGACTTGGCCACCGCCGTGGCCACCCGCGGCGCGGTCAAGCGCGCCATGCCCGGGGGCGACGACACCAGCGCCACCGTGCCGGGGCTGGAGGACCGGAGCCGGCCCTGCCATGGCCGGACCGGCCCGGGCCACGGCGTGCCCGCAAGCCAGGCCCGTGCCGGGGCCTTTCCGCCGCGCGGGTAGAATGCGTGCTTTCCCGGACCGCACGCTCCATGGAACTGATCGACATCGGTGCCAACCTGACCCACGACAGCTTCGACCGCGCCCGCGAGGCGGTGCTGCAGCGCGCGCGCGCGGCCGGAGTGGTGCAGATGGTGGTCCCCGGCGCCAGCCGCGAGCATTCGCCCAGGGCCCTGGAACTGGCCCGCGCCCACCCGGGCGTGCTGTACGCCACCGCCGGCGTGCATCCGCACCACGCCACCGAGTACACCGCCGAGTGCGACGCGGAGCTGCGCGAGCTGCACCGGCACCCGGAGGTGGTGGCGGTGGGCGAGTGCGGCCTGGACTACTTCCGCGACTTTTCCCCGCGCCCGGCCCAGCGCAAGGCCTTCGAGCGCCAGCTGGAAATCGCCGCCGACCTGGCCGCCGCCGGCGATCCCAAGCCGCTGTTCCTGCACCAGCGCGACGCGCACGAGGACTTCATGGCGATCATGCGCCAGTTCGAGGGCCGCATCGGCCCGGCGGTGGTGCACTGCTTCACCGGCACCCGCGAGGAGCTGTTCGACTACCTGGACCGCGACTGGTACATCGGCATCACCGGCTGGCTGTGCGACGAACGCCGCGGCCGGCACCTGCGCGAGTTCGTGAAGGAGATCCCGGACCACCGCCTGATGGTGGAGACCGACGCGCCCTACCTGCTGCCGCGCACCCTGGACCCGATGCCCAGGGACCGCCGCAACGAGCCGATGTACCTGCCGCACATCGTGCAGGAGCTGGCCCGCGACCGCGGCCAGTCCATGGAGGCCGTCGCGGTGGCGACCACCGCGACGGCGCGGTCCTTCTTCCGTCTTCCCTGACGGCCTGCCCCGCTCAGCGGCGCAGCTCCGGGTTCAGCGTGAGGTAGGTGACGGTCCAGCGCAGCGGATCGTCGCGGTTGTTGTCCTGGAAGGCGAACACGCGCTTGCCGCGCTCGTCCGCGTTCACCGCCAGGGTCAGCAGGTGGTGGTCGGAGTTGTCGAAGGTGAACTCGAAGCCCTGCAGGGCGTGCACGGGCGTGGGCGGGGTGATCGCGCCCAGGTCGCCGGTGCCGCCGGCCAGCGTGCCTTCCTGCTGCACCAGTGCCCGCGGGATCCAGGCGTACTGCACGGTCACGCGGTAGGCGCGGTAGCGGCCCACCATCTGCGGAATGTTGCGTGCCGCCACCCGGGCCAGGTCGGCATGGGCCAACTCCACCAGGCCGGGCAGCGGCACGCCGGCGGCGGCCGAGGCCCCGGCCGCGCCCAGGGTGCGCTCCAGGCCGCGGAAGTCCAGGCCCTGGTCGTCGGTCAGCGAGACCTCGGCGATGTTCAGCGCCCCGTCCAGCTTGACACTGATGTTGCGCAGGTTGGCGTCGGTGCCGTCGGCGCGCCGGAACTCGAAGCCGCGCAGCACCAGCACGTGTCCTTCCGGGCGCGGCGTGGGCAGCTCGATGCGGAACTTGCCACCGCCCACCGCACTGACCTCGCCGGCGATGCCGCGGGTGAAGGTGGTCCAGCCGGCCCTGGCGCGGAACGGGTCGTCGCCGTTGCGGTCGGCGTAGGCGAAGCGGGTGAAGCGGCCGTCGGCCAGCACGCCGATGTGGCGCAGCTTGTGGTCGCCGTTGTTGAACGACAGCAGGAAGCCGTTGAGTGCGGCCACCTGCGGCAGCGCCGGCTGGTTGGCGCCGTTGCCACTGCCGGTGATGCCGTTGACCGTGCTGGCCGACTCCGACCAGGTGCCGGCGTCGGCCTGCGCCTTCAGCGCCTTCTGCACCTGCGCCGGTATGCGCACCTGCGCCAGCAGCGAGGCGCTGGCCAGCAGCGCGCCCAGGCACAGGGCGCCACGGGACAGGGTCCGGACGGGCACATCGCGTAGCTTCATCACGTTCCTCCTTGCGGTGACGGAAGGTCAGGGCAGACGCCGGTAGCGCTGCACGACCGGGGTGGCGTTGCGGACCGCCATGCGCGTCTGGAGCCCGTCGCTGCTGCAGGCGTACTGCAGGCGCTGCGGCTGCGCCGCCCCCCGGGGCATGGGCACTTCGATGGTCCGCCCGGCCGGGCCCTGGATGCGCATGGTCCCGTCCATGGATCCGGCCGTCGGCTGCAGGACCAGGGTGGTGCCCTCCGTGCTCCAGGTGCCGCGGGCCTGGAAGCGCAGGTCGCGGACCTCGGCCTGCGCCTGCGTGGCGGCGACCTGGGCCTGGCCGCTGCCGCCGGCCACGTAGGTGCCGTCGGCGAGGAACTCCAGCGTGCCCTGCTGCGCAGCCTGCACCTGCAGGCCGGGGGCGTTGCGCTGCATCCACTCGCCGGCGGCGTTGCCCACCGGCTCCCAGCGGCCCACCAGGCATGGGTCGGCGGCTGCGGCCGGCAGCGCCGCGGCCAGGGCCAGCAGCGGCAGGACCGGGTTCGGGATGGGGCGGCGCGTCGGTGTCATGAGGCATCTCCGGCAGGTTCGGGCGGGGCGGGCGGCGCATGCAGCCGGTACACCCGGCGGCAGCGCGCGGTGTCGAAATCGGCGATGCCGTCCGCTGCCACGCGCAGGTGACCAAGCACCCGCACCGGCACGCCCGGCATGTCCAGCAGCATGTGGTGGGCGTCCTGGTTGCCCAGCTCGTCGTCGAACACGATCACGTGCTCGCCCTCGGCCGTGGCCACGGCCAGGCCCATGTGCTCGGGACGGGTGGCGGCATGGACCAGCACGCCCTCGCGCGCCTGCGCCGGCGGCTCGTCCTGCCGCGCCGGCGCCGCGCCGCCCTCGGGTGCGAGGATCGCCAGCAGCTCGCGCCGCGGCGGCGGCAGCGCCAGGCCGGCGATGCGCTGGCTGTCGGACTGCCAGCCCTGCAGCTCCGCCAGGCGTTCGCGCAGCAGCGCCACCCGGCCGGCGGTGCCGGCGCAGGTGGTCAGGCGGCGGGCGAACGCGGCACGGTCCTCGGTCCAGCAGGCCTGCAGGTCCGCCTGGTCCGTGCCCAGCAGCCAGGCCACCGCCGCCTCGTACTGCGCCAGCGCGGCCTGCAGGTCCGCCTCCTGGTCCGGTCCGGCCGCACCGCGCGGTTCGGCGCCACAGGCGGCCAGCGCCAGGGCCAGCAGCAGCGCCGTGCGCAGGGTGCCGGCCCGTTCGGCCGCAGTTGCCGCCATGCCCGCCGTCATCGCGCTCCCTCCCCGGCGGCCACCCCCGTGGCGGCCGCTTCTGTCCGGACATACGCAACGGCGCGGCAGAAAGTGCCAGCCGCTCAGCCGCCGCCGGCCAGCGCCTGGCGCAGGCGCAGGCGGGCGATCCCCGGCAGCGGCCGCTCCAGCCGCTCGCGCGCCTGCGCGCGCAGCGCCGCGCAGTCCCCGGTGCCGGTGCGGCAGGCGGCCTCGACCAGGAAGGCGAAGGCCTCGTTCTCCAGGCGTGGGTTGGGCTGCGGGCGGTCCTGCAGCAACGCCACGCTGGCCCGCAGGGTGGCCACCGCCTCCTCGCCGCGCCCCACGGCCAGCAGACTGCGCGCGCGCCAGGCGTCGACGTAGGCGATGGCGGTGCGGTCGCCGCCCTGCTGCTCGCGCGCGTGGCGTTCGTACATCTCCAGGGTGCGCTCGTACTGGCGCAGGGCCTGCTCGTGCTGGCCCAGCGCGGCATGGGTGCGCGCCACGTTGCCCAGGCGCGCGGCCACCTGCGGGTGTCCGGCGCCGAACACCCGTTCCAGCACCTCCAGCGAGCGGTACTGCAGGGGCAGGGCGCGTGCGGCCTGGCCCTGCTCGCGCAGGGCGTCGGCGTAGTTGCCCTCGGCGATGGCCGTGCCGGCCTCGCTCCGCACCAGGCGGTAGATGCGCACGCCCTCGGCATAGGCCGCGGCGGCTTCGGCGAAGCGGCCCTCGGTGAACAGCAGGGTGCCACGCTCGGTCTGGCCCAGGGCACTGTCCGGATGGTCCTCGCCGTAGACTTCGCGCAGCTGGTCCAGATATTCGCTGTTCAGGGCCAGGGCGCGCTCCACCTCGCCGCTGCCGGCCAGCAGGCGCGAGAGCATGTACAGGGCCGGCAGCGCGTCGCGGGTGGGCCGCTCGTAGATGCGCCGCTGCGCCTGGACCACCTGTTCCAGCAGGGCCAGGCCGCGCGCCGGGTCGCCGGTCTCGGCGTAGACCAGGCCCAGGCGGCTGGCCACCACCAGGGTGTCGGCATGCTCCGGGCCCCACAGGCGACGGCGCGTCTCCAGCGCGCGCTCCAGGTGGGGCAGGGCGTCCTTCGGCCGGCTGGTGCGCTGGTAGAAGGCGCCGGCGTTGGCCCACAGGGCGGCGCAGGCCTCTTCCGGCGCGGCCGGTGCATCGCACACGGCCATGGCCTCGGCCAGGCGCGCCTCGGCCTGCGGGTAGCGGTCCAGCTCGGCCAGGATGGCCAGCAGGGCGTTGAGCGCGCGCACCCGCGCCTGGCCGTGCGGCGCCAGCCGCGCCAGCACCGGCAGGGCCTGCTCCAGGCGGCGCAGCACTTCCTCCGGCTGGCGCGGGCTGAGATAGGCGCGCACCGAGCCGGACTTGGCCAGGGCCTCGGCGGTGGCCTCCGATTCGTCGCCGAACAGCTGCCGGCGGCGCCGCAGGGCGCTGTCGAACAGGTCCGCGGCGCGTCCATACTCGCCCAGCTCCTCGGCCAGCAGGCCCAGGCGCATCTCCACGCTGGCCAGCACCTGCGGGCGGTCGGCCAGTTCGCGGCGGGCGCGGGCGGTGGCCTCGGCCAGCACGCGGGTGCGGTCGATGTGGCGCGTGTCCTCGGTGCCCGGGGCCAGCATCTCCAGCAGGCTTTCCAGGTAGGCCAGCTGCGCCTGCGATTCCTCGGCCAGGGCGTTGGCGCGGGCGGCCTCGGCGCGGGCCTTGCGCATCTGCCATACGGTGCCGGCCACGCCGCCGGCCAGCAGCAGCAGCAGCACGGCGCCGGCGGCGACCTGCCAGCGGTTGCGCGAGGCGAACTTGCGCAGGCGGTAGCGCAGGCTGGGCGGATGGGCACGGATCGGCCGGCGCTGCAGCCAGCGGCGCAGGTCCTCGGCGAAGGCGGCGATGCCCGGATAGCGGTCCTCCGGCGTCCCGGCCAGGGCCTTGAGCAGGATGGTGTCCAGGTCGCCGCGCAGCCGCGCCACCGCCTGCCGCTGCGCCGGGTCCGGGCGCTCGCCGGCACGCTGGCGCAGCAGCTTCGACGGGGCAATGACCTCGCCGGCGGGCGCGGCCTGGCGCGGGGCCAGGCCGGTCAGCAGGCGGTACAGCAGGGCCGCCGCGCCGTACACGTCCATGGCCGTGGCCGGCGGCATGCCGGTGAACTGCTCCGGGGCGGCGTACTCGGGCGTGAGCGCATGCAGCGCGGTGCGGGTGGCCGCCTCATCCCCGTCCAGGGTGCGGGCGATGCCGAAATCGAGCACGCGCACATGGCCGTCGGCATCCACCAGCACGTTGGACGGCTTGATGTCGCGGTGCACGACCAGGTTGCGGTGGCTGTAGTCCAGCGCCTCGCACACCTGCAGCAGCAGGCGCACGCGCGCGGGCACGTCCAGCCTGTGGCGCGCGCACCAGCGGTCGATCGGCTCGCCCTCCACCAGCTGCATGGCCAGCCACGGGGTGCCGTCGGCACTGACGCCGGCGTCGTACAGCGCCGCGATGTACGGATGGCGCAGGCGCAGCAGCGCCTGCTGCTCGCGCAGGAAGCGCTCGCGGCCGTCGCGGGCCAGGCTGCCCAGGGTCAGCACCTTGACCGCGGCCAGCTGGCCCTCGGCACCGTCCTCGGCGCGGGCGCGGTAGACCACGGCCATGCCGCCACGGCCGATCTCCTCCTCCAGACGCCAGCGGCCCAGGCGCTGACCGGCCAGGGCCGCCGCCGGGGGCGGCAGGCCCGGCGGCGGCTGGTCCAGCGGCCCGGAAGACCGCGCGTGCGCCGCCAGCAGGCGGCGCACGCGCTCACGCAGGGCCGGATCGTCGGTCAGCTCCAGCAGGCGGGATTGGCGGGTGTGCTCCGGTTCGTCGAGCAGCCGGTCGAACAGCGCGTCGGCGCGCCGCCACAGCTCGCGTTCCGGCCCGTCCAGGATCCCGCCCGGGAACCGCATCGCCGCCTCCTAGCAGCTTGTTGAAATTCTCCCGCGCCAGAGCTTGCTTTCAAGCCCTCTGTTTGCGATATCGACCTCAGCCATAGTGGAGGGCGTGGGATGCGCGGTGCAGACGTCACTCAGGAATCGTTGTTCA
>NZ_PDWK01000087.1 GCF_010093135.1 Pseudoxanthomonas taiwanensis | reverse complement strand
CAGGCCAGCCTGGAACTGCACGGAATTGATGCTCATGACGCCACCTCGTCGCCTTCAGGTGGCCGTATGCTCGGCGGTGGGCGACGCACATCCTGCGACTGGCGGCTGAGGGTCGGGGCTAATCAGGTAATGTTTTGCCGACGCCGCCTTCGCGCCTCCCATGCGCGGCGGCGCCTATGCTGCGGGGCCGCCCCCACCCCCAACGGAGCAAGCCCATGTCCCGACTCGACGGCAAGCGCGTCGCCATCCTCGCCAGCCACGGCTTCGAGGAATCCGAACTGCTGGAACCGCTGCGCGCCCTGCGCGAGGCCGGCGCCGAGGTGGAGGTGGTCTCGCCCGCCGGAGGCACGATCCAGGGCATGCGCCACTTCAACAAGGGCCGCACGGTCGAGGTGGATCGCACGCTCGCCCAGGCCGACGCCGGCGACTACGACGCCCTGGTCATTCCCGGGGGGCTGTTCAACCCCGACGCGCTGCGCCACGACGACAGCGCCATCCGCTTCACCCGCGGCTTCTTCGAGGCCGGCAAGCCGGTCGGCGCCATCTGCCACGGCCCGTGGGTGCTGGTGGACGCCGACCTGGCCGGCGACCGCGAGCTGACCTCGGTGCCCAACATCCGCAGGGACCTGGAGAACGCCGGGGCGCACTGGGTGGACCGCGAGGTGGTGGTGGACCAGGGCCTGGTCACCAGCCGCACCCCGGACGACCTGCCGGCCTTCTGCGCCAAGCTGGTGGAGGAGATCGGCGAAGGCCGCCACACCGGGCAGGCGCGCAGCGCATGAGCCGGGTGGGCGTCCTGCTGCCGCTGGGCCTGCTCCTGCTGGCCGCATGCCGGCCGCAGGAGCCGGCGGCCAGCGCCACGGTCCAGAAGGACGGTCCGGCCACGCCCACGCCCGTCCAGGCCGGACCGACCGCGCCGGTGCCTCCCCGGCCGCCGGGCCAGGCGCGGGGCCGCGAGGCTCGCTGGGTCTGCGGCGACGAGCACATCGCCGTGCGCTTCGATCCGCAGGCCGACACGCTGGTGCTGACCCACGAGCGCGGCCAGCTGCTGCTGCCGCGCGCCACCGCCGCCTCCGGCACGCGCCATGCCGACGCCAACGGCAACGAGTTCCTCGAGGAGGATGGCGGCGGCCGGCTGACCCTGTCCGGCCAGCGCCCGGTGGCGGGCACCCCGGCCACCGGCGGCTGAAAGCGCGACGCCCGCCGAGAGGCGGGCGGCGCGGGCGGGCTGGTGCCGGGCCGGCTCAGGCGGCCGCGCGCAGCGCGGCGATGCGCTCGGACAGCGGCGGATGGCTCATGAACAGCCTGCGCAGGCCCTGGCCCATGCCGCCGGCGATACCGAACGCAGCGACCTGGGCCGGCAATGTGCTCTGCCCCTGGTTCAGGGCCAGCCGCTCCAGCGCGGCGATCATCTTGTGCCGGCCGGCCAGGCGCGCGCCACCGGCGTCGGCGCGGAACTCGCGCCGGCGCGAGAACCACATGGCGATCATGGTGGCGAACAGGCCGAACACGATCTCCAGGACCATCACGATGGCGAAGTAGGCCAGGCCCGGACCGCGGTCCTCGCGGTTGCCGGACAGGTAGCTGTCCACCACCCCACCGACCACGCGCGCCAGCACGATCACGAAGGTGTTGAGCACGCCCTGCAGCAGGGCCATGGTCACCATGTCGCCGTTGGCGATGTGCGCCACCTCGTGGCCGAGCACCGCTTCGGCCTCGTCGGCGTTCATGTTGCGCAGCAGGCCGGTGGACACGGCCACCAGCGCGTTGTTGCGGTTGGCGCCGGTGGCGAAGGCGTTGATCTCCGGGGCGTCGTAGATGGCCACCTCGGGCATGCCGATGCCGGCGGCCTGGGCCTGGCGGCGCACCGTCTCCAGCAGCCAGCGCTCGGTCTCGTTGCGCGGCTGGGTGATGACGTAGGCGCCCGTGGCGCGCTTGGCCATCCACTTGGAGGTCAGCAGGGAGATGAGCGAGCCGCCGAAACCGAAGATCGCGGCCATCACCAGCAGCCCGCCCAACTGCTGCGGGTGCACACCCAGGATGGACATGACGATGCCGGCCAGCACCAGCACGGCAAGGTTGGTGGCAAGGAACAGGGCGATACGGGTGAACACGAAGGCGACTCCGGCTGTGTGGTTGCGGGATGCCGTAAAGATGGTGACGGCGCGCCTTGAAATCAACCGCGGCCAGCCGCGACCATGCCCGCATGCCATCCACCCCTCCCGCGCCCGCCTACCGCGGCCGTTTCGCGCCCTCGCCCACCGGCCCCCTGCACTTCGGCTCGCTGCTGGCCGCCTTCGGCAGCTGGCTGCTGGCCCGCCATGCCGGCGGCCAGTGGCTGGTGCGCGTGGAGGACCTGGATCCGCCGCGCGAGGTGCCCGGCGCGGCCGACCTGCAGCTGGCCACGCTGGCCGCGTTCGGCCTGGAATCGGATCTGCCGGTGGTGCGGCAGAGCCGGCGCCAGCACCTCTAACGCGCCGCGCTGGACCGGCTGGTCGCGGCCGGCCTGGCCTTCGCCTGCCCGTGCAGCCGCAGCGAACTGGCTGCGCAGGGCGGCGTCCACCGCCGCTGCGTCTCCGCCACGCCGCGCCCGCACCCGGCCTGGCGCCTGCGCGTGCCCGACGGCAGCGTGGTGGAGTTCAACGACCTGCTGCAGGGGCCACAGCGCCAGGACGTGGCCGCCGAGGTCGGCGACTTCGTGCTGCTGCGCGCCGACGGCTCCTGGGCCTACCAGCCGGCGGTGGTGGGGGCCGACGCCGACCAGGGCATCACCGACGTGGTCCGCGGCGCCGACCTGCTGGATTCCACGCCGCGGCAGATCCTGCTGCAGCGCGCGCTCGGCCTGCCCACCCCGTGCTACCTGCACCTGCCGCTGGTGCTGGATCCCGGGGGCCGCAAGCTGTCCAAGTCCAGCGCGGCGCTGCCGGTGGACGCGGCCGATCCGCTGCCGCCGCTGCGCCTGTGCTGGGCCCTGCTGGGCCAGGACCCGGCCGTGCTGCAGGGGGCCGGCAGCGTGGCGGCGCTGCTGGCGCGCGCGGTGGCCGGCTTCGATCCGGCACGGCTGCCGGCCCGCTTGCACTTTGCTGGGGCGGCCATTACAACTGCTTGGGAATCTCCAACCTGAATAGCGGACCACCGGGAGGCACAGCATGACCAGTCGCGTCGCACTCGTCACCGGTGGCACGGGCGGCATCGGCACCGCCATCTGCAAGCGCCTGGTGGACATGGGCCACCGCGTGGCCACCAATTACCGCGACGAGGCCCGCGCGCGCGCTTGGCAGCAGGCGATGGCCACCGAAGGCTATCCGGTCACCCTGGTTCCCGGCGACGTGGCCTCCACCGAGAGCGCCCAGGCGATGGTGCGCGCGGTCGAGGCGCAGCTCGGCCCGGTGGAGATCCTGGTCAACAACGCCGGCATCACCCGCGACACCACCTTCCACAAGATGACCGCCGAGCAGTGGCACGAGGTCATCAACACCAACCTCAACTCGGTGTTCAACGTCACCCGCGCGGTGATCGAGGGCATGCGCGAGCGGCGCTGGGGCCGCATCGTCCAGATCAGCTCGATCAACGGCCTCAAGGGCCAGTACGGCCAGGCCAACTACGCCGCCGCCAAGGCCGGCATGCACGGCTTCACCATCTCCCTGGCGCGCGAGAACGCCCGCCTGGGCATCACCGTGAACACCGTCTCCCCGGGCTACGTGGCCACCGACATGGTCATGGCCGTGCCCGAGGAGGTGCGCGCCAAGATCATCGCCGACATCCCCACCGGCCGCCTGGGCCGCCCCGAGGAGATCGCCTACGCGGTCGGCTTCCTCGTGGCCGAGGAAGCGGCCTGGATCACCGGCTCCAACCTGGACATCAACGGCGGCCACCACATGGGCTGGTGAATCCGGCGTGACCTGGGGCAGTTGCGCAGGCTGCTGCGGTGCGCCATCCTCGGGTGCATGAAGTCTGCCCGCGAGCGCCCGATGGCTGCCACCCGCATCATCAAGAAATATCCGAACCGCCGGCTGTACGACACCGAGATCTCCAGCTACATCACGATCGAGGACGTGCGCCAGCTGATCCTCGACGGCGAGTCGTTCGAGGTGCGCGATGCCAAGACCGGCGAGGACCTGACCCGCTCGGTGCTGCTGCAGATCATCGCCGAGCGCGAGCAGGACGGCGAACCGATGCTGTCCACCCAGCTGCTGAGCCAGATCATCCGCTTCTACGGCGATTCGCTGCAGGGCTTCATGGGCAACTACCTGGAGCGCAGCATGCAGCTGTTCCTGGAGCAGCAGCAGACCTTCCGCCAGCAGATGGGCAACCTGCTGGGGCAGACGCCGTGGACGGCGATGAACCAGCTGACCGAGCGCAACCTGGAACTGTGGAAGGCGTTCCAGCGCGGGCTGGCCGGCAGCCTCGGCCGCCCGGCCGGCCGCGGCACCGGCGGCGAGAACGAACGCGGCAGCGGCACCACCGGCGGCAAGACGCGCCGCTGATCCCGCACGCCGGCCGGCCGCCGCCGGGTTGCGCGGCGGGGACGGCTCCCCGTGCGGCCGGCCCGTCGCCCCCTCCCTGCCCTCTCCCGCCGGGAGAGGGTCGCGACGAATCCGCTACTGGCGGCAGAACCTCTGGCGGTACTCCATGGCCTTGGGCATCAGCGCCTGCAGGTTCTGGATGCGCGTGCCCGGGTTCGGGTGGGTGGAGGCGAACTCCGGCGGCGCCTGCCCGCCCGAGGCCTGGCCCACGCGCTCCCACAGGCCGATGGCCGCGCGCGGGTCGTAGCAGGCGGCCGCGGCCAGCATCAGCCCGACCTCGTCGGCCTGGGTCTCGTGGGTGCGCGCGTACGGCAGCAGGTAGCCGTAGCCCATCGCCGCCATGACCATCTGCTGCTGTTGCGGGTCCATGCCGCTCATGGCGCCGGCCATCTGCCCGATCTGCGCCAGCTTCTGCTGGCTCATGCGCTGGGCGCCGTGGCGCAGCAGGGCGTGGGCGATCTCGTGGCCCATCACCACGGCCATGGCGTCGGCGGTCTGCGCCACCGGGATCAGCCCGGTGTAGACCGCCATCTTGCCGCCGGGCAGGCAGAACGCGTTGGCCTGGTCGGAGGGGATGACGTTGACCTCCCACTCGAACTGCCGCCAGTGCTCCGGCGCCTGGTGCCCGTGCTCGGCGGCGATCGCGGCCGAGACCTCGTCCACCCTGTCGATCAGGCGCGCGGCGATCTCCCGCACCTGTTGCGCGGTCGGGTCGGACGGATCCAGCGGCCGCTCCTGGGCGAGGATCTCCTGGTAGGCCTGCAGGCCGAGCGCGCGCTCCTCCTCCGGGCCGATGCTGCTGTCGATCAGCACCGTCTCGCCGGTGTACGGGTCCACGGTGCGGTTGGAGAAGTAGTAGCAGCCGCCATAGACGGCGAAGGCCAGCAGGATCAGCCAGCGCAGCCCGCCGCGGCCGGTGGTGGCGCGCCTCCCGCTTCCGGCCCGAGGATCGTTGCGCATGCCCCACCCTCCCTGAGTGTCCCTGGTCAGATGCCGCGCACCAGCCGGAAGCCGACGCGCCCGCTAGTCATATCCGAATCCATCGGCGCGCGCCATGCCGCGCGGGTCTGGGCCGGCGACCCGGCCCAGGAGCCGCCCCGCACCACCCGGGTGCGGCAGCCCGGGTTGAACCAGGGCGCGCCGTCGGCCGGCGCGCGCCGGTAGCTGGCGTGCCAGCAGTCGGCGACCCATTCGCTGGCGTTGCCGGCCAGGTCGTGCAGTCCCCAGGCGTTGGGCGCGAAGCGGCCCACCGGGGCGATGCCCCAGTAGCCGTCGCCGTAGCCGGCGAAGGCGTTGTTCCAGCGCCGGCCGCTGGGCGAGACGTCCTCGCCGCCGGTCAGGTTGCCCACCCGCTCCGGCGGCACGGGGTCGTCGCCCCAGGGGTAGCGCCCCCGGGTGCCGGCGCGCAGCGCGTACTCGAACTCGGCCTCGCTCGGCAGCCGGTAGTGCCGCCCGGTCTGCTCCGACAGCCAGGCGGCGTAGGCCTCGGCGTCGTGCACGCTCACGTGCAGCACCGGATCGTTGGGCCGGGCCGGGCTGCCGTCGTAGCTGGAACGCCAGTCCACCCCGCTGCGGCGAACGAAGTTGCCACTGCGCTCGTCGTAGACGATGGAGTTGCCGCGGCGGGTGGCACGCGGGCGGGCACCGGTGGCGGCCACGTAGCGGCCGAATTCGGCCACGGTGACCTCGGTGAGCGACATGGCGAAGCCGCGGTCGAAGCGCACGTAGTGGGCCGGTTTCTCCGCGTCGGCGGCCTGCGGGTCGCTGTCCTCGGCCCCCATGCGGAAAGCGCCGTGCGGCACCACCACCATCTGCGGGCCGCGGCTGCCGTCGGCCAGGGCGTCGGTGAACACCTGACCGGGACGGAACACGCCGTAGTGGGTGACCAGGTCGATGCGCTCGCGCAGTTGCGCCACCACCGCATGCCCCGGCGGGGCGATGCGCAGGGCCTCGGCCAGGCGCGCGCGCGCCTGGCGCAGCCCGGTGGGCTGCAGCAGGTCGCGCAGCGCGGCGTCGCGCAGGGCCAGGATGTGCCCCTCGCGGATGGCGTCCACCCGCCCGCGCGCGTCGGCCACCGCGCCGGCCGCGTCCCCCCGCACCGCCTGCGCCTGCTCCAGCCAGTGCCCGGCCGCCTCGAAGTCCACGCTCCGCGCCGCGGCCTCGGCGCGGTCGATCAGGGCGCTCTCCACCGCCGCCAGGCCCTGGCGCGCGCGCGGATCCTCCGGCGCCAGGGCCAGCGCCTCGCGGAAGTAGCCCAGCGCGCCTTCGCCCGGCCCGTCCAGGCGGCCGGCGCGCAGGTCCTCCTCGCCGGCGCGGTCGAGCTCGGCCACGCGGCGGGCACGTTCGACCGCCTGCTGCAGGGCCTGCACCTGCGCGTCCTCCGCGGCCACCGCGCGCGCCACCGCGGCCAGCGCCGTGGCCCGCCGCAGCGCCACCCCGTCCGCATCCGCGTCCGCCGCCACCGCGTCCAGCGCCTGGCGCCCGGCGCGCAGCAGGGCCTGGCGCGCGCGCCCCAGGCCGCGCCGGGCCACCGCGTCGTCCGCGTCCGCCCGCAGAAGGGCCAGGTACAGCGGCACCGCCGCTTCCGCGTCTTCGTACAGGCGGCCCTGCTCCAGCGCGGCGGCGGCCTGCCGGCGCAGCGCGCGCCGGTCGGCGTCCGGCGCGATCTCCACCGGCGGCGGCGTCCACACCTCGAACACGGCGTCGCGCTCGTCGCCGCGCACCGTCACCTGCGGCCCGCCCGCCGTTGCGGCGGACGCGCCGGGCGGCGGTGCCTCCGCCGCGGGCGGTTCCGGCGCGCGCGAGCAGGCGCAGGCCAGCAGCGTCAGGGTCCAGCCCAGTGTCCGGGCGCTCGCGCGCAAGTCTGTCCTCCCTTCGGTGCCGGTCCGCATATGCCGGTTTGACGTTAGGCTATCGGGCCCGGCGCGGGCAACCGCGCGCCCCATGGAACCCTTCGTGCCGCAAGCCCTCTGGATCGACAACCCTGCCGGACTCCTGCGCCGCCTGGAGGCGGCCCCGCCCCGCATCGGCCTGGACACCGAGTTCGTGCGCGAACGCACCTACTGGCCGAAGCTGGCACTGGTGCAAATGGCGGTGGGCGGGGAGGTGCTGCTGGTGGACCCGCTGGTGCCCGGCATGGCGCCGGCGCTGGCCGCCTGGCTCGACGCGCCCGGCGTGCTCAAGGTGATGCACAGCGCCAGCGAGGACCTGATCGCCCTGCGCTGCGCCTGCGGCACCCTGCCCCGTCCGCTGTACGACACCCAGGTCGCCGCCGCCCTGGCGGGCATCGGCGCCGGTCTGGGCTACCAGAAGCTGGTCGAGCGGATCGCCGGCGTCACCCTGCCCAAGGGCGAGACCCGCTCGGACTGGATGCGGCGGCCGCTGAGCCCGGCGCAGCTGGAGTACGCCGCCGACGAGGTGGTCCACCTGGACGCGCTGTCCCAGGCCACCCGCGCCCGCCTGCAGGAGCTGGGCCGCGAGGCCTGGCTGGCCGAGGACGTGGAACGCATGCTGGCCACCGCCGCGCGCGACGAGGGCGAGCCCTGGCCGCACCTCGCGCTGCGCGCGGCGCAGTTCCTCGGCGTGGACGGGCGGCGACGCCGGGCCCGCCTGCTGCGCGGGCGCGACGGGCATGCGCGCGAGCACGACCTGCCGCGCACCTGGGTGCTGGACAACGAGCTGGCCGTGGCCCTGGCCAAGGATCCGCCGGCCGACACCCGCCAGCTGCAGCAGCGCCTGGATGCCACGCCCAAGGCGCCGCGCAGGCTGGCCGGCGCGATCTGGAAGGCGCTGACCACCCCGCTGCCCGACGAGGCGCGGATGCCGCCCCCGCCGGCGGAACCGGACCGCAATGCGCTGCGCCGGCTGCAGGACGCGGTGGCCCGGCGCAGCGCCGAACTGTCCCTGCCCGATGGCGTGCTCGCCTCGCGCCGCTACCTGGAGGCGCTGCTGGCCGGGCAATGGCCGGAGGCCCTGCAGGGCTGGCGGCGCCGCGAGCTGGAACCGGTGCTCGCCCCCCTGTTGGCAAACGCCCCGGCCTCGGGCTAGAATTTTCATCCTCGTTGGGGCGGTAGCTCAGCTGGGAGAGCGTCGCGTTCGCAATGCGAAGGTCGGGAGTTCGATCCTCCTCCGCTCCACCAAAAATCCAAACGCCCAACCTCGTGAGGGGTTGGGCGTTTTGCCTTTGGCGAAGCGTCGCTTTCGTTTGCGAGCCCCCCGCTGCAGAGCGGGGTTCAGGCCGGTTCTGCGTGTGCTGCGCCCATTGCCGGGGCCGCCTCAATGGGGCAGGTTCGACTCAGATCCGCCCTCTTTTCTCTCGAAATCCGTGCCAACTTTTGGCTGAAGCGCACGCAGACCGACTTGTGTGCCGACGCAGTCATGAACTCGCCATGCAGGACAAGGCCTTGGAGTTCGAGAAGCTGCGCGGTGCGCAGCGCATGGCCGAGATCGGCGCGGGTGCAGATGCCGCGTGGAACGCCGGGGCCATCGAAGCGTTGCGCGAGGCGGTTGCGGCGCAGGGCCGAACCTCGGGCGTGAAGTGGGCCGATGCGCTGTCCACCACGGTCAGGCCCGTGGTCACCTACCTTCGTGCTGATGTATGCCGGGGTGAAGCTCTCGACCTTCGTCGGCTCGGTTCAGTCGGACGTGGGGTTCGGGCCGGCGTTGCTCGCAGCTTGGTCGGAAGCGGATCAGGCCTTGCTTGCGGGCATCCTGAACTACTGGTTCCTCAATCGCACGCTGGAAAAGGGGCTGCGGTGATGGGGCGGTCGGACGAACGTGTGATCCGCGTGCCGCCCCAAGCCATTGAGCTTGCAAAGCGCTTCGAGGGCTTTCACCGCGTTCCAAAGCACGATCCCAACCGGGCCTATCCGTACATCTGCCCGGCAGGATATCCGACGATTGGCTACGGCCATCTCTGCGACCCCAAGCATCCGCCGATCACGGAGGCAGAAGCCGAGGTCTATCTGGCGCGCGATCTGCAGACGGCACTGACGGCGACGCTGCGCTACTGCCCGGTACTGGCCACTGAGCCGGAGGCGCGGCTCGCGGCCATCGTTGACTTCACGTTCAACCTTGGCGCGGGGCGGCTGCAGACGTCGACGCTACGGAGTCGGCCCTGAAGAACCCCTCATAGCCAGCAGCCATGCGGCCTGTGGCGCCGAGGGGTCGTGTTGAGTTTGCCTGGAACGGATAATCTCCCCCGCGATTCCTTGCAGATTCGGATCCCCGATGCGCCGCCGCTCGACGCCCGCCGAGGACCCGACGGTCCGTCCCGATGACTTGTTCCGGGCCCGCCTGGAAACCCAGATC
>NZ_PDWK01000086.1 GCF_010093135.1 Pseudoxanthomonas taiwanensis | reverse complement strand
TGAACAACGATTCCTGAGTGACGTCTGCACCGCGCATCCCACGCCCTCCACTATGGCTGAGGTCGATATCGCAAACAGAGGGCTTGAAAGCAAGCTCTGGCGCGGGAGAATTTCAACAAGCTGCTAGGCCGAACACGTCGCCCAGCACCAGGTCGATGCGACCGCTGCGGTGGTGCACGCCGTCGGCGTCCTGCACGCGCTCCGGCACCAGCCCGGCCTCGGCGAAGAAGGCCTGCACCGCCAGCGGCGAGAGCTCGCAGCCCAGCACCGGGTGGCCCTGCGCGGCCAGCCAGTGCATGTCCAGGGTCTTGCCGGCCAGCGGCACGAACACCGGCGCGTCCGCCGGCAGCTCCAGTGCCGGCCAGTGCCGCTGCAGCAGCGGCATCACCTCCTGGCGATGGAACCCGGTGCGACCTTCGCGCCAGCGCTGCAGCCAGTACGCAGGTTCCATCGCCGCCGGCGCCTTACTCGACCGCCAGCCCGTCCACCTTCTGCCAGCCGCGCGGCAGCAGGCCGCCGCGGGTGGCGCGGGCGCCCAGGTACTCCTCCAGGTCGCGGAAGGACAGCGACATGGTGCGCTGGCCGCTCCTGACCAGCAGGGTCTGGCCCGGCGCCACCGCGGCGATGGCCACCACCCGCTCGGTGCCCAGCTTGGCGCGCGGGATGTCGATCAGCTTGTTGCCCTTGCCCTTGTCCAGCTCCGGCAGCTCGCCGGCGGGGATGGCCAGCAGGTGGCCGGCGCTGGTCACGGCGACGATGCGGTCGGTCCCGGGATTGCCCAGGGGCGCCGGCTGCAGCACGCGGGCGCCCGGGGTGAGGTTGAGCAGGGCCTTGCCGGACTTGTTGCGGCCGACCAGGTTCTCGAAGCGGGTGACGAAGCCGTAGCCGTGCGAGGAGGCCAGCACGAAGCGGCTGTCCGCCTCGCCGGAGGCCAGGGCTTGGAACGAGGCACCCGGCGCCGGCGAGAAGCGGCCGGTCAGCGGCTCGCCGTTGCCGCGTGCCGAGGGCAGCGAGTGCGCCACCGTCGAGTAGCTGCGGCCCTGCGAGTCGATGAAGGCCACCTGCCAGGTGCTGCGGCTGCGCACCGCGGCCAGCAGGCCGTCGCCCTCGCGGTAGGACAGGCCGGCGGCGTCCACGTCGTGGCCCTTGGCCGCGCGCACCCAGCCCTTCTCCGACAGCACCACGGTGACCGGCTCGCTGGGTACCAGCTCGGTCTCGTCCAAGGCCTGCGCGGCCTCGCGCACCACCAGTGGCGAGCGGCGGGCGTCACCGTACTTCTTCGCGTCGGCCAGCAGCTCGTCCTTGACCAGCTTCTTCAGCCTGGCCTTGCTGCCGAGGGTGGCGACGATGCGCTCCAGCTCCTGCGCCAGTTCCTCCTGCTCGCCGCGGATCTTCATCTCCTCCAGGCGGGCCAGCTGGCGCAGCCTAGTCTCCAGGATGTACTCGGCCTGCGCCTCGGACAGGCCGAAGCGCGCCATCAGCACCGGCCTGGGCTCGTCCTCGGTGCGGATGATGCGGATCACCTCGTCCAGGTTGAGGAAGGCCACCAGCAGGCCTTCCAGCAGGTGCAGGCGGCGCTCCACCTTCTCCTGGCGGTGGCGCAGGCGGCGCACCACGGTGTCGGTGCGGAAGGCCAGCCACTCCTCCAGCAGCGTGCGCAGGTCCTTGACCGCCGGCTTGCCGTCCAGGCCGATGACGTTGAGGTTGATGCGATAGCTCTTCTCCAGGTCCGTGGTGGCGAACAGGTGGCTCATCAGCTGTTCGCCGTCCACGCGGCTGGAGCGCGGCACCAGCACCACGCGCACCGGGTTGGCGTGGTCGGACTCGTCACGGATGTCCTCCAGCCAGGGCAGTTTCTTGGCGCGCATCTGCGCGGCGATCTGCTCGATCACCTTGGAGGGCGAGACCTGGTAGGGCAGGGCGGTGATGACGAAGTTGCCCGCCTCCTTCTTCCAGGTGGCGCGGGCGCGCACGCTGCCGGTGCCGCTCTCGTACATCGCGCGCAGCTCGTCCGGCGGGGTGATGATCTCCGCCTCGGTCGGGTAGTCCGGGCCGCGCACGTGCTCGCACAGGTCGGCGACGCTGGCCTCCGGGTCGTCGAGCAGGCGCACGCAGGCGCTGACGATCTCGTTGAGGTTGTGCGGCGGGATGTCGGTGGCCATGCCCACGGCGATGCCGGTGGTGCCGTTGAGCAGCAGGTGCGGCAGGCGTGCCGGCAGCCAGCTAGGCTCCTGCAGGGTGCCGTCGAAGTTGGGCACCCAGTCCACCGTGCCCTGGCCCAGCTCGCCCAGCAGCACCTCGGCGATCGGGGTGAGCTTGGCCTCGGTGTAGCGCATGGCCGCGAAGCTCTTGGGATCGTCCGGCGAGCCGAAGTTGCCTTGGCCCTCGATCAGCGGGTAGCGGTAGGAGAACGGCTGGGCCATCAGCACCAGCGCCTCGTAGCAGGCCGAGTCGCCGTGCGGGTGGAACTTGCCGATCACGTCGCCGACGGTGCGCGCGGACTTCTTCGGCTTGGCCGAGGCGTTGAGCCCCAGCTCGCTCATCGCGTAGACGATGCGCCGCTGCACCGGTTTCAGGCCGTCGCCCAGGAACGGCAGGGCGCGGTCCAGCACCACGTACATCGAATAGTCCAGGTAGGCGCGCTCGGCGTACTCGCGCAGCGGGATCTGTTCGAAGCCGTGGAAGACGGGGCGGATTGCTTCGGTCATGCGGCAGGTGCGGGGGTGAGCGGAAAGCCCGATTCTACCCGGCTTCGGCATCGCGCCCGGGCAGGTGAGGCAGCCGCGATGCCGCCCTCTGCGTGCCCGTCTGCAGGGCGCGCGCCAGCGGCGACCGGGCAGGTGCATCCGGGCCAGCCCTGTCCGGGTCGGGAGGTGCGCGCGGATGTGGCGCCGGGAGGCGAGGCGGGCGCTGGCCGGAGCCATGGCTGCCCTCCCTGTGGCGTGGCCACCGCCCGGCTTGCCGGTGATCCAACCGCCATCGGTGTGCAGGAGCATCCGGGCAGGTCTGCCGCGTCGTCACCGATGCGGCGGCTGCGGCGGAAGGCGGGAGGTGGCCAAACCGGCGCGCCGGGTGCGGAACGCGGGCAACAAAAAACCCCGCCGGAGCGGGGCTTTTTCGAGTCTTGGTGCCCAGGAGAGGACTCGAACCTCCACGGTTTTACCCGCTAGTACCTGAAACTAGTGCGTCTACCAATTCCGCCACCTGGGCAGGTGAGGCGCGCATTTTGAAGGGCGCCTTCGGCTTTGTCAACGCTCCCGTCGAAGAATCGTTCCGACGCGGCGACGACGGAGGGAAGTGTACCATCGCCGCATGAAAAAGAAAGACACGCGCGGCGGGAAGGCCGCGGGCGGCGAAGGCCGCAGGGGCGGCGCGACGGGCCGCAAGGCCGCGGGCGCGGCGGGTGGCACCGGCAGGACGGGAGGCAAGCGCAAGGCGGCGCTGCCGCCCTGGATGCCGGAGCCGGCACCGGCGCGGCCGGCCGCCGCCAGGGACAAGGCGGCCGGCGAGCGGCGCAGGACGCCGGCGCGTGCGCTCAAGGCCACGTCGGCCGGCTTCCGCGATCCCTACGCCGACCGCGAGGCCGAGCGCTACGCCAACCCCATCGCCAGCCGCGAGGCCATCCTCGCGCTGCTGCATGCGGCCACCGGCCCGCAGACCGCCGAGGACCTGGCCGGGCAGCTGGGCCTGACCGAGCCGGAGCGGTTCGAGGCGCTGCTCAAGCGCCTGGGCGCGATGGTCCGCGACGGCCAGCTGGTGCAGAACCGCCGCGGCGGCTACGCGCCGGTGGAGCAGACCGACCTGGTCCCGGGCACGGTCCTCGCCAACCCGGACGGCTTCGGCTTCCTGCGCACCGACGACGGCACCGACGACCTCTTCCTGCCGCCGGCGGAGATGCGCAAGGTCATGCACGGCGACCGGGTGCTGGTCAGCGTCACCGGGATGGACCGCCGCGGCCGCCGCGAGGGCCGCATCGCCCGCGTGCTGGAGCGGCGCCTGACCCGGCTGATCGGCCACTTCGCCACCGAGGCCGGCATCCACTTCGTGGTGCCGGACGACAAGCGCATCCAGCGCAACGTGCAGGTGCCGCCGGACGCCATCGGCGGCGCCCGCGACGGCCAGCTGGTGGTGTGCGAGCTGGTGCAGCCGCCGGATTCGCGGCGCCCGCCGATCGGCCGCATCGCCGCCGTGCTCGGCGACCGCCTCACCCCCTCGCTGGTGGTGGAGGCGGCCATCCACGGCCACGACCTGCCGCACGAGTTCCCTCAGGCGGTGCTGGACGAGGCCGCCGCGGTGCCGCTGGTGGTCGAGCCGGAGACCATCGGCGGGCGCGTGGACCTGCGCGACATGCCGCTGGTGACCATCGACGGCGAGGACGCCAAGGACTTCGACGACGCGGTCTGGTGCGAGCCCAACCGCAACGGCTTCCGCCTGGTGGTGGCCATCGCCGACGTCTCCCACTACGTGACGCCGGGCAGCGCGCTGGACGAGGAGGCGCAGCGCCGTGCCACCTCGGTGTACTTCCCCGGCTTCGTGGTGCCGATGCTGCCGGAGACCCTCTCCAACGGCATCTGCTCGCTCAATCCCGACGTGGACCGCTTCTGCTTCGTCTGCGACATGCAGGTGGACCACGAGGGCGAGGTCACCCGCTCGCGCTTCTACGAGGCGGTGATGCGCTCGCATGCGCGGCTGACCTACACCCAGGTGTGGAAGGCGGTGGGCGAGGACGACGCCGAGGCGCGCGCGCAGATCGGCCCGCTGATGCCGCAGGTCGAGCGGCTGTACCAGCTGTACAAGGTGCTGGCCCGGGCGCGGCAGCGGCGCGGCGCGATCGAATTCGAGAGTTCGGAGGTGCGCTTCATCATCGGCCGCGAGGGCGAGGTGGTGCAGGCCGGCATGCTGCCGCGCAACGACGCCCACAAGCTGATCGAGGAGTGCATGATCGCGGCCAACGTCGAGGCCGCGCGCTTCCTGCTGCGCAGGCGCATCCCGGCGCCGTTCCGCATCCACGAGCGGCCGCCGGAGGCCAAGTACGCCGACCTGCTGGAGTTCCTGCAGGAGTTCGGCCTGCGCATGCCGCCCTGGGCCAAGGTCGAGCCGCGCGACTTCGCGCGCATGCTGCGCAAGGTGCGCGACCGGCCGGACGCGGCACTGCTGGAGTCGGTGCTGCTGCGCAGCCAGAGCCTGGCGGTGTACTCGCCGGACAACCTCGGCCACTTCGGCCTGGCGCTGGAGGCCTACGCCCACTTCACCTCGCCGATCCGCCGTTACCCGGACCTGCTGGTGCACCGTGCGATCAAGCACGCCCTGCGCGGCGGCCGTGCATCCGACTACCTGTACTCGGCCACGGAGATGGCGGCGCTGGCGCTGCAGTGTTCCGAGCGCGAGCGCCGCGCCGACGAGGCCGAGCGCGAGGTGGACGAGCGCTACCGCGCGGCGTGGATGGAGCAGCACGTCGGCAGCCGCTTCGAGGGCGTGATCAGCGGCGTGACCAGCTTCGGCCTGTTCGTCGAGCTGGTGGATTCCAAGGTCACCGGCCTGGTGCACGTGACCCAGCTGCCGCACGACTACTACCACTTCGACCCGCTCCGGAAGACCCTGACCGGCGAGCGCCGCGGCCGCGAGTTCCGCCTCGGCGACCGGGTGCGCATCCTGGTGCTCAAGGCCAGCGTCGAGGACCGCCGCATCGACTTCCGCCTGGCCGAGGACGAGGAGGCGCCTGCGCCGCGCGGCCGCCGCCGCCGCGGCTGACCGCCACCCCAACGCCCGCGGCGGCCGCGCCGCCGCGTACAATGTGCGGCCTGTTCCACCGGACGCCTTCGTCGCATGAGCAAGCAGAACCAGTGGGTCGTGGGCGTCAACGCCGTGGCCTCGGCGATCGAGAACGACGCCGGGCACGTGCGTGAGGTGCTGGTCGAGACCGGTACCCGCAACCCGCGCCTGATCGAGATCGAGGAGCAGGCCCGCCGCCGCGGCATCGAGGTGCGCCGCGTCTCGGCGCAGGCGCTGGACGGCATCGGCGGCAACGTCCGCCACCAGGGCGTGGCCGCGCGCTACGCGCCGGCGCGCACCTGGAGCGAGCACGAGCTGCCCGGCCTGGTCGAGGCCGCCGGCGGGCGCGCGCTGCTGCTGGTGCTGGACGGTGTGCAGGATCCGCACAACCTCGGCGCCTGCCTGCGCAGCGCCGCGGCCGCCGGCGCCACCGCCGTGGTCATTCCCAAGGACAAGTCGGCGCCGGTCAACGCCACCGTGCGCAAGACCTCGGCCGGCGCCGCCGACCGCGTGCCGGTGGTCACCGTGACCAACCTGGCGCGCACCCTGCGCGACCTGAAGAAGCAGGGCGTGTGGGTGTACGGCCTGACCGGCGAGGTGGATCCTTCGCTGTACGACCTGGACCTGGCCGGCAACGTGGCCCTGGTCCTGGGCGGCGAGGCCGAGGGCCTGCGCCGGTTGACCCGCGAGCAGTGCGACGCGCTGGTGCGCATCCCCATGGCCGGCGACGTGGAGAGCCTGAACGTCTCCGTGGCCGCCGGCATCTGTCTGTTCGAGGCGCTGCGCCAGCGCGGCTGAGGCGCGGGGACAGGGGGGGATGGGCGGATCCCGGCGCGGCGGACGTCGCCGCTGGCCGCACGCCGCATGGGCCCTGGCCCTGTTGTGCCTGCTGCTGGGCCGGCCCGCGGCCGCGGCGCCCGGGCCACCGCCGCTGCGCGACTACGCCATCGACGCCTGGACCACGCGCAACGGCCTGCGCCACAACTCGCTGCGCGACATGGCGCAGACCGGCGAGGGTTACCTGTGGTTCGCCACCTGGGAGGGCGTGGCCCGCTACAACGGCGTGGAGTTCACCCCGTTCGACCGCGGCACCACTCCGGGCCTGCGCGACAACGGTGTGGGTGCGCTGTACGTGGACCCCAACGGCACGCTGTGGCTGAGCGACTCGCGCGGCAACCTCGGCCGCCTGGGCGCGGACGGCACCTGGGAGTACCTGGAGCGCGCGCCGCAGTGGCCGCGCGCCCTGGTCCACGACATGGCCATGGACGCGGCCGGCCGGCTGTGGCTGCTGTTCGAGAACCACGGCCTGGGCTGCGTGCATCCGGACGGGCGCCTGGAGTACATCGCCCCGCCGCCCGGCATCCCGCTGCCGGCCAGCTATCCGCGCCTGGCCATCGACGCGGCCGGCAGCCTGTGGAGCGGCACCCTCGAGGGGCTGGTCCTGCGCGCGGCGGACGGGCGCTGGCGCCGCCTCGCCCGGCCGATGGCCTGCCGCTCGGCCTGGCGTGGCCGTACCTGGCCCCCGACGGCACGCTGTGGGTGGCGGCCGGCGAGCGGGTGTTCCGGCGCGACGGCGGCCGCTTCGCCGAGGCGCACGTCGTCCCCGGCGCCGGCTACTTCACCTCGATGCTGCAGGACCGCGAGGGCAGCCTGTGGCTGGGCACCGAGAACCGCGGCGTGATCCGGATCGGCCCGCACGGGCAGGAGTGGCTGCCGCCGGAACGCCTGGCCCAGGGCCGCATCGCCAGCCTGCTGGAGGACACCGAGAGCAGCATCTGGATCGGCGCCAACGGCGGCCTGTTCCGCCTGCGCGAGGCGCTGTTCACCGGCTGGGGCCGGCGCGACGGCCTGCGCAGCGAGTACGTGCGCGCGGTGCTGGAGGACGCGGCCGGCACCCTGTGGGTGGGCAGCGCCGGCGGGCTGGACCGGCTTGGCGCCGACGGCCGCTTCCATCCCGTGCCGCTGGACGGCGGCAACGGCCACGTGTCCTCGATCCTGAGCCTGGCCGAGGGCCGCGACGGCGACCTGTGGGCCGGCACCTTCGCCGACGGCGTGTTCCGCCTGCGCGGCGGCCGCCTGGTGCAGCGCTACGGCCAGGCCGACGGGGTGCCCAGCGGCCACGTGCGGGCGATCGCGGTGGACGCGGCCGGGCAGGTCTGGGTCGGCACCCGTGCCGGCGTGGTGCGGGTGGACGGGGCCGGCGTGCATCCGCCGCCGGCGCTGCCGGGCATGCCCCGGGGCCTGGTGACCGCACTGGCGGCGATCGACGGCGGGCTGTGGATCGGTGGAAGGGGCCAGCGTGCTGCGCGCCGATGGCACGGTGGAGCGCGTGCCCCTGGAGCAGGCCGGCGGCGATCCGCGCACCGTGTTCGGCTTCCACAAGGTGGGCGACGCGGTGTGGATCACCAGCGACCGCGGCCTGTACCGCGTGCGCGGCGGCCGGCTGGCACGGGTCGGCCTGGAGCAGGGCCTGCCGGTGGACACGGTGTTCTCGCTGCTGGCCGATGCGGCCGGGAATGCCTGGATTACCAGCAACCGCGGCGTGCTGCGCCTGCCGCTGCGGCGCTACACCGAGATCGACGGCCTGCCCAGCGCGCAGGGCAACGGCAGCTCCTCGCCCGCGGCGATCCGCCGCCGCGACGGCAGCCTCTGGATCGCCACCGCCGCCGGCGTGGCCAGCGTGGCCCCGGCGCGGCTGGCGCGCTACGCCGACCGTCCGCCGCCGCCGCCGGTGATCGAGGCGGTGAGCGTGGACGGCCGGACCCTGGACTGGCACGCGCTGGAGGCGCTGTCGGGCGGCAGCCGGCTGGCCGTGACCTATGCCGGGCTCAGCTACCTGCTGCCCGAGTGCATCCGCTACCGCGCCCGGCTGCTGGGGCTGGACCAGGACTGGATCGAACGCGGCACCCGCCGCGACGTGGAGTTCGTCGGCCTGCCGCCGGGCCGCTACACCCTGGAGGTGCAGGCCGCGCACCCCGGTGGCGGGTGGAGCCCCGCGCCGGCGCGCTGCTGGAGCGGCTGCGCGAGCAGGCCGAGGCCTACGCCCGCCAGGCGCGCGAGGACGCCCTGACCGGGCTGCCCAACCGGCGCCGGTTCGAGGAGACCCTGGCCCGCGACCTGGCCCTGGCGCGGCGCGGCGGCCGGCCGCTGTGCCTGGCCCTGCTGGACATCGACCACTTCAAGCGGATCAACGACACCCGCTCGCACACCGTGGGCGACCAGGTGCTGCGCGAGTTCGGCCGCCTGCTGGCCAGCCAGCACCGCGGCTCGGACCTGGTGGCGCGGCTGGGCGGCGAGGAGTTCGCCCTGCTGATGCCGGACATCCGCCTGGACGAGGCGCTGGCAGCCTGCGAGCGGCTGCAGGCGCGGGTGCGCGCGCACCGGCCCTGGGCCGGCCTGGACGATCTGCAGGTGAGCTTCAGCCTGGGCCTGGTCGAGCTGCGCCCGGGCGAGTGCACCGAGGAGCTGTACCGGCGCGCGGACGCGGCGCTGTACCAGGCCAAGCGTGCCGGCCGCGACCGCCTGCAGCTGGGCTGAGCGTTCTCAGGCCGCCGGCGGGTGGGGCCAGGCGTTGGCGATGCGGCAGAACAGCCGGGCGGTCTGCTCGGCGTCGTACACCGCCGAGTGCGCCTCGGAGGCGTCCCAGTCCAGGCCGGCGGCCTGCATGGCGCGGGCCAGCACGGTCTGGCCGTAGGCGATGCCAGCCAGGGACACCGTGTCGAACACGCTGAAGGGGTGGAACGGGTTGCGCTTGTGCCCGCTGCGCGCCACCGCGGCGTTGAGGAAGTTCAGGTCGAAGTGGGCGTTGTGCCCGACCAGGATCGCGCGCTGGCAGCCGTAGCGGCGCACCGCCGCGCGCACGTGGTTGAACACGTGGCTGAGCGCCTCGCGCTCGGGCTTGGCCATGCGGAACGGGTGGTCCAGGCGGATGCCGGTGATCTCCAGGGACCTGGGATCGATCTCGGTGCCCGGCGCCGGGATGAAGTGGGCGCTGGCGGTCTGCCCGGGATAGAACCGGCCCTCGGCGTCCATCTCGATCGGGACGGCGGCCATCTCCAGCAGGGCGTGCCGGTTCCAGTCGAAGCCGCCGGTCTCCACGTCCACCACCACCGGCAGGAAGCCGCGGAAGCGGCGCGCCATCGCGCCGGCCGGGGCGGCCTGCGGGCCGGCATCGGGGCCGTGTTCCAGATCGATCTCGTCCATGCGCACAGGGTAGCAGAGCGGCCCGCCCGCCCCC
>NZ_PDWK01000085.1 GCF_010093135.1 Pseudoxanthomonas taiwanensis | reverse complement strand
CACGAACGCGCCCAGCAGGCCGACCACGAAGATGATCTGCGCCGCGATGCCGGCGGGGGGGCGGGAGACGGCGGGGTAGAAGGAAGCCCGGGAGGGGACCAGGGGCTGGGAGATCCGGGTGGCGGGCCGGGCGGCCAGGCTGTAGCCCACCCTTTTCCCTACCCGGGGGGCTTTGCTGCGGCGGTCGGTCACGCGGCGCTCCGGGGGGGGGGCGGATCCAACGCTGCCGGCAGGGCGGTGAAACGGCCGCGAAGGCGGCGATGCGGCGGTGGGCGGCCGGTGTATGCAGGGCGGGTGGCGCGCCGCGGCCCGCAGCTGCCACGGTGCCGCGCCGGCCGGCAGTTTGCGCCCGCGCCGCGGGCATGGGCTAGAATCGCCGCGGATGCCGCCGGCACCGGGCCGGCGCAAGGACGACAGGGTGGCCCGCGGAAACGCCGGCCGAGCGTGCGACATGAGCACTACCACCGCCCACAGCTGACCACGCCGGGCCCGCGGAACGCAGGCGCCTGGCGGCGCCTTTTGTTTGCCCGTCCGCGGGCCGTCCGGCCGCCCCGGGCCCGCCGGTGCCGGAAGCACCGGCCCGCCCGGACGCCACACACCTTCCTCCGGTTTCCCCCCCATGATCACGATCACGCTCCCCGACGGCAGCCGCCGCGAGTTCGAATCCCCCGTCACCGTCATGCAGGTGGCCCAGTCCATCGGCCCGGGCCTGGCCAAGGCCACCCTCGCCGGCGAGGTGGACGGCCGCCTGGTCGACGCCTGCGACCTGATCGACCACGACGCCACGCTGCGCATCATCACCCACAGGGACCAGGAGGGCGTGGAGATCATCCGCCACTCCTGCGCGCACCTGGTCGGCCATGCGGTCAAGCAGCTGTATCCCGACGCGAAGATGGTGATCGGCCCGGTGATCGAGGACGGCTTCTACTACGACATTTGGTACCACCGCCCGTTCACGCCGGAGGACCTGGCCGCGATCGAGCAGCGCATGCGCGAGCTGATCGCCCAGGACTACGACGTCATCAAGAAGATGACCCCGCGCGAGGAGGTCATCGAGGTGTTCAAGGCCCGCGGCGAGGACTACAAGCTGCGCCTGATCGAGGACATGGGGCCGGAAGTGACCGCCATGGGCCTGTACTACCACCAGGAATACATCGACATGTGCCGTGGCCCGCACGTGCCGAACACCCGGTTCCTGAAGGCCTTCAAGCTGCTGCGCATTTCCGGCGCGTACTGGCGCGGCGACTCGAAGAACGAGCAGCTGCAGCGCGTTTACGGCACCGCCTGGGCCGACGAGAAGCAGCTGAAGGCCTACCTGCAGCGCCTGGAGGAGGCCGAGAAGCGCGACCACCGCCGCATCGGCAGGCAGCAGGACCTGTTCCATCTGCAGGAGGAAGCCCCGGGCCTGGTGTTCTGGCACCCCAAGGGCTGGGCCATCTGGCAGGTGGTCGAGCAGTACATGCGCCGCGTCTACCACGAGACCGGCTATGGCGAGGTGCGCTGCCCGCAGATCCTGGACGTGACCCTGTGGAAGAAGTCCGGCCACTGGGACAACTACAAGGACAACATGTTCTTCACCGAGTCCGAGAAGCGAACCTACGCGGTGAAGCCCATGAATTGCCCGGGCCACGTGCAGATCTTCAACCAGGGCCTGCACAGCTACCGCGACCTGCCGATCCGCTACGGCGAGTTCGGCTCCTGCCACCGCAATGAGCCCTCCGGCGCGCTGCATGGCATCCTGCGCGTGCGCGGCTTCACCCAGGACGATGGCCACATCTTCTGCACCGAGGACCAGGTCGAATCCGAGGTCCGTGCCTTCCATCAGCAGGCCCTGAAGGTCTACCGCGACTTCGGCTTCGACGAGATCCAGGTCAAGATCGCCCTGCGCCCGGACAACCGCCTGGGCGACGACGCCACCTGGGACAAGGCCGAGGAGGCCCTGCGCTCGGCCCTGCGCGCCTCCGGGGTGGCCTGGCAGGAGCTACCGGGCGAGGGCGCGTTCTATGGCCCCAAGATCGAGTACCACCTGAAGGATGCCCTGGGCCGCACCTGGCAGCTGGGCACCATGCAGGTGGACTTCATGATGCCGGTCCGCTTGGGCGCCGAGTACGTGGACGAGCACAGCCAGCGCCGCCATCCGGTCATGCTGCACCGCGCCATCGTGGGCTCCATGGAACGTTTCATCGGCATCCTGATCGAGCACCACGCCGGCGCCTTCCCGGTCTGGCTGGCCCCGGTCCAGGCCGTGGTCATGAACATCACCGACGCCCAGGCCGGGTACGTCGAGGAGGTCCGGAAAATCCTTGCAAATCAAGGATTCAGGGTCCAGGCCGATTTGCGGAACGAGAAAATCGGCTTTAAGATTCGCGAGCACACCCTGCAACGGGTGCCGTACCTGCTGGTGGTCGGGGACCGCGAGAAGGAGAACGGCACCGTGGCGGTGCGCACGCGTTCGGGCGAAGATAAGGGCTCCATGCCGGTGGCCGACTTCGCCGCGATGCTGCGCGAACAGCAGATGGCGTAGGCCGGATCCCCGGCCTCGCTGCCCAGTCCACCCCGGGAGACCGCAATATCAGCACCCTCGAGAAGCAAAACCGAAAGAACCACGAGATCCGGGTCCCGCGCGTGCGCGTGATCGGGTCCGATGGCGAGATGATCGGCGTCCTGTCGCGCGACGAGGCGTTGCGTCTTGCCGAGGACGAGGGTCTTGATCTGGTCGAGATCCAGCCGAACGCCGATCCACCGGTCTGCAAGATCATGGACTACGGCAAGTTCCGCTTCGAACAGCAGAAGCGGGCCGCCGAGGCCAAGAAGAAGCAGAAGCAGGTCGAGATCAAGGAACTGAAGTTCCGGCCGGTGACCGACGAGGGCGACTACCAGATCAAGCTGCGGAACATCCGCCGCTTCCTGGAGGACGGCGACAAGGTCAAGATCAACATCCGCTTCCGTGGCCGCGAGATGAGCCACCAGGAGCTGGGCCGGCAGATGGCCGCCCGGATCGAGGCCGACCTGGGCGACGACATCGTCATCGAGTCCCGGCCGCGCCTGGAAGGCCGGCAGATGGTCATGATGATCGCGCCGAAGAAGAAGTGATCCCCGCGACCGGGCCCCCAGGCCCGGCCGGCGGGAAGGGCGTCCCCGGGGGCGCCCTTCGCCGTTTCCGGGCGTCCAGGTGCCGGGCGAACCTGCTGAATTGCAAGGCAAAGCGCCAGCAGGCATAATGCGCGGCTCCGGTTCGCCGGGTGGCTGGCAACAGCCGCAGGACCGGCCGCCGCTTCCCCCGGGAGGCTGGCGGCTTTCAGACCGGCATGGGCAAGGATGGAAAGCGCGTCCCCGTGGCGCCGCCCGTGCCAGTGACAGTTCCCAACAAGGACATCGCAATGCCCAAGATCAAGACCAACCGGGCGGCGGCCAAGCGTTTCCGCAAGACCGCCTCCGGCAAGTACAAGGCCGGCCACGCCAACCGTAGCCACATCCTCACCAAGAAGGCGACCAAGCGGAAGCGCAACCTGCGGCAGACGAACCACGTCCGCGCCGAGGACGCCGGCCGCCTGGACCGCATGCTGCCGTATCTCTGAGGAGGACTAGGAAATGGCACGAGTCAAGCGTGGCGTCCAGGCGCGCCGCCGCCACAAGAAGGTCCTCAGCCAGGCCAAGGGCTACTACAACGCCCGGCGCAAGGTCTTCCGCGTCGCCAAGCAGGCGGTCATCAAGGCCCAGCAGTACGCCTACATCGGCCGCAAGCAGAAGAAGCGCAACTTCCGCGCGCTGTGGATCACCCGCATCAACGCGGCGGCCCGCATCAACGGCCTGAGCTACAGCCGCTTCATCAACGGCCTGCAGAAGGCCGGCATCACCCTGGACCGCAAGGTGCTGGCGGACATCGCCGTCAACGACCCGGCCGGGTTCACGGCGCTGGCCGAAAAGGCGAAGGGCGCTCTGGCGGCCTGAGGCCGCCTCCCACCGTAAAGCAACAATGGGCGGGCTTCCCGCCCGACACGTGGGGAAGGGCGCAAGTCCTTCCCCATTTGTTTTTCCAGCCACGGAAATCCCATGAGCGAAATCGAGTCCCTGGCCGCCCGCGCGCTGGCCGACATCGCCGCCGCGCAGGACCTGGAGGCGCTGGAGGCGCTGCGCGTCGGCCTGCTGGGCAAGCAGGGCGCCATCACCGTCCAGCTCAAGCAGCTGGGCACGCTGCCGCCGGAGCAGCGCAAGGCCGCCGGCGAGGCGATCAACCGGGTCCGCGACCAGGTGGGCCAGGCCCTGGCCAGCCGCCGCGCGGTGCTGGAGGAGGCGGCGCTGGACGCGCGCCTGGCCGGCGAGGCGGTGGACGTCACCCTGCCGGGCCGCCAGGGCGGCCGTGGCGGCCTGCACCCGATCTCGCGCACCCTCGAGCGCATCGCCGACATCTTCGGCCGGCTGGGCTACGAGCTGGCCGACGGCCCGGAGATCGAGGACGACTGGCACAACTTCGAGGCGCTCAACTTCCCGCCGCACCACCCGGCGCGGGCCATGCACGACACCTTCTACTTCGGCGACGGGCGCCTGCTGCGCACCCACACCTCCGGCGTGCAGGTGCGCTACATGGGCGACCACAAGCCGCCGCTGCGCATGATCGCCGCCGGCAAGGTGTACCGCAGCGACTCCGACCAGACCCACTCGCCGATGTTCCACCAGGTCGAGGGACTGCTGGTGGACGAGCACGCCACCTTCGCCGACCTGAAGGGCACCCTGGCCGAGTTCGTGCGCGCCTTCTTCGAGCGTGACTTCCAGATGCGCTTCCGCCCCAGCTACTTCCCGTTCGTGGAGCCGGGCGCGGAGGTGGACATCGCCTGGCAGCAGCCGGACGGCAGCGTGCGCTGGCTGGAGGTGCTGGGCTGCGGCATGGTCCACCCGAACGTGCTGCGCAACTGCGGCATCGACCCGGAGCGCTACACCGGCTTCGCCTTCGGCCTGGGCGTGGAGCGCTTCGCCATGCTGCGCTACGGCGTCAACGACCTGCGCGCCTTCTTCGAGAACGACGTGCGCTTCCTGCGCCAGTTCGCGTAAAGGCCTTCCCGCGTCGACCCATGCAACGGCGGGCCGCGGCCCGCCCCACGGAACACGAAGATGAAATTCTCCGAAAACTGGCTGCGCAGCCACGTGCCCACCCCGGCCACCCGCGACGAGCTGGCCGCCATGCTGACCGCCATCGGCCTGGAGGTCGAGGAGGTCAAGGCGCTGGGCGACGGCCTGGCGGGCGTGGTGGTGGCGCGGATCCTCGAGGCCGAGCGCCATCCCCAGGCCGACCGCCTGCAGGTGTGCAAGGGGGACATCGGCCGGGGCGAGCCGCTGCAGATCGTCTGCGGCGCGCCCAACGCGCGCGCCGGGCTGGTCGCGCCGCTGGCGACCATCGGCGCCAACGTCGGCGGCATGGCCATCCGCGCGGCCAGGCTGCGCGGCGTGGAGTCCAACGGCATGCTCTGCTCGGCCAGGGAGCTGGGCCTGGACGAGGATGCCTCCGGCCTGCTGGAGCTGCCGGACGACGCCCCGGTCGGCACCCCGCTGGCCGAGTACTTGGGCCTGCCGGACGCCAGCATCGAGATCAAGCTGCCCCCCAACCGCGCCGACTGCTTCGGCGTGCGCGGCATCGCCTACGACGTGGCCGCCGCCTTCGCCAGTGAGGTGGCGCCGCTGGACGTGGCGCCGGTGCCGGCCACCGGCACGCGCGCGCTGGAGGTGCGCCTGCAGGCCGGCGCCGACGCACCGCGCTTCGTCGGCCGCGTGGTCGAGAACGTGAACGCCAGCGCGCCCACCCCGGTGTGGATGGCCGAGCGCCTGCGCCGCAGCGGCGTGCGCCCGGTGTCGCTGCTGGTGGACATCACCCAGTACGTGATGCTGGAGCTAGGCCAGCCCATGCACGCCTACGACCTGGACAGGCTGGCCGGCCCGGTGGGCGTGCGCCACTCGCGCCCGGGCGAGACCCTGGAGCTGCTCAACGGCCAGACCGCCGACCTGGGCCAGGACGGCGCCTTCTTGGTGATCTGCGACGGCGAGGACGGCGGCCGCGCCATCGGCCTGGCCGGCATCATGGGCGGGCAGTCCACCAAGGTGGGCGAGGGCACCCGCAACGTGTTCTTGGAGGCGGCGCACTTCGCCCCGGCCGCGATCATGGGCCGCGGCCGCCGCCTGGGCCTGCACACCGACGCCATCCACCGCTTCGAGCGCGGCGTGGACCCGGAGCTGCCGCGCCTGGCCATCGAGTACGCCACCGCGCTCGTGCTGAAGCTGGCCGGCGGCACCCCCGGCCCGGTGACCGAGGCGGTGCGCGAGGCCGACCTGCCGAAGCCGGCGAACATCACCCTGCGCCGGGCGCGCATCGCCCGCGTGCTGGGCATCGCCATCCCCGATGCCGAGGTCGAGCGCATCCTGCGCGCCCTGGGCATGCAGGTGGCCGCCACCGCCGAGGGCTGGCAGGTGGTGCCGCCCAGCCGCCGCTTCGACATCGCCATCGAGGAGGACCTGATCGAGGAGCTGGCGCGCATCCACGGCTACGACCGCGTGCCGACCACCCTGCCGGGCGGCCCGGCGCCGATCACCGCCCCCGGCGAGGGCGTGCTGGGCGAGGCCGAGCTGCGTCGCCAGCTGGTGGCGCGCGACTACCTGGAGGCGGTCAGCTTCGCCTTCGTCGACGGTGCGCTGCTGCGCGCCTGGAACCTGGAGCAGGGCACCGTGCCGCTGGCCAACCCGCTCAGCGCCGAGCTGGCGGTGATGCGGCCCTCGCTGCTGCCGGGCCTGGTGGACGCGCTGGCGCGCAACCGCGCCCGCCAGGCCGGGCGCGGGCGCCTGTTCGAGCTGGGCCGGGTGTTCACCCGGGCCGGCCAGGCCGGTGCCGCGCCGCTGGAAACCCGCCGGGTCGCCGCGGTGGCCTGCGGCCCGGCCGCGGCCGAGCAGTGGGGCCTGCCGGCGCGTGCGGTGGACTTCCACGACCTGAAGGGCGACCTGGAGTCGCTGGCGGCGGCCGCCGGCGCGGCGCTGGAGTTCCGTCCGTCCACCCGCCCGTACGGCCATCCGGGCCGCAGCGCCGAGGTGCTGCGCACCGACCTGGAGGGCGGCCCGGTGACCCTGGGCTGGATCGGCCAGCTGCACCCGCGCCTGCAGAAGGCGCTGGACCTGGAGGGCGAGGTGCTGGCGTTCGAGCTGGACCTGGAGCCGCTGTGCCGCCGCGCCCTGCCGCGCGCCGAGGCGCTCTCGCGCTTCCCGGCCGTGCGCCGCGACCTGGCCTTCGTGGTTGCCGAGGACGTCACCTGGGCGGCGCTGGCCGCCAGCGTGCGCCAGGCCGCCGGCCCGGTGCTGCGCGACCTGGTGCTGTTCGACCGCTACCAGGGGCCGGGCGTGGAAAGCGGATGCAAGAGTCTGGCTATGGGCTTGATTTTGCAGGACAACACGCGCACTCTCACCGACCAGGACGCCGAATCGGCGGTGGAGCGTGTGGTGTCCGCGCTGGCGCGCGAACACGGCGCCCGCATCCGCGGCTGATGAACAGGGGACGAGGATGGCATTGACCAAGGCGGAGATGGCCGAACGGCTGTTCGAGGAAGTCGGCCTGAACAAGCGGGAGGCGAAGGAGTTCGTCGACGCGTTCTTCGACGTGCTGCGCGAGGCGCTGCAGAGCGGCCGCCAGGTGAAGCTGTCGGGCTTCGGCAACTTCGATCTGCGCCGCAAGAACCAGCGCCCGGGCCGCAATCCGAAGACCGGCGAGGAGATCCCGATCTCCGCCCGCACCGTGGTCACGTTCCGCCCCGGGCAGAAGCTGAAGGAACGCGTGGAGGCCTACGCGGGGACGGCGCCGCATGCTTGATCCGGGCAGCAACCGCGAGCTTCCGCCGATTCCGGCCAAGCGCTACTTCACCATCGGTGAGGTGGCCGAGCTGTGCGACGTCAAGCCGCACGTGCTGCGCTACTGGGAGACCGAGTTCCCCAGCCTCAGCCCGGTCAAGCGCCGCGGCAACCGCCGCTACTACCAGCGCCACGACGTGCTGATGGTGCGGCAGATCCGCGCCCTGCTGTACGAACAGGGTTACACCATCGGCGGCGCGCGCCTGCGTCTGGAAGGCGAGGGCGCCAGGCGCGAGGCCTCGCTCAGCACCCAGATCGTGCGCCAGGTGCGCATGGAGCTGGAGGAAGTGCTGCAGCTGCTCAAGCGCTGAAGCCGGCACGCCGGCCCACACGCGGCGCCGCGGACCGGGTATAATGGGCAGCCCGCCTCGGCGGGACGGCTTACCTCGGGGTATAGCGCAGCCTGGTAGCGCACCAGTCTGGGGGACTGGTGGTCGTCGGTTCGAATCCGGCTACCCCGACCAAACAAGCATCCGGCAACGTCCGGGAAAGTCCAGAAAACCCGCCGAAAAGGCGGGTTTTCTGCTGTCTGGCGTCCGGCAGTGTCCGATGCGGTACGTTGAAATCTCGCGGTAACTGGCGGTAGCTTTGGCGGTAACTGCCGGGGCCGCCGGACCAGTTACCGCCACGGAGTTACCGCCATGCTCACCGATACCGCTATCCGCAAGGCCAAGCCGGGCGACAAGCCGCTGAAGCTGCGTGACGGCGGGGGGCTGTATCTGCTGCTGCGGCCCGATGGCGCGCGGTGGTGGCGCTGGGACTACCGCCGGCCGGTGACAGGGAAGCGGAACACCCTGTCGCTTGGCACCTATCCAGAAACGGGCCTGGCCGATGCCCGGCAACGCCACGCGGAGGCTCGCAAGCTGCTGGCCGCTGGCGTCGACCCCGGCGAGCAGCGCAAGGCCGAGCGCGCGGCGAAGGCCGACAAGGCGGCTAACAGCTTCGCGGCGGTAGCGTCCGAACTGCTGGCGATCCGGGAAAAGAAGCTGGCGGCCGGCTCCATCGTCCGGGAGAGGCGATTGCTCGAAAAGGACTTGGTTCCATACATCGGCAGCCGGCCAGTGGCCGAAGTGACGGCACCGGAACTGCTGCGCGCCTTGCGCAGGATCGAGGCGCGCGGGGCAGTGGAAACGGCGCACCGGGCGCGGGCGCTGGCCGGGCAGGTGTTCCGCTATGCCATCGCCACCGGGCGAGCCGACCGCAACCCGGCCGCCGATCTTGTGGGGGCGTTGGCGCAGCCGGAGGAAAGGCATTTCGCCAGCGTGACGAATCCGGCGGAAATCGGCCCGCTGCTGCGCGCGCTGCATGCCTATCCGGGCACGCCTGCGGTGTCCGCCGCCTTGAAGCTGGCCCCGCTGGTATTCGTGCGGCCGGGCGAACTGCGCCAGGCGCGATGGGCGGATATCGACCTGGACGCCGGAGAATGGCGTTTCGCGGCAAGCAAGACCGGGCAGCCGCATATCGTTCCGCTGGCGACGCAGGCGGTCGCCATCCTGCGCGAGCTGCAACCGCTGACCGGCCGCGGCGAATACGTGTTCCCGAGTGCGCGCGGCAAGGGGCGGCCCATGAGCGAGGCGGCGGTCACCGCTGCCCTGCGGCGGATGGGATTCGACGGCGACACGATGACCGGGCACGGCTTCCGGGCAATGGCGCGCACGGTGCTGGATGAGGTGCTGGGCTTCCGGCCCGACTACATCGAGCACCAACTCGCGCATTCCGTCCGCGACCCGCTGGGGCGCGCCTACAACCGCACCCAGCACCTGGCCGAACGCCGCAAGATGATGCAGGCGTGGGCGGACTATCTGGACAGCCTGCGCGAGGGCGGGAACGTGGTGCCGCTGCGCGCGAAGGCGGGCTGACCGAACACCCGCGCCTAGCCCGACGGGGCGAAAACGCCGGACACCCTGCCGGCGCTGGTGCGGGGACTATTCAGGGGCGCGAGGGTGCGCGATGGGTGTTCCGCTGTCTTACCTGGACGCGCCGCGACGGATGCTAGAAACATGGGATTGGACGTGCGCGCTTGTTGCGTTCGACTATGGCGACCGCGCGCCGCTCGCGGAATTGGTGGGGAAAGAGCCAATCCCCCCAGAATTTTTGGGTTCTTCACCCAAGTCCGGGGAAGGCCGCCCGGATCTTCAGGAAGAAGTAGGCGTCGTCCCGGTAGCCGTAGGCCACCCGCTTGATGACCTTGATCTTGTTGTTGATGCCTTCGACCAGATTGGTT
>NZ_PDWK01000084.1 GCF_010093135.1 Pseudoxanthomonas taiwanensis | reverse complement strand
GGGGTGATGACGCTGATGCTGGCCGGACCGGCCCCCGCCCCCGAGGCCACCGATCTGGATGCCATCGTCGTNACCGCCTCCGGCTTCGAGCAGAAGATCGTCCACGCACCGGCCAGCATCAGCGTCATCACCCCCGAGGACCTGGCCCGCCGCCCCTACATCACCCTGCTGGACGCGGTGCGCGACCTGGAGGGCGTGGACGTGGGCGAGACCCGCGACAAGACCGGCCAGGGCACCGTCTCCATGCGCGGCATGGGGCCGGACTACACCCTGATCCTCATCAACGGCCGCCGCCAGAACAACCACGGCGACATCTACCCCAACAACTTTGGCGGCAACCAGTTCAACCACATCCCGCCGCTGGACGCGATCGAGCGCATCGAGGTGATCCGCGGCCCGATGTCCACCCTGTACGGCGCCGACGCCATGGGCGGGGTGATCAACATCATCACCCGCAAGAGCCTGGACGCCTGGGCCGGCTCGCTGACCCTGGGGCGCAGCTTCGAGACCGACGACGCCTACGGCGACGACAGCACCGCCGACTTCAACCTCACCGGCCCGCTGGTCCGCGGCAAGCTGGACCTGGCGGTGCGCGGCAGCCGCTACCGGCGCCAGGCCTCCAACCCGGTGTACGGCGACGTCACCGACCCGGCCGGCGAGGCGCACAGCCGCGCCCTGGGCTTCGGCGGCGGCGGCAAGACCGTGGACAACACCAACAGGGCCGGCGGCATCAGCCTCACCTGGACGCCCACCGGGCGGCAAAGCCTGACCCTGGACCTGGACACCTCGCGCCAGGAGTACGACAACCGCATCCGCATCAACGACGAGGGCGTGGAGGAATACCCGGTCGGCACCGTGGACAACCACGGCGCCATGCTGCGCATCGGCAACAACGGCCGCATCGAGCCGCGCGCCGGCTACGCGCCCACCCAGGAATTCACCCGCGACAGCTGGGCCATCACCCACGAGGGCAGCTGGGCCTTCGGCAACAGCCAGGTCTCGCTGGCCTACGTGGAGACCGACAACGCGGGCCGCACCCTGCCCTTCACCGTGGCCGAGCGCCAGCAGCTGCAGCAGCTGTGGAACGCGGCCTGCACCCGCATGGGCGGCAGCGTGGGCGGCAGCGGCTACTGCGCTCCCGGCGCGGCGATCGGCTTCCGCAACGCCAACGCCTGGAACAACCAGTCCGAGGCGCAGAAGCTGGCGATCATGCAGGCCCACCTCACGGAGGAGGAATACCAGCGCCTGCTGGCTTTCCTCCCGCGGCCGCGGCGCACCCTGGAAAGCGCCCAGTACACCCTGGACGCCAAGCTGGACATCCCGTTCCAGGCCGGCGGCGAGCACGTGGCGGTGGTCGGCGCGCAGGTGGTGCGCGGCGAGCTGACCGACGGCGTGTTCGGCATGGAGGCCGGGCGCCCCGGCGGCAAGCAGGAGCACAACATGTACTCCCTGTTCGCCGAGGACACCTGGAAGCCGGTGGAGGCGCTGGCGCTGACCGGCGGCATCCGCTACGACGACCACGAGGTGTTCGGCAGCCACGTCAGCCCGCGCCTGTACGCGGTCTACACCCTCAGCGACACCTGGACCCTGAAGGGTGGCGCCAGCACCGGCTTCAAGACGCCCAAGACCACCCAGCTGTACGACGGCGTGGTCGGCTTCGGCGGGCAGGGCACCTCGCCCATGTTCGGCAACCCGGACCTCCAGCCGGAGACCAGCACCACCTACGAGCTGGCGGTGTACTGGCAGCACCCGGACGGGCACAACTTCAACGCCACGGTGTTCCGCAACACCTTCGACGACAAGATCGCCTCGCAGCCGTGCGGCCCGGGCCTGGCCCTGGCCTGCGCCGGCACCGGCCAGTACGCCGAGCTGGGCTACGCCAACAGCACGCGCACGGTGAACATCGACAAGGTGGTGATCCAGGGCGCGGAGCTGGCCGGACGCTGGCAGATCGGCCCGGCCTTCGCCCTGCGCGGCAACTACACGTACACCGACAGCGAGCAGCGCAGCGGCGCCCAGGCCGGGCTGCCGCTGGGCCAGAGCGCCAGGCACATGGCCAACGCCACTTTCGAGTGGCAGGCCTCCGACCGCCTGGACCTGTTCCTGGCCGCCGAGTCGAGGGCCAAGCGCTACCGCGGTCTGCACGCCATCACCGGCCAGCCGCTGTATTTCCGCGACTACACCGTGCTGCACCTGGGCGGCTCGTACCGGATCAGCGACAACCTGACGGTCAACGCGCGCATCAACAACCTGCTGGACCGCGACTTCACCACCTACGCCACCGAGTTCCGCGACCTCGATGGCGACGGCGTGTACGAGGACGGCACCGACGAGGTCCTGTACCTGGACGACTACAACAACAAGGACAAGGCACGCAGCGTCTGGGTGAGCCTGAACCTGCAGTTCTGATCCCCGCCGGCGCCCGGGCGGCCAACCGTTCGGGCGCAGGCGCGCCAAGAACTGAGAACCGTTCTCAACCGCCGCTATAATCGCGGACCCTTCCGAACTTGCGCGAGCCCGTGCCGGCCAACCCGACCCGCGACGATCCCGTCACCGCCCAGCGCCGGCGCGGCTTCTGGCTGCGCACGCTGCACCAGTGGCACTGGATCAGCTCGGCCGTGTGCCTGGTGGGCATGCTGCTGTTCACCGCCACCGGCATCACCCTCAACCATGCCGCGCGCATCTCCGCCACGCCGGAGGTGGACAACCGCACCCTGGAACTGCCGGCACCGCTCCTGGAGGCGTTGCGCCAGGCGCCGGAGGAAGGCGAGGCGCCGCTTCCGGCGGAGGTGGCGCACTGGCTGGCGGAGGCGCTGGACGTGCCACTGGGACGGCGCGTCGCCGAATGGTCGCCGGAGGAGGCCTACGTGTCCATGCCGGCGCCCGGTGCCGACGCCTGGCTGAGCATCGACCGCGGGACCGGCGCGGTGGAGTACGAACGCACCGACCGCGGCTGGATCGCCTACCTCAACGACCTGCACAAGGGTCGCAACACCGGTCCGGCCTGGGGCTGGTTCATCGACGTGTTCGCCATCGCCTGCCTGGTGTTCTGCGTCACCGGCCTGTTCCTGCTGCACCTGCACGCGCGGCAGCGCCGCCTGACCTGGCCGCTGGTCGGCCTGGGCCTGGTCGTGCCCCTGCTGCTGGCCCTGCTGTTCATCCACTGAGAGGCTTCCATGCGCGCCAAGCTGTTCTTCGCGATCTCCGGCCTGCTGACCCTTCCCGCCGCCGCGGCCGAGCTGCAGGTCGAGGTGGAGATCCCCAAGCTCAACGTGGCCGAGTACCACCGCCCCTACGTGGCGATCTGGCTGGAGGGCGCCGACCAGAAGGTGGCCGCCAACCTGGCCGTCTGGTACATGCAGAAGGACACCGCCGAGGGCCACGGCACCAAGTGGCTGCCGGACCTGCGCCAGTGGTGGCGCAGGTCCGGCCGCAACCTGGACCTGCCGGTGGACGGCGTCACCGGCCCCACCCGCCCGGCCGGCCGGCACGTGCTGAAGTTCGACGAGCGCCATCCGCAGCTGGGCACGCTGCCGCCGGGCGAATACACCCTGGTGGTGGAGGCCGCGCGCGAGGTCGGCGGCCGCGAGCTGCTCAAGATCCCCTTCGCCTGGAACGGCAAACCGCAGTCCGGCGAGGCGCAGGGCGCCAGCGAGCTGGGCACGGTCAGCCTGTCGGTCAAGTAACCCGCCCCGAGGAGCATTCCATGAAGAAGCACGCATTCGTCGTCGCCTTGGCGCTGGCGCTTCCCTTCTCCGCCGCCGCGCACAAGCAGTGGCTGGTGCCCTCGCAGGCCACCGTCGCCGGCCAGGACGTGTGGGTGACCTTCGACGCCGCCGTGTCCAACCAGCTGTTCTTCCCCGACCACGTGCCCATGCGCCTGGACAACGTGGTCGCCATCGCCCCGGACGGCAGCCTGGTGCCGCTGCAGAACGCCTCCACCGGCAAGTACCGCAGCACCTTCGACCTGCATCTGGAGCAGGAAGGCACCTACCGCATCGCCAGCGTCAACCGTGGCGTGTCGGCCAGCTGGGACACCGCCGAGAGCCTGGCCGCCAAGGCCAGGGCCCAGGCCGAGGGCAAGCCGGTCACCGGCCCGGGCGCGCCGCGCGGCGGCTTCCTGCGCAATGCCCGGCCCGAGGAGCTGGCGGCGAAGATTCCGGCCGACGCGAAGAACGTGCAGGTCACCGAGACCTTCGGCCGCGTGGAGACCTTCGTCACCAACGGCCGCCCGACCGAGGTCCGGGCGCTGGGCGAGGGGCTGGAGCTGGTGCCGGTGACCCATCCGAACGACCTGTTCGCCGGCGAGGAGGCGAAGTTCGTCCTGCACGTGGATGGCCAGCCGGCCGCCGGGCTCGAGGTCGAGGTGGTCCGCGGCGGGACCCGCTACCGCAACGCCCAGGAGGAGATCCGGGTCACCAGCGCCGCGGATGGCAGCCTCGCCATCACCTTCCCGCAGGCCGGCCGCTACTGGCTGGAGGTGTCCACCGAGGACGGCAAGACCCGCGTGCCGCAGGCCAGCAAGCGTCGCCTGCTGTACGTGGCCACCCTGGAAGTGCTGCCGCAGTAACCGGGCGCGACGCGATGCAGGCCGGCGCCACCGCCGCGGCCCTGGCCACCCTCGGCGGCCAGACCATGGGAACGACCTGGAGCGTGCGCCTGGCCGCACCCGCCGGCGCCGACCTGCACGCGCTGCACGCCGGCATCCAGGCCGAGCTGGACGCGGTGGTGGCGCAGATGAGCCCGTGGGAGCCGGCCTCGGACATCAGCCGCTACCGGCGCGCCCCGGCCGGCAGCTGGCAGGCGCTGCCGGAGGCCTTCGCCCGGGTGCTGGACGCGGCCATCGCCGTGGCGCGCGAAAGCGGCGGCGCGTTCGATCCAACCGTCGGGCCGCTGGTGGACCTGTGGGGCTTCGGCAGCGCCGGCACCCCACGCCGCGTGCCCGATCCTGCGGAAATCGAGCACGCGCGCGGGCGCACCGGCTGGCAGCGCCTGCAGCGCCGCGCCGGCGGCCGCGAACTGCTGCAGCCGGGCAGCCTGCAGCTGGACCTGTCGGCCATCGCCAAGGGCTACGGCGCCGACGCGGTGGCCGCGCACCTGCTCGCGGCCGGCCTGGCCTCCGCACTGGTGGAGGTGGGCGGCGAGATCCGCTGTCTGGGCCGGCGCCCCGACGGCCAGCCGTGGCGCGTGCTGGTGGAGACCGGCTTCGACGAGGCCGCCTCGGCCGACGTGCTGCCGCCACGCGTCCTGGCGCTGGCGGACGCGGCCGTGGCCACCTCCGGCGACCGCTGGCACCGTTTCGAGCAGGACGGCACCTGGTATACCCACACCTTCGACCCGCGCCTGGGCGCGCCGGTGCCCGGCGCCGCCGCGGCCGTGACCGTGGTGGCCGCCGAGGCCATGCACGCCGACGCCTGGGCCACCGCGCTGACCGTGATGGGCCCGGACGAAGGCCTGGCCTTCGCCCGGGCGCGGGACATGGCGGCGCGCTTCGTGGTGCGCGATGGCACACGGCTGCGCGAGGCGATGACGCCCGCCTTCGAGGCGTACCTGGCGGCATGAGCGGCGCCTCACCCCCACGTGCCGGCACCTGGGCGCCGGCCGGCAACCTCGCGGTGGCGGCGCTGCTGCTGCTGGCGGCCTTCGCCCTGCTGCCACTGCACGGCGGGGACTGGTGGCCGGCCGCGCCGCGGCCCTCGCGCCGCTGGCTGGCGGCGGCGGTGGCCGTCGCCTATCTGGCCTTCGCCCTGCCCTTCCTGTGGCGGCGCCGGACCGCTGCAACCCCGCCACTGCCGGCCGGAAGCCCGACGCCGCTGCTGGTGGCCTGGGCCAGCCAGACCGGCTTTGCCCGCGGCCTGGCCGAACGCAGCGCGCAGGCGCTGCGCGCCGGCGGCCGCCAGGTGCTGGTGCTGCCGCTGGAAGAGGTAGATCCGGAACGCCTGGCCGCCGCCGGCCAGGCGCTGTTCGTGGCCAGCACCACCGGCGAGGGCGACCCGCCCGACCACGCCCTGCGCTTCCTGCACCGGACCATGGCCGCCCGCCCCGACCTGGGCCACCTGCGCTATGCCCTGCTGGCGCTGGGCGACCGCAGCTACGCCGACTTCTGCGGCTTCGGCCGGCGCCTGGACGGCTGGCTGCGCGCCTGCGGCGCACAGGCGCTGTTCGACCGGGTGGAGGTGGACAACGCCGATCCCGCGGCACTGCGCCATTGGCAGTACGAACTGGGCCGGATCGCCGGCCGCGACGACCTGCCGGACTGGGCCCCGCCGGCCTACGAACCTTGGCGGCTGGTCGAACGCACCCTGCTCAATCCCGGCAGCCAGGGCGGGCCGGCCTACACCCTGCTGCTGCGCCCTGCCGAAGGCGCACTGCCGGCCTGGCAGGCCGGCGACATCGCCGAGATCGGCCCGTGCCAGCCGCCGGAGCGGGGGCGGGAACTGCTCGAGGCGCTGGGTCTGGACGGCAACACGCCGGTGAACGCCGGCGGCCCCACCCTGCCCCTGGTCGCGCTGCTGGCGCGCTCGCGGCGGCCGGCCGCGGACAGCCTGGCCGGGCTGGATGCCCAGGCCCTGGCCGCGCGCCTGCAGCCGCTGCCGCACCGCGAATACTCCATTGCCTCGATCCCGGAGGAAGGCGGCCTGCGCCTGCTGGTGCGGCTGATGCACCAGCCCGACGGCAGCCCCGGCCTGGGCAGCGGCTGGCTGTGCCAGTACGCCGAACCCGGGCAGGCCGTCGACCTGCGCCTGCGCGCCAATCCCGGCTTCCACCCGCCGCCGCCCGGCGCGCCGCTGGTGCTGGTCGGCAACGGCACCGGCATGGCCGGCCTGCGCGCGCACCTGCGTGCGCGCATCGCCGCCGGCGCACGCCGCAACTGGCTGCTGTTCGGCGAGCGCCAGGCCGCCTGCGATTTCTTCTTCGGCGAGGAGGTACGCGCCTGGCAGGCGCAGGGCTGGCTGCAGCGCCTGGACCTGGCCTTCTCGCGCGACGGCGCGGCGGGCCGCAAGGTCTACGTGCAGGACCGCCTGCGCGGGGCCGCCGACACGCTGCGCGCCTGGGTCGCCGAGGGCGCCCACATCCTGGTGTGCGGCAGCGCCGAGGGCATGGCCCCTGCGGTGGACGCGGTGCTGGCCGAGGTGCTGGGCGCGGCGCTGCGCGACGCGCTGCGCGCCGAGGGCCGCTCCCGCCGCGACGTCTACTGAGCCGCCCCGTCCACGCCGGCCGGCCCGTCCAGGGCCGGCGCCATGCCGGCGCCGGCGCGGTCCACGCGCACCAGCACGATCTCTCCGGCGCCGTCGATGGCGTAGCGCCGCTGCCCGGCGCCGCCGGGCAGCCAGGCAGTGTCGCCGGCCTCCAGCATGCAGCGGCCTTCCTGGCCGGACACGTGCGCGCTGCCGCCGATCACGTGCACGGCCCAGGCCGTGGCCGCGCCGACGAAGCAGTACATGCCTCCCACCAGCGGCCGGTGCAGCAACCGCGCCTCCACCGCCTGCGGCCGCCACATCAGGTTGAACACCTGCACCGGGCCTTCCAGCGGCGCGGCCGCGGACGCCTGCTCGCCGGTGAAGCGGACGCGCCCGTGCGGCGGCAGCAGGTCCTGGCGGCGGCCATCGCCGAAGTCCAGGCGCAGGCCGCCGCCGGACAGCAGCAGCTGCTCACGCTCCACCCCGGCGAAGCTCGAATAGGCCGACGGCTCGCCGAACTCGGCGATGGACAGGCGCAGGCTCCAGTCCGGGCCGTCCGGCAGGACGAGGATCTCGCGCGTCCAGCCGGCGCCGTTGCGCCAGGGCTGGCGCCGGTACTCGCAGGAAGGGATGTGCCGCATCGGACCGGTGAGCATCCGGTCATTGTGCCGCAGCCGGCAGGACGGAGCGCGCGCGCGGCCCGGAAATGGCGTCGCCCGGCTGCACGTCCTGTGCGACGCCGGGCGACGGGTTACATCCCTGTCGGCTCCCTGCCTCCCCTGTGCCTCCTGCTCCAGCAGGTGCCGGCGATGCGTCCTGCATCCACCGGCTCCGATCCGGTCGTCCTGGCCCGGGCCTCCGGCCGCGGGCATGGCCCCCGGACGGCCGCCGCGGCGCCCCCCAGCGCCGCGGCGGCGTCCCGGCCCATCAGCGGCGCGCCACTGGCGCCTTCGCCTGGGCGGCGGCTTGCGCAGGCCTGGCCTGCGGGGCGGCCTTGGCCGGCCCGACCGTGATGAGATCCCGGTTGCGCTCCACTGTCTTCAGGCCGATACCCTTGACCAGCGCCAGCTCGTCGACGCTCTTGAAGGACCCGTTGGCCTTGCGGTACTGGACGATCGCTTCCGCCTTCGCAGGTCCGATGCCGACCAGGACCTTTTCCAGCTGGGCGGCATCGGCGGTGTTGATGTCGACCTTGTCCGCGGCGATCGCGGAGCCGGCCAACAGCAGCGCGCCCAGTGCCAGCGCCTTCCACAGAACCGAAAACGGCTTCATGGCAACACTCCTTGTGGCTTGGTGGTTGGATCACCGGGACCCGGCCTCCTGCCAAGCGCCCCGGTGCGGCCAATCATCCGCGCCACATGGCGACAAGGTATCGCCATGAACGCATCCGAACAGCAGGGCAACTCCCCAAGCGCGTGTAGGGAATTTCCTACAGACGCGGGCGTAAAATGCACGTCAACCCTTTTCCCTTTCCGGAGCAATCCATGGACATCACCCGGCTCGATCCGGCACGCGCCCAGGCCTACATCGGCCAGAAGTGGGACGACGACATCGTTCCGCAGCTGGTCGAGTACATCCGCATCCCCAACAAGTCGCCGATGTTCGACCGCGACTGGGAGGCCAACGGCCACATGGACGCCGCGGTGCGGCTGATGGAGTCGTGGGCCCGCGCGCAGCCGATCCCCGGCCTGCAGGTCGAGGTGGTGCGCCTGCCCGGCCGCACCCCGCTGATCTACTGCGAGGTCCCGGCCACCGGCCCGGATTCGGGCGACGACACCGTGCTGCTCTACGGCCACCTGGACAAGCAGCCGGAGATGACCGGCTGGGATCCGGACCTGGGTCCGTGGAAGCCGGTCCTGCGCGGCGACAAGCTGTACGGCCGCGGCGGTGCCGACGACGGCTACGCCATCTTCGGCTCGCTGGCCGCGATCCAGGCGCTGCAGGAACAGGGCGTGCCGCATGCCCGCTGCGTGCTGCTGATCGAGGCCTGCGAGGAATCCGGCAGCTACGACCTGCCGGCCTACGTGGACCACCTGGCCCCGCGCATCGGCAAGCCCTCGCTGGTGGTGTGCCTGGACTCCGGCTGCGGCAACTACGAACAGCTGTGGTGCACCACCTCGCTGCGCGGCCTGGCCGGCGGCAACCTGACGGTGAAGGTGCTGCACGAGGGCGTGCACTCGGGCGACGCCTCCGGCGTGGTGCCCTCCAGCTTCCGCCTGCTGCGCCAGCTGCTCTCGCGCCTGGAGGACGAGGCCACCGGCCGCATCATCGTCGAGGGCCTGCACGTGGAGATCCCGGCCGAGCGCGTCGAGCAGGCGCGCAAGGTGGCCGAGGTGCTGGGCAAGGACGTGTACGCCAAGTTCCCGTTCCTGGACGGCATGAGCCCGATGTCGGACGACCTGGTCGAGCTGGTGCTCAACCGCACCTGGCGCCCGGCGCTGTCGGTGACCGGCGTGGACGGCATGCCGCCGCTGGCCTCGGCCGGCAACGTGCTGCGCCCGTACACCTCGGTGAAGCTGTCGCTGCGCCTGCCGCCGACCCTGGACGGGAAGAAGGCCGGCGAACTGCTCAAGGACGTGCTGCTGAAGGACCCGCCCAACGGCGCCCACGTCGAGCTGGAGCTGGAGAAGGCGTCCAGCGGCTGGAACGCGCCGGCGCAGTCGCCCTGGCTGACCCAGGCCATCGAGGCCGCCTCGCAGGCCGCGTTCGGCAAGCCGGCCATGTACATGGGCGAAGGCGGCTCGATCCCGTTCATGGGCATGCTCGGCGAGAAGTTCCCGGGCGCGCAGTTCATGATCACCGGCGTGCTGGGCCCGCACTCCAACGCGCATGGCCCCAACGAATTCCTGCACATCCCGATGGGCAAGCGCGTGACCCAGTGCGTATCGCACGTGATCGCCGAGCACTACCTGGCCAGCGTGCGCGGCCAGACCACCGGCGTGGCCGCGGTGGCCGGCGGCGAGCAGCACGGCGGCCACGGCTGCTGCTGACCGGCACGGCGGGCGCCACCCGGCGCCCGCCGCCCCCGGACACGGAAAAGCCCCGGCCTGCCGGGGCTTTCTGCTTCCTGATTAGCCCCGACCCTCAGCCGCCAGTCGCAGGATGTGCGTCGCCCACCGCCGAGCATACGGCCACCTGAAGGCGACGAGGTGGCGTCATGAGCATCAATTCCGTGCAGTTCCAGGCTGGCC
>NZ_PDWK01000083.1 GCF_010093135.1 Pseudoxanthomonas taiwanensis | reverse complement strand
TGCGGCGCGGTTTCGGCGAAAGGCAGGGCGGCGGCGGCGGCGGGGCGTCTACCAGCGTGACCAGGATGGTGCGTTCCTGCTCCACCTCCGCCTTTGGCGCGACGGCGGGGATCAGCAGCAGCATCAGGGCCGCCAGGTGCAACGCGATGACGAACGCGATGCCGATGATGCGCGGCCAGCTGAGTCCGCTGTCCTCGGCTTCTTCGTATTTCCTGTGGACGACCAGTTGTTCAGACATGCGCCAGTGGCTCTTTGGGGGGGTTGGAGCCCGATGCGGGTTCCCGGTTCGCGCGGTAAACACCGCATGAACCGCCAAGCATATAACAATACCGCCGCCCTGTGCCTAGGGCGCGGCCCATTACTTTGTTCACTTCAGGTTGAGGATCTTGCGGGCGTCCTCCGGGTTGCGCACGCCCTTGGCCAGGGCCTGCTGGGCGGCCTGCTTGGCCTCGGGGATGCGGCCTTCCTGCCACAGCACGCGGGCCAGGTTCAGGTAGGTCTCGCCGTCCTTGGACAGCGGGGCGGCCTTCTGCCAGTTCTCGATGGCCTGCGGGATCTGGTCGCTGTAGTAGTAGGACTGGGCCAGCGCCAGGTAGGTCTGGTGGTCGGGCTTGAGGATGCCCTTCTGCAGGCCGTCGTTGATCACCTCGATGACGTCCTTCTCGTGGCCGTCCATGTTGGCGTAGGTGACGTAGAGCTGGCGGTACTCGCGCTCCTCGGTCAGCTGGCCGGCGGCGCGCAGCTTCTCCAGCACGGCCGCAGCCTTGTCCATCTGGTCGGCCTGGGCGTAGACGGTGGCCAGGTTGGTCTGCGCCTTCTTGTCGTCCGGGTTCTTGGCCGCCAGCTGCTCGGCCAGGCGGATCGCCTCGGCGCTCTGGCCGGCCTCGGCGTAGGTGGCCATCAGCAGCTGCACCCAGGTGTCGCGCGGCTCGGGCGTGGATTCCACCGCCTGCTTCAGCGGGGCGATGGCCTCCTGGTAGCGCTCCATCTGGTACAGGGCCTGGCCCTTGATCACCAGATCCTCCGGACGGGTCGACCTGGTCTCGGCCAGGTAGCGGTCCAGGGTGGCCAGGCCTTCCTGCAGCTCGTCGTCGGCCAGCTGCAGCTGGGCCAGCATCAGCATCGACTGGTAGTGGCCGTTGTTGTCCAGGCCGTTGAACTCCAGCGCCTGCCGCAGGTAGTCCTTGGCGGCGGCGGTGTCGTCGAGGCTGTAGGCGGCCTGCGAGGCCAGCTGCGCGGCCAGCGACTTGTCGTACTCGTTCGCCCCGTCGGTGGCCAGGATCTCGTCGGCCAGGGCGCGGGTCTGCTCGTGGTCGTCCTTGTTGTAGACGTCGATCAGCTTCTGCAGCTTGCGGCCGAGCTTGGCCGATGCCTTGACCCCCGGCTCCTGGCGCGTGGCCTCGGGGAACATCACCTGCGCCTTCTCCGCCTTCCGGCCGCTGGAGCGCGTCTGCGCGGTGGCGTCCGTCACTACCACGCCACCGAGCGCGGCGGCGATGAACAGGGACAGGACGGCTTGCTTGCGGAATTTCATCGGGCTCACCTCTTGTCGGGCCGGTCTTCCGGCCACGGCGTCAGGAATCGGACCGGCAACGCTATCAGAACCGGCCACCATACGGAAACGGTTGGTTCGGCAGGGCGTCAGTTGCTGCACCGCGGTATCCGACCCGCCTGTCGGGCCGCGTCGCGTACCGCCTGCAGCGCGGGAACGCGCTGCTGCAGCGCACGGATGCGGTTCTGCGGATCGGGGTGGGTGGACAGCCACTCGGGGCTGCGGCCGGCGCTGGTGGCGATCATGTTCTGCCACAGCGCCACCGCCTCGGCCGGGTCGAAGCCGGCCTCGGCCATCAGGCGCTGGCCGATCTCGTCGGCCTCGGTCTCCTGCACGCGCGAGAACGGCAGCAGCAGGCCCAGCTGCGCCACCATGCTGCCGCCCTGGGTGACCAGGTCGGCACCGGACTGGCCGTAGCGGCTGCCGGCCAGCGCACCGACCACCGCCAGGCCGGTGGAGGCCATGCTCTGCCGGGTGATGCGCTCGTTGGAATGGCGCGCGTACACGTGCCCGATCTCGTGGCCGATCACCGCCGCCAGCTGGTCCTGGTTCTTCGCGACCTTGAACATGCCGCTGTTCACGCCGACCTTGCCGCCGGGCAGGGCGAAGGCGTTGGGCTCGTCGTCCACGAACACCGCCGTCTCCCACTGCAGGCCCCGCCACTCCTCCGGCAGGTGCGGCACCAGCGCGCGGACCACGCACTGCACATAGGCGTTCTGTCCGGCGTCGGTGGCGACGGTCTGCTTGGCCTTCATCTGGGTGAAGGCCTGCGCACCCATCTGGTTGAGCTGGTCGTCCGAGTACGACAGGTACTGCTTGCGACCGGTCGGCGAGGTGGCCGTGGCACAGGCCGCCACCAGCATCGCGATGGCCGCCGCCAGCATCCAGGGTTTCATAGGGTCGGTCCGTTCCCGGATCGGGGTATACGAGTTTCGTCGCGACGGGCTTAACTTTTCGTCAAGCGGCCCCCGCCAGGAACGAGCCCAGCGCCAGCGCGTTGTTCAGCGCATGCGCCGCCAGCGCCGCCCACAGGGTGCCGGTGCGCCAGTACACCCAGGCGAAGGCCGCGCCGAGCACGCCGTAGACCAGCCACAGCTGCAGCATCCCGGCCAGACCGTTGGCGGTCAGGCCGGGCGGCTCGTGCACCAGGGCGAAGGCCAGGCTGCTGAGCAGCAGGCCCAGCCAGGGCCGGCCGCCGGCGAGGAAGCGACCGAACAGCACGCGCCGGAACAGCAGTTCCTCGTAGGCCGGCGCCAGCAGCACCGCGAACAGGACCAGGAACACCGGCCAGCGCTGCCAGCCGGCCTCGACCACGCTCAGGTTGCTGGGCACCGGCTCCAGGCCCAGCGCCGAGGCCAGCGCCGAGAAGCCGGTGGCGAAACCGAAGCAGCCGGCGCCGACCAGCAGGCTCAGCAGCCAGGTGCGCGGCCGCGCGGCCGCCTGGCGCGAACGCAGGCACTCGCCGGCGTCGGCGCGGCGGCGCCAGAAGTACAGGGCCAGCGCGGGCACCAGCACCCCGGCCATGGCCGCCAGCAGCTGGCCCATCGGATCCAGCTCGCCGGTCGGGGCCACGCCGGCCAGGGTGCGGGCCACCATCCAGGCCGTGGCCACCCCGGCCGAGACCACCACCAGCAGGACCATGGCCACCGCCCAGTCCAGGACAAAGCCGGCCAGCAGCGGTCCCACCGGCCGCGGCGCCGCGGCCGGACCGGTCGCCGGCATCGCCGGCGGCAGCCCCGGAGCGGCGTCAGACATCCAGGTTGGCGACCTTGAGCGCGTTGTTCTCGATGAACTCGCGGCGCGGTTCGACCACGTCGCCCATCAGCGTGCTGAAGATCTGGTCGGCGGCCACCGCGTCCTCGATGCGCACGCGCAGCAGGCGGCGGGTGTCCGGGTTGACCGTGGTCTCCCACAGCTGCTCGGGGTTCATTTCGCCCAGGCCCTTGAAGCGCTGGATCTGGCGGCCCTTCTTGGCCTCCTCCATCAGCCAGGCCTGCGCCTGGGCGAAGCTGGTCACCACCTGCGAGCGGCCGCCGCGGACCACCTGCGCGCCCTCGCGGACCAGGCCGTGCAGCAGCGCCGCCGCCTCGTGCAGCGGGCGCAGTTCGCCGGATTCGAACACCGACAGCGGCAGCAGGTACTGGCGCTCCTCGCCCATGTGCCGGCGCACCACGTTCAGCGCCGCCGGCTGGCCCTCACTGCCGGGCACCAGCTTCAGCGAGAAGCGCGGGCTGCCCAGGCTGCCGCGGTTCAGGCGCGCCTCCAGGGCCTCCAGGGCCTTGGCGCCCGCCTCGCTCTGCAGGTGTGCGGCGTCCAGCGGGGTGAAGTCGATCAGCGCCTCGAGCAGGTGCGGGTCGAAGCGGTGGCTGTTGCGGGCGATGGCCTCGCGCGCGGCGGCGTAGGCCAGCAGCAGCTTCTCCAGGAACTCGCCGGTGATCGGCGGCTCGCCCTCGGCCGGCACCAGGGCCGCCCCCTCCACCGCGCTGCTGGCCAGGTAGGCGTTCAGCGCCGCGTCGTCCTTCAGGTACAGCTCGGTCTTGCCCTGCTTGACCTTGTACAGCGGCGGCAGGCCGATGTAGACGTGGCCGCGCTCGATCAGCTCCGGCATCTGCCGGTAGAAGAAGGTCAGCAGCAGGGTGCGGATGTGGGAGCCGTCCACGTCCGCGTCGGTCATGATGATGATGCGGTGGTACCGCAGCTTGTCCGGGTTGTACTCGTCCTTGCCGATGCCGGTGCCCAGCGCGGTGATCAGGGTGCCGACCTCCGCCGAGGAGAGCATGCGGTCGAAGCGGGCGCGCTCGACGTTGAGGATCTTGCCGCGCAACGGCAGCACCGCCTGGTTGCGGCGGTTGCGGCCCTGCTTGGCCGAGCCGCCGGCGGAGTCACCCTCAACGATGAACAGTTCAGAAAGAGCAGGGTCCTTTTCCTGGCAGTCGGCCAGCTTGCCCGGCAGGCCGGCGATGTCCAGCGCGCCCTTGCGGCGGGTCAGCTCGCGCGCCTTGCGCGCGGCCTCGCGGGCGCGGGCCGCGTCCACCACCTTCTCGGCGATGGCGCGGGCCTCCTGCGGGTGCTCCTGCAAGAACTCCTCCAGGCGCGCGCCGAACACGTTCTCCACCGCCGGCTTGACCTCGGAGCTGACCAGCTTCTCCTTGGTCTGGCTGGAGAAGCTCGGGTCGGGCACCTTGACCGACAGCACCGCGATCAGGCCCTCGCGCATGTCGTCGCCCGAGAGGTTGATCTTGGCCTGCCTGGCCAGGCCGTTCTGCTCGATGTAGTTGCTGAGGGTGCGGGTCAGCGCCGCGCGGAAGCCGGCCAGATGGGTGCCGCCGTCCTTCTGCGGGATGTTGTTGGTGAAGCAGAACATCGTTTCCTGGTAGGCGTCGGTCCACTGCAGGGCGACTTCCACCACGATGCCGTTGTATTCGCCGCTGACCGAGATCACGCTCGGGTGCAGCGGGGTCTTCAGCTGGGCCAGGTGCTCGACGAAGCTGCGGATGCCGCCTTCGTACTGGAACACGTCCTGGCGGCCCTCGCCGCGCTCGTCGACCAGGGTGATCTTGACGCCGGAGTTGAGGAACGAGAGCTCGCGCAGGCGGCGCGCCAGCACCTCGTAGTGGAACTCCACGTCGCTGAAGATCGAGGCGGCCGGCTTGAACCGCAGCTGGGTGCCGCGGCGCTCGGACGCCTCCAGGCGGCGCAGCGGGTACAGCGGCTCACCCAGGGCATACTCCTGCTGCCAGTGGTAGCCGTCGCGCCAAATGTCCAGCCACAGGTGCTCGGACAGGGCATTGACCACCGACACGCCCACGCCGTGCAGGCCGCCGGAGACCTTGTAGGCGTTGTCGTCGAACTTGCCGCCGGCGTGCAGCACGGTGAGGATCACCTCGGCGGCCGAGCGCCCCTCCTCCTTGTGGATGTCCACCGGGATGCCGCGGCCGTTGTCGGTGACCGACACCGAGCCGTCCTGCAGGATCCGCACCACGATCTCGTCGGCGTAGCCGGCCAGGGCCTCGTCCACGGAGTTGTCCACGACCTCGAACACCATGTGGTGCAGGCCGGTGCCATCGTGCACGTCGCCGATGTACATGCCCGGCCGTTTGCGCACCGCCTCCAGGCCGCGCAGCACGGTGATCTTGCTGGAGTCGTAGGAATCGTTGCCGGGGGTGGAACTCGGGATGTGCTCGCTCATGCCTTCGCCGCGATCGGAGCCCGTGCCGCGCGCCCGACGGGGGACGCGGTCACCATGGCCATGGGGTGACAGTCGATTATACCAGCCGGCACCCCCACCCCGCCGGGCGCGGGGGCGCAGGGGGATTCAGGGCCCGATGCGGCCCTGTTCCACGTGGAACACGCGCGCCGCCAGCCCGGCTTCCAGCACCGCCGGCGGCGGTTCGGTGGCGGTGACGAACAGCTGCACGTCCGGCTGCGCCAGCAGGTGGTCCAGCACCCGGCGCTGGTGGGTACGATCCAGCTCCGAAGGCAGGTCGTCCAGAGCCACCACCGGCCACTGCCCCTGGCGGGCGGCGTAGTCCTCGGCCTGGGCCAGCAGCATGGCCAGTGCCGCCAGCTTGGCCTGGCCGCGGGAGAGCGCCTCGCGGCCGGGCAGCCCGGGCAGGAGCAGGCGCCAGTCGGCCCGGTGCGGGCCCACCGAGGTGTGCCCGGCCAGCCGGTCGCGCTGGCGGGCCAGCAACAGCGCGTCGGCCAGGGACAGCTCCTGGCGGCGCCAGCCGGGCTGGAACTCCACCCCGGCCAGGGCGAGACCGTCGGTCAGCCGGCCCAGGATCGCCACCGCCCGCGCGGCCAGGTCGCCCAGGTAGCGTTCGCGGTGCAGGGACAGCGCCTCCCCCGCCTCGGCCAGCTCGCGGTCCCAGGCCTCCAGCTGCGCGTGGCCGCCGCCGGACTTGAGCAGGGCGTTGCGCTGCTTCAGCGCCCGGGCGTAGCGGCGCCACACCGGCAGGAAGTCCGGTTCCACGTGGAACAACCCCCAGTCGAGGTAGCGGCGGCGGTGTTCCGCGCCGCCGCTGACGAGGGCGTGGCTGCCCGGCTCGAAGGTCACCACCGCCAACGCGGCACACAACTCGGCCAGGTGGGCCACGTCCGCGCCGTCCAGGCGCCCGGTCCAGGCCTGGCCGCCGTGGCGCAGGCCGCCGCGCCGGCGCCGGGTGCCGCCGCCGGCATCGGTCTGTTCCCACTCGACGAACACTTCCAGGGCCTCGGCCCCGTCGCGGACCAGGCCATCGCGCACCCGCCCGCGGAAGCTGCGGCCGTAGGCCATCAGGTGCAGGGCCTCCAGCACGCTGGTCTTGCCGGCACCGTTGGCCCCGGTCAGCAGGTTCAGGCCCGGCGCCGGCTCCAGCTCGGCCGCCTGGAAGCGGCGCAGGTCGCGCAGGACCAGGCGGGTCACGCGCATGGCGTGCCCTCCCCGACAGCACGACGCCCGGCCGGGGCCGGGCGTCGGTGGCGTTCCACGTGGAACATGGTCGGTTGCGGATCCACCCGGGTCAGAGCCGCAGCGGCATCACCACGTGGCGGCAGCGCTCGCTGCCCGCCTCGCGGATCAGCGACGAGGAGTTGGCGTCGCGCAGCGCCAGCACCACGTGCTCGTCGCGCAGCGCACCCAGCGCGTCCAGCAGGTAGTTGACGTTGAAGCCGATGGCCAGCCCGTCCACGCGGGTATCGGCCTCGACCTCCTCCTGCGCCTCCTCCTGTTCCGGGTTGTGCGCGTTGATGCGCAGCTGGCCCGGCGAGATCTCGATGCGCACGCCCCGGTACTTCTCGTTGGACAGGATCGCCGCACGCTGCAGGGCGGCGCGCAGCACCTCGCGGTCCACCTTCACTTCCTTCTCGGCGCCGATCGGGATCACCGCCTCGTAGTCCGGGAAGCGACCGTCGATCAGCTTGGAGGTGAAACCGACGTCGTCGCGCTTGACCCGGATGTGGCTGCGGCCTATCTCCAGCTCCAGGGTCCGGTCACCGCCCTCCAGCAGGCGCTGCAGTTCCATCACGCCCTTGCGCGGGACGATGATCTGGCGCTTGGCCACGACCGGCTGTTCCAGCGGCGCCTCGCACAGGGCCAGGCGGTGGCCATCGGTGGCCACACAGCGCAGGGTCTGCTCGCGCAGGTCGAACAGCAGGCCGTTGAGGTAGTAGCGCACGTCCTGCTGGGCCATGGCGAAAGCGGTGCGCTCGATCAACTCCTTGAGCGCGGCTTCCGGCACGCTGATCCGCTCGTTGGCCTCGACCTCGTCCACCGAGGGGAAGTCGTTGGCCGGCAGCGTGGCCAGGGTGAAGCGGCTGCGGCCGGCCTGCACCGAGACCTTGTCACCGGAATGGGACACGGTGACCCGGCTGCCGTCCGGCAGGGCGCGCACGATCTCGAACAGCTTGCGCGCCGGGATCGTGGTCTCGCCGTCCTCGGCATCCTCGACCGAGGCACGCGCGATCATCTCCACTTCCAGGTCGGTGCCGGTCAGCGACAGCACCCCGTTCTGGACCTGGACCAGGAAGTTGGCCAGCACGGGCAGCGTCTGCCGGCGTTCTACCACGTTGACCGCCTGGGCCAGGGGCTTGAGAAAGGCCTCGCGTTGCAGGGTGAAACGCATGGAAGTCCGTGCCTCTACGCTTTGAAAGATGTGGAATAAATCGGAAAGCGGTGGTGCTGGAGTCGGCCCGGACTTGTGGATAACGCATCCAAGCCTTTGTTTTTGTGGGTTTTCCTTCGAAGGCAAAGCCTGCGCGGAAGTTTCCGGACAAGGTGGGACAAGCTGTGGATGAAATCGGGGCCTGCGATCTGTCCCCGGGTTATCCCCAGCCCATCCCGGCCTTGGACACCGGTTATTCGCTGAGCTTGCGGATGAGCTTATCCCAGTCCTCCCGCAGCTTGCCGTCGGTCTCCATCAGCGCCTTGATCTGCCGGCAGGCGTGCAGCACGGTGGTGTGGTCGCGGCCGGCGAAGGCGTCGCCGATCTCGGGCAGCGAGTGCTCGGTCAGTTCCTTGGTCAGGGCCATGGCCATCTGCCGCGGCCGCGCCAGCGAGCGGGTGCGGCGCTTGGACAGCAGGTCCTTGACCTGCAGGCCGTAGTAGTCGGCCACCGTCTTCTGGATGTTGGCGATGCCGATGGCCTGCTGCTGGGCACGCAGCAGGTCGCGCAGGGTCTCCTGGGCGAACTCCACGGTGATGGCCCGGCCGGTGAAGTTGGCGCGCGCGGCCAGCGTGTTGAGCGCGCCCTCCAGGTCGCGCACGTTGGAGCGCATCTTCTTGGCCAGCAGGAAGGCCACCTCGTCCGGGACCTCGATGCCACGCTCGCGCGCCTTGGCCAGCACGATCGCCGCACGGGTCTCGAAGTCCGGCGGGTCGATGGCCACCGACAGGCCCCAGGCTAGGCGCGACTTCAGCCGCGGCTCCAGGCCGTCCACCTCGCGCGGGTAGCGGTCGCAGGTCATGATGATCTGCTGCCGGCTGTCGAACAGCGCGTTGAAGGTGTGGAAGAACTCCTCCTGGGTGCGGTCCTTGCCGGCGAAGAACTGGATGTCGTCGATCAGCAGTGCGTCGATCTGCTGGAACTGGCGCTTGAACTGGTCGGCGGTCTTCTCCTGCAGCGAGCGGAAGAAGGCGTTGTAGAACTGCTCCGAGCGCAGGTACAGCACCCGCGCGTTGGGATTGAGCCGCCGCATCTCGTTGCCGGCGGCGAACATCAGGTGGGTCTTGCCCAGGCCGGTGCCACCGTACAGCAGCAGCGGATTGTGGGCGCGGTCGCCCGGCCTCTGCGCCGCCTGCCAGGCCGCGGCCCGGCCCAGCTGGTTGGAGCGGCCCTCGACGAAGTTGTCGAAGGTGTAGTGCGGGTCCAGGTTGCCGTTGAACGGCTCGGCCGGGGCGCTGGCCCGTGCCGCCGGGGCGGCCGGTCCGGCCACCGGCGCGGCGGCCGGCCCCGGCTCGACCGGCCTGGGCCGCGAGCCGATCTCCAGGGCCACGTTCGGATGGCCCGCGAAGTGCTGCGCCAGCTCCCGGATCCGGGCCAAGTAGCGGTCGCGCACCTGCTCGACGATGAAGGCATTGGGCGCGTACAGCACTACACCGTCGGCGCGCTCCTCGGCCTGCAGGGGTTTGAGCCAGGTATGGACGTCCTCGGCCGGCAGTTCGGCTTCGAGGCGTTCCAGACAGCGGGGCCAGGCATCCATCGGAAAGGCAAAGCTCATCGGGCGCCGGCCGCGACGCAGGGCGTCGGCGGCGGGGCGCGGGGGACGGAAATCGGACGGTTCCAGCCTACCACCCGGGGCGGCTTTTCCCAAGGTTCATCCACAGGGCATCCACAGGGCCGTTGACACCGGGCGCGGGCCCGCATGCCGGTCCGACTTGACCTGGCTGGCGCCATCCCCCAGAATTTCCGATTCTTTCAGTCCAGTTAACCGAGTGCCGCCATGGCCACCAAGCGCACCTTCCAGCCCAGCAACCTCAAGCGCAAGCGCGACCACGGCTTCCGTGCCCGCATGAAGACCGCCGACGGTCGCAAGGTCCTGGCCCGTCGCCGTGCCAAGGGCCGCAAGCGCCTGAGCGCCTGAGCACGCTCGCCCCGCCCGCGGCGGGGCCGCGGCGCTCCCCTCCCGCCATGACCCCGGACCCGCGCGCGCGATTCCCTCGCAGCGCCCGGGTCCGTTCGCGCGTGCAGTATGCACGCGTGTTCGAGGGCGGTCGCCGCCCCGGCGACGCCCTGCTCGGCCTGCACTGGCTGCCGGCAGCAACCCCCCCGCGCTTCGGCCTGGCGGTGTCGCGCAAGGTCGATCCGCGCGCGGTCGGCCGCAACCGCATCAAGCGCGTGCTGCGCGAGAACGTGCGCCACCTGCGACCGCAGCTGGCCGGCGGCGACTATGTGATCGTCGCCCGCCCGGCCGCGGCGCGCGCCGGGCACGCCGAGCTGGCGGCTTCGCTGCGGCGCCTGCTGCGCAAGCTCGGCGCATTGCCGGCACCGCCCCCCGGCGGCACAATGCCCGCGCCCCCCACGTCCGTTTCCC
>NZ_PDWK01000082.1 GCF_010093135.1 Pseudoxanthomonas taiwanensis | reverse complement strand
AACCAATCTGGTCGAAGGCATCAACAACAAGATCAAGGTCATCAAGCGGGTGGCCTACGGCTACCGGGACGACGCCTACTTCTTCCTGAAGATCCGGGCGGCCTTCCCCGGACTTGGGTGAAGAACCAAAAAAATAGACGCACACTATCGGAAGCTTCACAACTAACAATTTTCATTGATTGCCCCGCCCTACTAACCTCAGCTCGACCATTCACTGTGGCTACGGAACCAGGCCCACGGCAAGGGGCCCGATTCCATCCACGCACACCGGCAAGGCACCGACGGGGCCGCGCCGTACTTCCACCCGCCGCCGGCAAACGCGGCACCTGCAGCAGAGGGGCAGTCACCATGTCGACGACCGAAACGAAGTGTCCATTCCACGCCGAAGTCGCAGGCGTCGCCGGCGGCGGCACCACCAACCGCGACTGGTGGCCCAACCAGCTCCGGCTCGACCTGCTGAGCCAGCACTCGGAGAAGTCCAATCCGCTGGGCCGTGACTTCAACTACCGCGAGGAGTTCCGGAAGCTGGACTACTACGCGCTGAAGAAGGACCTGCTGGACCTGATGACCGATTCGCAGGACTGGTGGCCGGCCGACTTCGGCAGCTACGTGGGCCTGATGATCCGCATGGCCTGGCACAGCGCCGGCACCTACCGCGTCGGTGACGGCCGTGGCGGCGGCGGCCGTGGCCAGCAGCGCTTCGCCCCGCTCAACTCCTGGCCCGACAACGTCAGCCTGGACAAGGCCCGCCGCCTGCTGTGGCCGGTCAAGCAGAAGTACGGGCAGAAGATCTCCTGGGCCGACCTGATGATCCTGGCCGGCAACGTCGCCCTGGAGCACGCCGGCTTCCGCACCTTCGGCTTCGGCGCCAGCCGCGAGGACACCTGGGAACCGGACCTGGACGTGTACTGGGGCCGCGAGCGCACCTGGCTGGGCGGCGACGAGCGCTACGCCCGCGGATCGGAGGGCGTGCCCAAGGCCGAGGGCGAGAGCGTGCTGGTGTCCGAGGACGACGCCGACGGCAAGGTCCACAACCGCAAGCTGGAGAACCCGCTGGCCGCAGTGCAGATGGGCCTGATCTACGTCAATCCGGAAGGCCCGGACGGCAACCCCGACCCGGTGCTGGCCGCGCACGACATCCGCGAGACGTTCAAGCGCATGGGCATGGACGACGAGGAGACCGTGGCCCTGATCGCCGGCGGCCACACCCTCGGCAAGACCCACGGCGCCGGCCCGGCCGACCACGTCGGCCCCGACCCGGAAGCCGCGGACCTGGAGATGCAGGGCCTGGGCTGGGCCAACAGCTTCGGCACCGGCAAGGGCGCCGACACTATCACCTCCGGCCTGGAGGTGACCTGGACCAGCACGCCGGCGCAATGGAGCAACGATTTCTTCAAGCACCTGTTCGACTTCGAGTGGGAGCTGACCAGGTCGCCGGCCGGTGCGCACCAGTGGGTGGCCAAGGACGCCGAGGCGTTCATCCCCGGCCCGACACCGGATGCCCCCAGGCGCCGCCCGTCCATGCTCACCACCGACCTGGCGCTGCGCTTCGACCCGGTCTACGGGAAGATCTCGCGCCGCTTCCGCGACGATCCGCAGGCCTTCGCCAACGCCTTCGCCCGCGCCTGGTTCAAGCTGACCCACCGCGACATGGGCCCGAAGTCGCGCTACCTCGGTCCCGAGGTGCCGGCCGAGGACCTGATCTGGCAGGACCCGCTGCCGAAGCCGGTGCACAACCCCACCGCGGCCGACATCGCCGACGCCAGGGCGAAGATCCAGGCCCTGGGTCTGCCGGTGGGCGACCTGGTGACCCTGGCCTGGGCCTCGGCCTCCACCTTCCGCGGCGGCGACAAGCGCGGCGGCGCCAACGGCGCGCGCATCCGCCTGCAGCCGCAGCGCGGCTGGCAGGTCAACCAGCGCGCGGTCAAGGCGCTGGAGGCGCTGGAGCGGCTGCAGCCTGACACCGCCCTGTCGCTGGCCGACCTGATCGTGCTGGCCGGCGGCGTGGCGATCGAGCAGGCGGCCAGGGACGCCGGCTTCTACATCGAGGTGCCGTTCGCGCCGGGCCGTGTGGACGCCCTCCAGGAGCAGACCGACGTGGAATCCTTCGGCTACCTGGAGCCGTTCGCCGACGGCTTCCGCAACTACCTCAACGCGCCTTCGGCGGTGCCAGCCGAGCACCTGCTGGTGGACAAGGCCCAGCTGCTGACCCTGACCGCGCCGGAGATGACCGTGCTCGTCGGCGGCATGCGCGCCCTGGACGCCAGCTGGGACGGCAGCCGCCACGGCGTGTTCACCGACCGCCCGGGCGTGCTGACCACCGACTACTTCGTCAACCTGCTGGACATGGCCTACGAGTGGAAGGCCACCTCGGAGGAGCGCCAGCTGTACGAGGTGCGCGAGCGCCGGGGCGGCGCGGTGAAGTGGACCGCCACGCGCGTGGACCTGGTGTTCGGCTCCAACTCGGTGCTGCGCGCCCTGTCCGAGGTCTACGCCAGCGCCGACGGCGCGGAGAAGTTCGTCCGGGACTTCGTCGCCGCCTGGACCAAGGTGATGAACCTGGACCGCTTCGACCTGCTGAAGTAGCCGCGTGGCGCGCGCCATGCGGCGCGGGGCCGTCCTCCGGGACGGCCCCGTTTTTTGTCCGGTGTTTCAGAGCACGTCGATGTCGCCCAGGGCCTGGATCAGGCGGCGGGCGCGTTTGTCCGGGCGGCGCTCGGGCGGCCTGTAGCCGGCCCGCTCGGCCGCGCGCAGCGCGCGCGCCTCCTCGCGCGCGCGCCGCGACTGCTCGCTCTCGGCGTACAGCGTCTGCGCCACCGCGGCCGGTCCGCGCTGCCCGGACAGGCCCAGCACCTGCACCTCGAAGCGCGCGCCGGCGCGGTGCACCACCAGCGCATCGCCCACGTGCACCAGGCGCGATGGCCGTGCGCGCTGGCCGTTGACCTCGACCCGGCCGTTGGTGATGGCGTCCTTGGCCAGCGCGCGTGTCTTGAAGAAGCGCGCGGCCCACAGCCACACGTCCAGGCGCACCGACCGACTTGTCAGCTCACTCATCCTGCTTGCGGAAATCAGGGCTGGGGGTGTCGCGCCGGCCCGACGACCATTCCAGCCGCTGGTACGGGTGGCAGCGCTCGTGCTGCAGGCCGGTGGCCTGGCCACGCGGCAGGCCGTCGGTGGAGGAGCCGACCTGGCAGTCGACCAGGTCCGCCGGGCGCACCCGCGCGTCGGACAGGCGCGCCGGGTCGCCGGCGCGGCGGGCCAGGCCGATGGCGATGGAGAACCCGGGGAAAGGACGCATCACAACCCCGCAACCGGCGCCCGCCAAACGCGGGCCTGGACGTACAGGGTGCCACGAACGCGGCCGCCCGCGCGAGCCGGAAACGGCAACGGCCGCCCGGAGGCGGCCGCTGCGTGGAACCGTGTACGGCAGCGGTCAGCCGGCGGCCTTCTCGGCCTTGGCTTCGGCCTTGGCCTTGGCGACGGCGGCCAGGTCTTCCTTGATGCGGGCGGCCTTGCCTTCCAGGCCACGCAGGTAGTACAGCTTGCCGGCGCGCACCTTGCCGCGGCGCTTGACCTCGATCGACACGATGGTCGGGCTGTAGGTCTGGAACACGCGCTCCACCCCGTAGCCGTGGGAGATCTTGCGCACGGTGAAGGAGGAGTTCAGGCCGGCATTCTTGGTCGCGATGACCACGCCCTCGTAGGCCTGCACGCGCTCGCGGTTGCCTTCCTTCACCTTGACGTTCACGACGACGGTGTCGCCCTGGCTGAACTTCGGCAGTTCGCGGTTGATCTGGGCGGACTCGAATTCCGCGATGATGGACTTGTTCAGCTTGCTCATGGTGACCGACTCTTCTGTTCGGGGTGGGCGTGTCGTCTCGACAACTCGGGCTGACGCAGTCGCCCCATTGCGCTGCGCGTTATCGTTGTTGTGGGACCTGTCCGGGCGGGTCGCCCGCAGGAATCCCGCATTATAGCCACCTTCGGCGGGCAAGCGCTAGCTGCCGTCCCGGCCGCGCAGGTAGGCCTCCAGCAGGGCGGCGTCCTGGCGCGACAGGTCGCGTCCGGCCAGCAGGTCCGGGCGGCGCTCCCAGGTCCGGCCCAGGGCCTGCTGCCGGCGCCAGCGGGCGATGGCGGCGTGGTTGCCCGAGCGCAGCACCTCCGGGACCGTGCCGTAGGGGTGCTCGACCGGGTGGCTGTAGTGCGGGCAGTCCAGCAGGCCGTCCTCGAAGCTGTCCTGGGCCGCGGAGGCGGCGTCGTTCAGCGCCCCGTCCTGCAGCCGCGCCACCGCGTCCACCACCACCGCCGCGGCCAGCTCGCCGCCGGAGAGCACGTAGTCGCCGATGGACAGCTCCTCGTCCACCTCGGCCTGCACCAGGCGCTCGTCCACGCCCTCGTAGCGCCCGCACAGCAGGGCCAGGCGCGGACGCGCGGCCAGCTCGCGCACCTTGCGCTGGTCCAGGCGCCGCCCCTGCGGACTGAGGTGGACCACGTGCGCCGGCTGCGGGTCGGCCCGGCGCATCGCCGCCAGGCAGCGGCGCAGCGGCTCGACCAGCATGACCATGCCGGGGCCGCCGCCGAAGGTGCGGTCGTCCACCTTGCGGTAGTTGCCCTCGGCGTAATCGCGCGGGTTCCAGGCGTGCAGCGACACCAGCCCGCGCTCGCGCGCGCGGCCGGTGACGCCGAAGCCGGCGCACCGCTCGATGAAATCGGGGAACAGGCTGACCACGTCGATGCGCATGGCGGCTCCTGCCGGACGCGCCGGCACGCTGGCGGCGACCGGCCCGCGGCCGGCGCTCAGAACCCGGGATCCCAGTCGACCGTGATGGTGCCCGAATCGAAGTCCACGGACTTCACGTAGTCGGGCTGGACGAAGGGCAGCATGCGCTCGCGCTCGCCGCGCACCACCATCACGTCGTTGGCGCCGGTGGAGAACAGATGCGAGACATGGCCCAGCTCCACACCTTCGAGCGTGACCACGCGCAGGCCTTCCAGGTCCACCCAGTAGTACTCGCCCGGGGCCGGCGGCGGCAGCGCCTCGCGCGGGACCAGGATCTCGGTGCCGCGCAGGGCCTCGGCCGCGTCACGGTCCTCGCAGCCGGGCAGCGTGGCCACCACGGTCTTGCCGATGTCGCGGCCGCGCGCGCCGCGCAGCTCGCGCTCGGCGCCGGAGGGCGCGCGCAGGATCCAGGGCTGGTAGCGGAAGATGGCCTGGCGCGGCTCGGTCCAGGACTCGAGCCTGACGTCGCCGCGCACGCCGAAGGCGCCCGTCACCCGGCCCATCAGGATCAGCTTCCGTGAGGAGGTGGGGCGCCCGGCTTCGTTCATGGAGCTTCAGGCCGCCGGCGGTGCCGGCGGCGGCAGGATCAGGCCGCGGCCTTCTGGGCCTTCAGCGCTTCCTTGTACAGGCTGCGGACCTTGTCGGTCATCTGCGCGCCGTGGCCGACCCAGTGGTCCACACGGGCGATGTCCATCACCACGCGCTGCTCCTGGCCCTGCGCGACCGGGTTGTAGTAGCCGACGCGCTCGATGTTGCGGCCATCGCGCGGGCTGCGCGAATCGGTGACGACGATGTGGTAGAACGGGCGCTTCTTGGCGCCGCCGCGGGTGAGACGGATCTTGACCATGTGTACTCTTCGTTGCCCAGTCGCCAGGATGGCGAGGTAAGCGGCAAATTGTAGGCCAGGCCCCGCTCCCGGACAAGCCGGCGCCCGCCGCCGCGGTCCCGGCCGCACCGCGGGCGGGTGCGTGCGGGTCCAGGGAACCGCTTACAGCGGTTCCCACGGCGCCCGCGCCAGCGCCCCGCGCAGCAGCGCCTGCAGCTCCGCGTCCGTCCCCCAGGCCACCGCGCCGACAGCGGCGACCGCCTGCAGGCCGGTGGCGTTGATGGCGAAGGCCCCGCGCAGGGCCGGCAGGTCCTCCAGGCGCACCGGCCGCCATCGCTGGGCCACGCCCGCGGCCTCCAGGCCGTCCTGCAGCAGGCGCTCGCCGGTGCCGCGCAGGGCCGGCGCCTGCGGCCACACCACCCCGGCGCCGTCCCAGAACCCGATGTTCCAGACCGTGCCCTCGGCCACCCGCGCCTGCGGCCCTTCCTCCAGCACGAACAGGGCGTCGTCGTAGCCGGCCAGGCGCGCCTGGCGGCGGTGGTGGAACAGCGGGAAGGTGCCCACGTGCTTCAGGTGCGGGACCGGGCGCCGGAACGGCCGCGCCTGCAGGCGCAGCGGATGCGGCGGCGGCGTGGCGGGCGCGGTGGCGGCCACCAGCACGTCCGGCCCCAGCGCGCGCAGCGGATCGCGGTGGTCGAAGCCCCGGGCGAACACCGTCACCCGCAGCGAGCAGTCGCCGCCGGCGGCCGCCGCGGCCTGGCGCATCCAGGCGCGCACCGCCTCCACGTCGAGCGTGGCGTCGAACAGTTCGACGGTGCCCCGGGCCAGGCGCCGCAGGTGCAGCGCCAGCCCCTGCGCGGCGCCGCCGCGCACCTGCAGCGAGGTGAAGTGGCCGTAGTTGGCCTGCGCCAGCGCGCCCAGCGCCGCAGCCCCGGCCTCCTCGCCGTTGAGCAGCAGCGGGGCGTTCATGGCGCCATCGCGGTCAGCGGAACGGCATGCGGCCCATGCCGCCCATCATGCCCTGCAGGCCGCGCATCATGCCCTTCAGGCCGCCGCGGCCCAGCTTGCCCATCATCTTCTCCATCTGCTGGTACTGCTTCAGCAGGCGGTTGACGTCGGCCGGCGTGGTGCCGGAGCCGCGGGCGATGCGGGCGCGGCGCGAGCCGTTGAGCAGGTCCGGGTTGCGCCGTTCCCTGGGCGTCATCGAGTTGATGATGGCGATCATGCGCGGCACCTCGCGGCTCTGCGCCACCTGCTGCTTGAGGTGGTCGGGCACCTGGCCCAGGCCCGGCAGCTTGTCGATCAGGCCGGCGATGCCGCCCATCTTCTCCATCTGCTCGAGCTGGTCGCGCATGTCGTTCAGGTCGAACTTCTTGCCCTTGGCGACCTTGGCGGCGAGCCTGGCCGCCTTCTCCTGGTCGACGTTCTGCTCGACCTGCTCCACCAGCGAGAGCACGTCGCCCATGTCGAGGATGCGCGCGGCGGCGCGGTCGGGATGGAACACGTCCAGCCCGTCCAGCTTCTCGCCGGTGCCGGTGAACTTGATCGGCTTGCCGGTGATGTAGCGCACCGAGAGCGCGGCGCCGCCGCGGGCGTCGCCGTCGGTCTTGGTCAGCACCACGCCGGTCAGCGGCAGCGCCTCGGCGAAGGCCCTGGCGGTGTTGGCCGCGTCCTGGCCGGTCATGGCGTCGACCACGAACAGGGTCTCCACCGGGTTGACCGCGGCGTGCAGGGCCTTGATCTCGGCCATCATCGCCTCGTCCACCGCCAGGCGGCCGGCGGTGTCCACGATCAGCACGTCGGCGAAGGACTTGCGCGCGTCGTCGATGGCCGCGCGCACGATGTCCACCGGCTGCTGCCCGGCCGCGGACGGGAAGAACAGCACGCCGGTCTGCTCGGCCAGGGTCTTCAGCTGCTCGATGGCGGCCGGGCGGTACACGTCGGCGCTGACCACCATCACCTTCTTCTTGCGCTTTTCCTTCAGGTGCCTGGCCAGCTTGCCCACGGTGGTGGTCTTGCCCGCGCCCTGCAGGCCGGCCATCAGGATCACCGCCGGGGCCGGCACGTTGAGGTTCAGGTCGGCCGCCTGCGAGCCCATCACCGCGGTGAGCTCGTCGCGCACCACCTTGATCAGGGCCTGGCCCGGGGTCAGGGACTTGAGCACCTCCTGGCCGACGGCACGCACCTTGATGCGCTGGATCAGGGCCTGCACCACCGGCAGGGCCACGTCCGCCTCCAGCAGCGCGATGCGCACCTCGCGCACGGCCTCGCTGATGTTGGACTCGGTCAGGCGACCGCGTCCGCGCAGGCGCTCGATGGTGCCGGACAGGCGCTGGGTCAGGGATTCGAACATCGGGGAGGCCGGATTGGGAAAACGGCCGGCGATTATAGCCGGCACCCGGCGCAGCGCCGGCCGGCGGTTCAGCCAGGCGCCGCCTCCACCAGCCGCTCCAGGTCGGCGGCGAAGCGCGTCAGCAGCCGCACCAGCTCCTCCACGTCCCGCTCCGGCCAGTCGCGGAACACCTCGCGCGCCAGCCGTGCGCGGACCTGGTCCAGGCGCTCGGTCATGGCCTTGCCCCTGGGCGCGATCACCGCCTCGCGGATACGCCGGTCCTGCGGGTTGCCGCGGCGGGTGATCAGCTCCATCGCCTCCAGCCGGGCCACCTGGCGGCTGACGGTGGTGTAGTCGCGGCCCACCCGGTCGGCCAGCTCCACCACCCCGATCGGCCCGACCCGCTCGATCATCACCAGCAGCCGGAACAGGGCCTGGTCCAGGCGCACCCCGGCCGCGGCGATCAGCCGCTGGTCGTTGCGCGGACGGTTCATGACGCTCACCAGGGTGATCAGTGCCCCGTGCAGCGCCCGCATCCGTTCGTGAATATGTGTATCTTGCACATTGCCCGTCGGCGCCATTAGCGTGCCCTCAATATGTGCATTTTGCACATTCTGGAGGACGACGATGGAAACGCGCAACGAAACCGACGTGCTGGTCTGTGGCGCCGGCGCCACCGGCCTGGTCCTGGCCATTGAACTGGCCCGCCGCGGGGTCCGGTTCCAGCTGGTCGAGGTGCGGGAGCGGCCGTTCCACGGCTCCCGCGGCAAGGGCCTGCAGCCGCGCAGCCTGAAGATCTCGCCATGCTGGGCGTGCTCGACCGCCTGGGGGCCGCCGGCGGCCCGTACCCGCCACTGCGCCGCTACCACCCGGACGGCCGCCATGCCGAGGTGGCGGTGGCCGAGTCCGGTCCGCCCATGCCGGCCGAGCCCCACCCGCTGCCGCTGATGGTGGCGCAAGCCACCACCGAGGCGATCCTGCGCGAGCGCCTGCTGGAGCTGGGCCACCGCCCCCGGTTCGGCCACGCCCTGGTCGGCCTGGCCCAGGACGCGGACGGCGTGACCGCGCGCATCGCCGGTCCGGAGGGCGTGCGGACCGTACGCGCCCGCTACCTGGTGGGCGCCGACGGCAGCCGCAGCTTCGTGCGCCGGGCGCTGGGCATCGGCTTTCCCGGTCGCACCCTGGGCCAGCGCGCGCTGGTCGCGGACATCGTCCTGGAGGGGCTGGGACGCGAGGCCTGGCACCAGTTCGGCGAGGGCGGCGAGCGGCTCGCCATGCTGTGCCCGCTGATGGGCACCGACCTGTTCCAGCTGCAGGCGGCGGTGCCGCCGGACGGCGAGGTCGGGCTGGCGGCCGCCACGCTGGAGGCACTGGTGCGCGAGCGCAGCGGCCTGCCCGGGCTGCGCGTGCGCGCGGTGCACTGGGCCTCGGTCTACACGATGAACGCGCGCCTGGCCGAGCGCTACCGGGACGGGCGGGTGTTCCTGGCCGGCGATGCCGCGCACGTGCACCCGCCCACCGGCGGCCAGGGCCTGAACACCAGCGTGCAGGACACATGCCTGGAACCTGGGCTGGAAGCTCGCCGCGGTGCTGGCCGGGGCACCGGACGCCCTGCTGGACACCTACGAGGCCGAGCGCCGGCCGGTCGCCGCCGGGATGCTGGAGATGTCCACCCGCCTGCTCGGCCAGGCCCGCCGGGGCGAGCTGCGCCGCGACCGCGAGACCCGCCAGCTGGACGTGGGCTACCGCGGCGGGCCGCTGGCCCCGGCCGCCACCTGCCCGGCCGCGGTCCAGCCCGGCGACCGCGCCCCGGACGCGCGCCTGCTGGGCGCGGCCGGACAGTCGCGGCGCGTGTTCGAGCTGCTGGCCGGCCCGCACTGGACCCTGCTGGCCACCGGCACGCCGGTGCCGGCCCGGCCCGGCCTGCGCGTGCACCGGATCGGGCCGAAGGCCGAGCTGCGCGACGTGCACGGCGACTTCGCCGCCGCCTGGGGCCTGCCACCGGGCGGCTGGGCCCTGGTCCGGCCGGATGGCTACCTCGCCCGGATCGGCACGGAGGACGACCTGCCCGAGCTGGAGGGCTGGCTGCAGCCTCTGCTGCCCGCCCCGGCAACAACTTGAGCACCCAATATTTGCATTGGCAAACATCGGGCGGTACCCTGCCGCCCCATGTCCAACTCCCCCATCTGCACCGGCGCGTCGCTGGGCCTGCTCGTGCGGCAGGTCCGCGACGCCATGCGCGCCCGCTGGGAACGGGAGCTGGCCCGCGCCGGCCACGACCTCAACTTCAGCCAGTTCCTGACCATCAAGAAGCTGGCCGACGGCGTGGCCAACGTCACCGAGCTGGCGCGCCTGGCCGAGCTCAGTCCGGGGGCCATGACGCGCCTGCTGGACAAGCTGGAGGCGCGCGGCCTGATCGTGCGCGTGGCCGACGCCGACGACCGGCGCGTGCTGAACATCCGGCTGACCCCGGCCGGGCAGCAGATCGCCCGCGACATCGCCCAGTGCGGCGAGCGGGTGCGCGATGCCGCCCTGGCGGGCCTGGACGAAGCGCAGCGCGCGCAGTTCATGCGCCTGCTGGCGCAGGTGCGCGACAACCTGTCCAAACCCGACCCCTAGAACGATGCCTTCCCT
>NZ_PDWK01000081.1 GCF_010093135.1 Pseudoxanthomonas taiwanensis | reverse complement strand
CAGGCCAGCCTGGAACTGCACGGAATTGATGCTCATGACGCCACCTCGTCGCCTTCAGGTGGCCGTATGCTCGGCGGTGGGCGACGCACATCCTGCGACTGGCGGCTGAGGGTCGGGGCTAATCAGGTAAAAGAATAGTAGAAGGAAAAGACCGAGTGGTATTGCTATGAGAAGACCCAAACCCTTCAAGCAGGAGCCGGCATGTGCGACGCAGTTTTTGTTTCACCCGAAAGCCGAGGTCGCCTGCGTGTCTGACGTCGGCCTACTGATCCTCGGCTTCTTCGGGCAGGCGCTGTTCTCGGCCCGCTTCCTGGTCCAGTGGATCGCCTCGGAGCGTGCCCGGCGGAGCGTCGTGCCGCGAGTATTCTGGTGGCTGAGCCTGGGCGGCGGCCTGACCTTATTCGTCTATGCCATCGCTCGCCAGGATCCGGTGTTCATGGTGGGTCAAGGAGCCGGCCTAGCCATCTACGTGCGCAACCTGCGACTGTCCGCCGCCGGCCGGGAAGCTGATGCGGGAGGCGTGTCGTGAGTCATCGGCAATGGTGGCTCATGGCCATTGGCGGCGTCGGCATCTTGGCAATCATTTCCCTGTTCCTTCGACCCCTGATCCCGGTGGACGAGACCCGCTACATCACAGTCGCCTGGGAAATGTGGGATCGCGGTCAGTTCCTCGTGCCGTACCTCAACGGCGAGTTCTACGACCACAAGCCGCCTGCGCTGTTCTGGCTGATCCATGCGGGCTGGGCCATTACCGGCGTCAACGAGTGGTGGCCGCGCTTGATCGGCCCACTGTCAACGCTGCTGAGCCTGTGGCTGCTCATGCGGCTGGGCTCGCGACTCTGGCCCGAGCGCCCTGGTATCGGCCGGGTGGGCGCCCTGATGTTTCTGGGGTCCTGGTTCATCGCCTTTTACCAAACCGCCTTGAGGTTCGACATGCCGCTATTGGCCACTATTGCCCTTGCGTGGTTATGCCTGGTGAACGCAGCGCACACTGGCTTGAAGCGATACTGGGTTGGGTTTGGCGTCGCCCTCGGTCTGGGCCTGCTGGTAAAAGGGCCCGTGGCTCTGGTGTACACGCTGCCGGTCGCATTCGCGTTTCGTTGGTGGGCCCCCGTCGACGCGCCGAAATTCGCCCCGGCGAGCGCGACGTGGATTGCCTTGCTGGCACTCGCCGTCCCCGGACTGTGGTTGGCGGCCGCCTGGTGGCATGCATCCGAAGCGTATTTCAGCAAGCTGCTGCTGGACCAGACGCTGAACCGCGTCAGCGGTGAGATGGGTCATCCGCGACCGTGGTACTGGTATCTACCCCTGTTGGTGTTGCTGCCCTTCCCCTGGACCCTGTGGTGGCCTGCCTGGAGGGGTCTTGGAAAGACGCTGGGCAACATGGAGGACCGCGCCAACCGGTTCCTCGTCGTTGCGATGGGCGCCACGCTACTGATACTGAGCTTGGTGGGCGGTAAGCAAGTTCACTATCTGATCCCCTTGTCTGCCCTGTTTTCACTGGCACTGTCGCGTGGCCTGCATGATCCGCGCTGGCGGGTGTCGCGCCATCATATGTTGGTGCCGGCGCTGGTGATGTCGCCCTTGCTGATTATGGTCATCATCCTGGCGGGGAAAGCAGCAGGGGTCGACCTGCGTGCAGGGATTGCAGAGATTCCCCTGTGGAGCCTGGCGCTGCTCACGCTTATCCCGATCAGCCTGATGCTTTCGCCGCCCAGCGATCCAGTGCTCGCCGCCCGGAGGCTTGCCGCAGCTAGCCTGACGTTTTGTGCCATAGCGATGCTGGTGATCTACCCCATCGTCCGGCCCGTTTACGATTTAGCAGCGGCCGGGGACTACGTCGGGCGCCAGCAAGCCCGAGGGCGGCCGGTTATCTACGTGGGAAATTATCAAGGTGAATTCGGCTTCTTTGGTCGGCTGCGACAGCCGGTCATCGAACTTTCGCCCGAGCTGGCTGAGCGCTGGATCGACCAGCATCCCGACGGCTTGGTGGTGTCGCGCCTGAAGCGGCTCAGGCTCGAAGGGGAGCCGCGTCCGGAGTATCAACAACGATATAAGTCCGACACGTTGCTGATGTTCCGAGCTGCAGAACTGGTGTCCACGGGGAGTGGACTTCGTGAGCCCACTTCTAACGAGTATTGAGCCATGAATGACATGAGGCATGCATCCACGCAACAACCTGAGCTGTCTGTCGTCGTCCCGGTATTCAACGAGGAGAGGAACCTGGTTTTCCTGATCAGAATTTAAGGGGGGCGCAAAAGCGCCCCCTTCTTTTTGAAATGCCTGCTTGACGGGGAAGCTTACGCCGTGGCCGGCCGGCGTGGTGGCCGGGATCCTGGGTTTCCTGCTGGTCCGCTACGCCATTCCTGGCTTGATCGCGAGCAGTTCCAGCGGCCTCGCATCAGCGTTCTCCGGTGCGGCCCTGGTGCCACTCGCTTGTGCCGTGCTTGCCGCCTGCTGGGTGGCTGCCTTCGTTTCCTTCCTGCGGGCGCGGCGTCGCAGCCGGCTGCTGGATACGCGCACCGGGCTGGAGAGCATCGCGGCGCTGGGTTGGCGGGATTTCGAGCGGCTGGTGGGGGAGGCTTTCCGCCGGCAGGGCTACCGGGTGGAGGAAACCGGGCTGGGTGGCGCGGATGGCGGTATCGATCTGGTTCTGTTCCGGGGCGGGCGGCGCACGCTGGTGCAGTGCAAGCACTGGCGCCGCGAAAAGGTACCGGTGGCCGTGGTCCGGGAGATGTATGGCCTGCTAACCCACCATGGCGCCGACGAAGTGTTCGTGGCCGCCATGGGCGGATTCACTCCGGACGCGGAACTGAACGTTTTGCCGCCGGCAAGCCGATCCGGCTGATCGAGGGTGCCACGTTGCTGGACATGATCCGCAGCGTGCAGCGCGGGCAGGGCGGGGCTGCCGCGACTCCTGCCGCTGGCAGAATGCAGGCCCCCGTCGAAGCTGCGCCTGGGTGTCCGCGTTGTGGCGCGGCCATGGTGCGCAGGACCAACCGTCGGGACGGGAGCAGCTTCTGGGGATGCTCCAGGTTCCCTTCCTGCCGGGGTGCCAGGTCGGCGCTTGGCTGACGCGGCTGGTTCCGCCGTGGAGCGGGAGCCTCAGGCGGCAAAGGTGCGGGCAAATCGGGCCACGACGTCGCGGTTGGCGCGCGCCGCCGCGCGCACTTCCTCGCTACGGATCCGGGCCGAGTCCGCAACCGTTTCCCAGAAGTCGATGGCTGCCGCGGCCGCGCGCGCGATGTGCGTCGCCTGGCCGCCGCGTTCGGGCGACGCGAGCACCAGCGGTTCGGCGGGCCGCACGGCGCCGGTGCGGGACGGGGCCAGGTACGTCGGCAGCATGTCGTAGGCGGGCGCCAGCGGCAGCGGGCCGGCGTCGACAAGGTGGAAACCGAGGTTGCCGGGGTGCATGTCGCTGTTGCCGATCAGGCGCCCGAACCAGTGCAGCACGGCCATGTCCCGCGCCGTGTCCGGCGTGATCCAGCCGGACTGGAGCAGCTGTTCGCCGACCAGGCCCCAGTCGCGTTCGCCGCTGCCCAGGAACGCGGCATCAAGCGACTGCAGCGAGACGAAGCCGTGGCGGCCCAGGTGGCCGGGCGTGCGGTCGAAGCGGCGCACCTCCAGGCACAGGTGGCGCTCGGCCTCGACCAGCTCCGAAGCGGCGGCAGCCAGGCCATGGGCGGCCAGGCTCTGCAGGGCCAGGTGCTCGCACACCAGCAGGTCCGCCCAGCGCGTGGTGGCCTGCTGCCCGTCGCGCAGCGCGAACTTCACCAGCGCGGCGTAGCGTTCCCCGGCGTCGAGCACGGTGCTGGTGAACTTGGGCTGCTCCCCGCCGGGGGAGGATCCGACCTCCTCGCCCGCCAGGGCGTCCTCGGCCCAGGCCGAGTAGCGCTGCGGCCGTTCCCCGGCCGCGAGCGCATCGGAGGGCGAGTTGGCTTCCGCCAGCGCCAGCTGCAGGGCGGTGCTGCCCAGCAGCAGGTCACCGATGTGGGTGCCGCCGGTGCGGGTAATGGCCAGCAGTACGTCGCGCTGGCGCCAGCGGTTGAGGTCGGTCGGCACGCCCAGCGTAGGGCCCAGGCGATGGGCCAGGTTGCGGCCGAGGAAGCCCTGCGGGCGCAGGTCGTCCAGGAACCAGGGCAGGCCCGGGAAGTGGCCGGGCATGGCGTCGACCGGATGCAGCAGGTTGGGGCGCTCGCCGGCGGCGAGGAACTGGAAGCGTTCGCCCCGCAGCAGGTACACGCTGCCCAGTTCCTCCACCGTGCCGTCAGGTCGCATCCGCCACAGGGGCCAGGCGTTGCCGGCATCGCTGTCGGCGCGCGCTAGGTAACGGGTGGCGCGGGCGTTGCCGACCTGCAGGACGCGGTCGCCGGCCTCGCGCAGCAGACGCAGCACCACCGGGCGGGTGACGCCCAGCTGCTGCACCAGGGTCGAGGCAGCCATCGGCTCGCCGGAAGCGAGCAGGGCCAGCAGGTCTTCCACGGTGGCGGAAGGGCGGCGCGCCATGGGCATCCGTTTCTTTACGATTCCGTTGACGATATCAGGGAGGCAATCCGGGCGCAATACCCCGAAGGATCAACGACTTGGGTCCTGCGCCCGGCGGATTTATTTACGATTTCCCCGGCGATCCCGGGAAAACATGAAGGCCCGCTCGCGCGGGCCCTCGTGGGGGGCTGCCGGAAGGGCACCGGGTCCGGCAGTTCGCCGGTCCCGCCTCAGCCCTGCTTGCCGTCCGCCGGGGCGGGGAACTCGAGGCTGACCGGCACCGCCAGCAGGTACTTGCTGCGGTACTGGCCGTTGAAGGTGTCCTCTTCCTTGACCACCACGCGGCTGGCCTTGTCGATCCAGAAGCGCTGGAAGGCGCCCCCGCCGGGGTTGCCGCTTTCGGTTTCCACCAGCCAGCAGTCGTAGCGGCGGCCGTCGGCACCGGCCAGGGTGCGCTCGCCGAGCACGGTGTAGTCCACGTCCAGCGGCGCGGGCATGCCCACGTCGAACAGGCGGATGCGCAGGGTGCCGTCCTTCTCGTAGGGCAGCAGCGGCAGCAGGGTCAGGTCGCTGTGCCAGTTCATCCACCAGCCGTCCTGCATGGCCTGGAAACCGGCCTCCAGGCGCTCGCGGGCGGTGTCCGGCCATTCGCCCTAGGCGATGCCCCTGCCTTCGGCGGGGACGACGCTGGAGGACATGCGCTTGCCGGAGCGCACCCAGGTGGATTTCTGCGACAGGGTGGCGGCATCGGAGGCAGCATGCACGGTGCGCGCGGTGTGCATGGTGCCGTCGGCATCCACCCAGTGGTGGGTGATGACCCAGGCCGGCCTGCCGTCCACGGTCTCCTGCGCCACCTCGAAGCTGGACAGCACGGCGCGCCTGACGCCGGTGCCGGGCCCACCGTGCATGTACACCAGGTAGCTCAGCCGGGCCGGGCGCAGCTGCTCCAGGTGCAGGTCGGACGGGGTGACCCGGTACGGCTCCGCGGCGGTGGCCGGGGACAGGGCGGCGGACAGGGCCAGGGCGAGATACAGGATCGGTCGCGCTACGGTGGGACGCATACGGGAACGATGGTTGCGCTTGCCGGGGTGCGCGCATCCTGTCCCGGCGCGCGGCCGGGGTGGAGTGCCGGAGGGCGGTGTGACTCCCGTCAGAGGGCGGCGGCGAGGGCCGGGCGCGGTGCATGCCGTCGCCCGATCCCCCTTCCCGCCGGGAGGGAGGGCAGGAAGAAGGCCCGCTCGCGCGGGCCTTCCTTCCGGGTACCCCGAGGGCCGGGCGGCCTACTTCAGGCCGCGGAACTCCAGCAGCGGCTCCACGCTCGGGTCCTTGCCGCGGAACTCGCGGTAGGCCTGGGCCAGGTCGCGGGAGTGGCCGATGGAGAGGATCTTCTCGCGGAAGATCCGGCCGTTCTCCCGGGTCAGGCCGCCGTTCTCCTCGAACCACCTGTAGGCGTCGTGGTCCAGCACCTCGGCGCCGAAGTAGGCGTAGTAGCCGGCCGCGTAGCCGCCGCCCCAGACATGGGCGAAGTAGTTGGTGCGGTAGCGCGGGGGCACGGCGGGCAGGTCCACCTTGTACTTCGCCAGCGCCTGCTTCTCGAAGGCGTCCACGTCGTCCACCTTCGCGTCGGCCGGCAGCAGGTGCCAGGCCAGGTCGAGCAGCGCGGCGGACAGGTATTCGGTGGTGGCGTAGCCCTGGTTGAAGGTGCGCGCGCGCACGATCCTGTCCACCAGCTCCTGCGGCATGGGCTCGCCGGTCCGGTAGTGCCTGGCGTAGTTGGCGAACACCTGCGGGTGCAGCGCCCAGTGCTCGTTGAACTGCGAGGGGAACTCCACGAAGTCGCGCGGCACGTTGGTGCCGGAGATGCTCGGGTAGGTGGTCTTCGAGAACATCCCGTGCAGGGCGTGGCCGAACTCGTGGAACAGCGTGGTCACCTCGTCGAAGCTCAGCAGCGCAGGCTGGCCCGGCGCGGGTTTGGTGAAGTTCTCGACGTTGTAGATGACCGGGATGGTGCCGGCCAGGCCGTCCTGCTCGACGAAGTTGCCCATCCAGGCGCCACCGCGCTTGCTCGGGCGCTTGAACGGATCCAGGTAGAACACGGCCAGCTGGGTGCCGTCGGCGTCGAACACGTCGAACACGCGCACGTCCGGGTGGTAGACCGGCAGGTCGGTGCGCTCCTTCAGGGTGATGCCGTACAGCTCCTGGGCGGCGTAGAAGACGCCGTCCTTGAGCACGCGGTCCAGCTCGAAGTAGGGGCGCACCTGGGCCTCGTCCAGGTCGTACTCGGCCTGGCGCACCTGCTCGGCGTAGAAGTCCCAGTCGGCGGCGCCGGCGGTGAAGCCGCCGCCCTGCGCGTCCACCACGGCCTGGATCCTGGCCAGCTCGGCGCGGGCGCGGGCGGTGGCCGCGGGCACGGTGTCGGTCAGCAGCTTGAGCGCGGTCCCGGGGGTGCCGGCCATCTGGTCGGCGATGGCGTAGGCGGCGTAGTTGTCGAAGCCCAGCAGCTGCGCCTTGCGTGCGCGCAGCTTGGCCAGGCGCAGGATGGTGGCGCGGGTGTCGTTGTCGTCGCCCCGGGCGGCGCGGTTCATCGACGCGGCCAGGATCTCCTCACGTAGGGCGCGGTCCTTCAGCTTGCCCAGCACCGGCTGCTGGGTGGTGTTCTGCAGCTCCAGCAGCCAGCCCTCCTTGCCAGCGGCCTTGGCCGCCTCGGCGGCGGCGGCGAGGGTGCCCTCGTCCAGGCCTTCCAGGCGCGCCTTGTCGGTCACCAGCACGGCGCCGGCATTGGTGGCGGCCAGCAGCTTGGCGCCAAACGCGGTGGTCAGCGAGGACTCCTCGGCGTTGAGCTTGCGCAGCTCGGCCTTGTCGGCCTCCGACAGCAGTGCGCCGGCGCGCACGAACTGGTTGTAGCGGTGCTCGACCAGGGTGCGCTGCTCCTCGGTCAGGCCCAGCGAATCACGCTGCTCGTACACCGCCCTGACCCGCTCGAACAGCTTCGGGTCCAGGTAGATGGCGTCCATGTGCTCGGCCAGCTTCGGCGCCAGCGCCTCCTCGGCGGCCTGCAGGGTCGGGTTGGTGTGCGCCGAGGTCATGGCGTCGAACACCAGCATGGCGCGCGAGAGCGTGGCGCCGGCGCGCTCCATCGCCTCGATGGTGTTGGCGAAGGTGGGCGGCTCGGGGTTGTCGGCGATGGCGCGGATCTCGCCCAGGTGCTGGCGCATCCCCTCCTCGATCGCCGGCTGGTAGTCGGTGTCGCGGATGCGGTCGAACGGCGGGGCCTGGAACGGCAGCGGGCTGGCGCTCAGCAGGGGGTTCTGGCCCTGGGTGTCGGCGGCGGTGGAATCAGGCATGGCGGTGTCGGTGGCCGGACGTTCGCCGCAGGCGGTCAGGGCCAGGGCGATCGCCGAGGAAAGTAGCAGCTTGCGCAGCATGAGGGGCTCCGGAGGAAGAACGATGCGCCCCGCACTCCGGCGGGGCCATCGTCCAGCATCGCCCCCGGGCCGCGGGCGGCAGCAGTGCCGGAGGTACCGGATTGGCGCCAAACGGCGCCGTCAGGCGGCCAGCAGGCGGTTGACCCGCTGCACGAAGGCGGCCGGGTCGGCCAGCTGGGCACCGGCGGTGAGCTCGGCCTGCTCCAGCAGCAGCAGGGCCAGGTCGGTGGCCTGGGCGTCGTCGGCGGTGGCCTCCAGGCGGCGGACCAGGGCGTGCTGCGGGTTGATCTCCAGGGTCGGGCGGCTCTCCGGCACAGGCTGGCCGGCCTCGCGCAGCAGGCGCACCAGGTGCGGGGCCATCGCGTACTCGTCCAGGGCCAGGCACGAGGGCGAGTCGGTCAGGCGCGCGGACACCCGCACCTCCTCCACGCGCTCGCCCAGCAGGCGCTTGAGCCGCTCCAGCAGCGGCCTGGCCGCCTCGGTGGCTTCCTCCTGCTTCTTCTTCTCGGCCTCGTCCAGCGGCAGCTCGCCCTTGGCGATGTGGCGCAGCGGCTTGCCGGCGTACTCGCGCAGGTGGCTGACCATCCACTCGTCGATGCGGTCGTACATCAGAAGCACTTCGATGCCCTTGGCGCGGAACGCCTCCAGCTGCGGGCTGCCGGCCGCGGCGGCGTGGCTCTCGGCGGTGACGTACCAGATGGCGCCCTGGCCGGGCGCCATGCGGCCGATGTAGTCGTCCAGCGACACGGTCTGCGCCGCGCCCTCGCCGCGGGTGGAGGCGAAGCGCAGCAGCCTGGCGATGCGCTCGCGGTTGGGCGGATCCTCGGCGATGCCCTCCTTGAGGGTGTTGCCGAAGGCCTTGAGGAAGGCGGCGAACTTCTCCGGCTCCTCCCGCGAGAGCTTCTCGATCAGGTCCAGCACGCGCTTGACGCAGGCGCCGCGGATGCGCTCCAGCTGGCGGTTCTGCTGCAGGATCTCGCGGCTGACGTTCAGCGGCAGGTCGTCCGAGTCCACCACGCCGCGCACGAAGCGCAGGTACTGCGGCAGCAGCTCCTGCGCCGCGTCCATGATGAAGACGCGCTTGATGTACAGCTTCAGGCCCTTGCGCTCGTCGCGCCCGCCCATCAGCAGGTCGAACGGCACCTGCGAGGGCAGGTACAGCAGCGTGGTGAAGTTCTGGTTGCCCTCCACGCGGTTGTGGGTCCAGGCCGCCGGGTCGTTGAAGTCCTGGCCCAGCGACTTGTAGAAGCTGCGGTACTCCTCGTCGCTGATCTCGTGCTTTGGCCGGGTCCACAGCGCCGAGGCGTCGTTGACCGTCTCCCATCCGGGTCCGGCCTCCCCACCCTCCTTGCCGGCGGTTTCCCCGGGCATGCGGATCGGGAAGGCGATGTGGTCGGAGTACTTGCGGATCAGGCTGCGCAGCTTCCAGCCGTCGAGGAACTCGTCCTCGCCCTCCTTCAGATGCAGGACCACGGTGGTGCCGCGCTCGGGCACGGTGGCCGGCTCCAGGGTGTACTCGCCGCGGCCGTCGCTCTCCCACTTCACGCCGGCCTCCGGCGCGCTGCCGGCGCGGCGGGTCAGCAGGGTGACGCGGTCGGCGACCACGAAGGCCGAATAGAAGCCCACGCCGAACTGGCCGATCAGGCGCGCGTCGGCCTTCTGCTCGCTGCCCAATGCTTCCAGGAAGCGGCGGGTGCCGGAGCTGGCGATCGAGCCGATGTTGGCCACCACCTCGTCGCGGTCCATGCCGATGCCGTTGTCGCGGACGGTGATGGTGCGCGCGGCCTTGTCCCAGCTGACCTCGATGTGCAGCTCGCCCTCGCCGCCCAGCAGCTCGGGCTTGCCGATGGCCTCGAAGCGCAGCTTGTCGCAGGCGTCGGAGGCGTTGGAGACCAGTTCGCGCAGGAAGATCTCCTTGTGCGAATACAGCGAGTGGGTCACCAGGTGCAGTACCTGGGCCACCTCGGCTTCGAACTTGCGGGTTTCGGTGGCGGTGGTCACGTGACGGGCTCCTTGCAAGGCCGGACCGGCCCGATATGCGAGCAGGACGTGCAATTTCAAGCGGTTGCGGCCTATGCTGGGGGGCATGGGCACCGCGATCGAATCCGTGCGCTTCCGGGCCCGCCTGCTGCGGCCGGCGCAGCCCAGGAACGCGACCTGGACCTTCCTCCTCCTGCCCCGCTCGGCCAGCGCCCGGCTCCCCAGCCGCGGCCAGGTGGCCGTGGAGGGGGCCCTGGCCGGCCACCCGTTCCAGGCCGTGCTGGAGCCGGACGGGGAGGGCGGGCACTGGCTCAAGGTGGAACGGAAGCTGCGCGAGGCTGCCGGCGTCCGGGCCGGGGACATGGTGGCGGTCATGCTGCGCCCGGCGGCGGAGGAGCCGGAGCCGCGGGTTCCGCCGGACCTGCGCCGTGCCCTGGCCCTGCACCCGCAGGCCCGGGTCACCTGGCAGGGGCTGACCCCGGCGGCGCGCCGCGACTGGATCCACTGGATCCCCTCGGGCCGGAAGGCCGAGACCCGGCCCCGCCGCATCGCCGCCGCCTGCGACATGCTGGCCGCCGGCAAGCGCCGGGTCTGCTGTTTCGACCGTTCCGGCATGTACAGCAGGTCCCTGCGCGCCCCCACCCCGGCCCCCCGCGCCCGCTTCGAGGCCGAGCGCGCGGCCCAGCTGCTCACCGCCCGGCAGATGACCGAGCGCGCGCAGGACTTCTACGTCTCCCTGGGCATGCCCAAGCTGCCGTCCAGCTACTGGGAGAAGAGCCAGTTCATCAAGCCGCTGGACCGCGAC
>NZ_PDWK01000080.1 GCF_010093135.1 Pseudoxanthomonas taiwanensis | reverse complement strand
TCGGCCTCGGCACGGGCCTCGGCCTCGCCGCGGCCCCGGCTGCGCAGCCGCCGGCCCCGGCGGTGGCCGCCAGCGTGCAGGCCATGGGCGCCGACCAGTTGCGCGAGGCCGCCACCCAGGCCCTGCGCGAGAACCGCATGTACGCCCCGGCCGGCGACAACGCCATGGAGTACTACCTGGCCCTGCGCGACAAGCTCCCCGACGACCCGGCGGTGGCCAGCGCGCTGACCGACCTGATGCCCTACACCGTCATCGCCGCCGAGCTGGCGGTCAGCCGCGAGCAGTTCGACGAGGCCCAGCGCCTGGTCGCCCTGCTGGAGAAGGCCGATCCGGCCGCGCCGGCGCTGCCGCGCATCCGCCAGAGCATCGCCGCCGGCCAGCAGGCGGTGGCCCAGCGCAGCGGGGCCGGGGCCCGCCGTGCCCGCGCCGAGGCCGAGGCCCGTGCCGAGGCCGAACGCCAGCGCCCGCCCCAGCAGCAGCAGGCCGAGGCCGAGGCGGCCCGCCGCCTGGCCCAGGAACAGGAAGCCGCCCGCCTGGAGGCGCAGCGCCGCGAGGCCGAGCGCCTGGCGGCCGAGGCCGCCGCGCGCGAGGCCGCGCAGCAGCAGGCGGCCCAGCCGCCGGCCGCGCCGGCCACCCCGGCCCAGCGTCCGCTGCGCCCGATCAGCATGCCGCCGCCGCGCTACCCGCCGGACGCGCTGCGCTCGGGCGCCTCGGGCGAGGTGCTGGTGGAGTTCACCGTCGGCACCGACGGCACCGTGACCGAGGCCCGCGTGCTGCGTGCCACTCCGGCCCGCATCTTCGACCGCGAGGCGCTGGCCGCGGTGCGCCGCTGGCGCTTCGAACCGGTGCCGGCGCCGATCACCACCCGCCGCACCCTGGTGTTCACGCCGGGCGGCTGAGCCCTGCGGCCACGCGACGGAAAAGGGCCCGGCATCCGCCGGGCCCTTCCTTTTCCGTCGTCGCCGCCGTCAGGCGGAGATGGCCAGCTTCTCCTGGCGGTAGCGCCAGACCGCCAGCACCCACAGCAGCAGCGCCAGCGCCAGCGAGGCGGCCAGGTACACCCCCCACTGTTCCGGCGAAGGCACCTCGCCGCGGGTGATCTTCACGATCATCTGGTTCTGCGCCAGGAACGGCACGGCGTACTGCCACAGTGCGGTGTCCTTGATCGGATAGGCCATCAGCGCGTAGGCCGGCAGCAGCGGCAGCAGCATCAGCCAGATCATGTGGCCCTGCGCCTCCTTCATGCTTTTGGCGCTGGCCGCCAGGCAGGTCAGCAGCGCGGTGCCGATCAGCACCAGCGGCAGCAGGATCAGGACCAGCCGGGCGATGGCGGCCATGCTCACGTCCAGGGTCCGCGCCGAGGGCGTCAGGCCGGCGCTGAGCTTGAACGAGACCAGGATCAGCAGCATCGAGGCCAGACCGATGGCGGCCGCGGCCAGCATCTTGCCGCTGACCAGGGCCCCGCGCGCGGCGGGGGTGGCCAGCAGCGGCTCCAGCGACTGCCGCTCGCGCTCGCCGGCGGTGGCGTCCATGGCCAGGTGCGAGCCGCCGATGAAGGCGAACAGGGTCATGATCAGCGGCAGCAGGAACGACAGCACCAGGCCGCGCTTGGCCTCCGGCGTGGCCAGGTCGCGCGTGCCCAGGCTCACCGGCGCCATCACCGCCGGGTCGATGCCGCGCGCCAGCAGGCGCAGCGAGCCCACGGTCTGGCTGTACTGCGCCAGCGCCTTCTGCACGCGCGCCACCGGCACCTCGGCGGTGCGCCGGGTGGTGTCGGCGACCAGCTCGACCTCGGCCGGGCGGCCGGCGCGCCAGTCCTCGGCGTAGCGTTCGCCGACCACCAGCGCCAGGTCCTCTTGCTGGGCGAGGATGCGCGCCTCGATGTCCTCCGGCGCGGGCCTGGCGTGGATGCCCAGGCCGCGCAGGTAGGCCATCAGGTTGGGCGCACGCTCCATGCCCACCACCGGCAGCTCCAGCGGCTTCTCCAGCTGTGTGATCATGCGCGCCTCGCTCAGCGCGCCCAGGCCGAGGAACAGCGCCGGGTACAGCAGCGGGCCGGTGAGCAGGGTCAGCAGGAAGGTGCGGCGGTCGCGGGCGAAGTCGCGCAGCTCCTTCCACATCACGGTCCAGATGGCACTCAGGGTTCCCGCGCGGTTCATGCCTGCAGGCCCTCCTCGCTGCCGATCAGTTTCACGAATGCATCCTCCAGGTTGGGCTCGCCGGCCGCCACGCGCAGCTCATCGGTGGTGCCCTGCGCCACCACCCGGCCGTGGGCGATGATCACGATGCGGTCGCACAGCGCCGCCACCTCCTGCATGATGTGGCTGGAGAAGATCACGCAGCGGCCCTCCTCGCGCAGCTCGCGCAGGAAGCCGCGCAGGCCGCGGGTGGTCATCACGTCCAGGCCGTTGGTCGGCTCGTCCAGGATCACGTTCTTCGGGTCGTGGACCAGGGCGCGGGCGATCGCGGTCTTGGTGCGCTGGCCCTGGCTGAAGCCCTCGGTGGCGCGGTCGAGGAAGTCCTCCATCTGCAGCGCGGCGGCCAGGCGCGCGGTGCGCTCGGCGATGGCCGCCCTGTCCATGCCGTGCAGGCGGCCGAAGTACTCGATGTTCTCGCGCGCGGTCAGGCGCTTGTACACGCCGCGCGCGTCCGGCAGCACGCCCAGGCTGCGGCGCACCCGTTCCGGCTCGGCGGCCGCGTCCACGCCGTCCACCAGCACCCGCCCGCTTTCCGGCTTCATCAGCGTGTAGAGCATGCGCAGCGTGGTGGTCTTGCCGGCGCCGTTGGGGCCGAGCAGGCCGGTGATCTGGCCGTCATGGGCGGTGAAGCCCACCTCGTCCACGGCGATCACGCGGGATTTGTCCTTGCCCTTGCCGGGAAAGGTCTTGCGAAGTCGTTCGGCGACGATCATCGATGCGTTCCTTGTGTGGCTGCGCCGCTCAGGGCTCCCAGCCGTTGAAGCCAGTGAACGGCGGGGGGTAGGCCAGGTCGTCCAGGCAGGCGCCGTCGAGCGCCCCGGCGTCGGCCTGCTCGACGAACTGGGCCAGCAGCCTGGGCGTGCAGCCGGCGCCGACCACGTTGTGGCCCTGGCCGCGCAGCACGAACAGCCGGCCGTTGGGCAGGTGGCCGACCACCTCCTCGCCGTAGCGCGGCGGGGTCACCGGGTCGAACTCGCCGGCCAGCACCAGCGCCGGCACTTCGGTGGCCAGCGGCTGGCGGAAGTCCGCCGGCACCTCGCCGCGTGGCCAGGCCCGGCACATGGCCGCCAGCGCCAGCGGCATCTGGTTGCCCAGCACGGTGCCCTCGTCCTCGGCGCGGGCGACCATGCTGTCGGCGTCCTCGCTGCACACCACCGACATGTGCATGCCCATGGCCATCGAGTGCTGCAGCTGCGAGCGCAGCAGCATGGCCAGGGCCATCAGGTTCTCGTGGCGCCCGCCGGCGGCCTCGTGCAGCAGCTTGGGCAGCAGCGCCGAGGCGGCCGGCAGGTAGGCGTACATGCGCACCAGGCCGGCAACGGTGGCGGCGGTGAGCTGGCCCTCGGCCGGCTCGCCGGTGGTCGCGTCGCGGTAGCGCACCGTGGCTGGCGCCTGGCGCAGGCGGGCCAGCAGCGTGTCCAGCGCCTGGCGCGGGTCGCCGAGGCGGTCGCGGCAGGCCGGCTCCTTCCCGCACAGCGAGAACTGCAGCGCCAGCGCGTCGTCCAGGTTGCGGGCGAAGATGTTGCCCAGACCCAGGGTGTTGGGCACCGGCGAGTCGAGCACGATGGCGCGGGTGTGCTGCGGATGGCGCATGGCGTACTGCTGGGCCACGCGCGTGCCGTAGCTGACGCCGACGAGGTTGACCTGGTCCACGCCCAGGGCCTGGCGCACCGCCTCCAGGTCGGCCACCGCATCGGTGGTGGTGTAGCGGCGCAGGTCGGCCTTCTCCGCCAGGGCCTGCGCACAGGCGGCCGCGGCGGCCTCCATCGCCGCCTCGCCTGTTTCGACCAGATCTTCCTCGGGCACGTCGCAGGCCAGCAGGTTGGAGCCGCCGGTGCCGCGCTGGTCGACCAGGATCACGTGGCGCTGCTTGCGCACCTCGGCGAAGGCCGGATCCAGGGCCGGATAGGTGTCCACCGCCGACTGGCCCGGCCCGCCGGCCAGGAAGAACACCGGATCAGGCGCCACATCGTCGCGCCGGGCCGGCACCCAGGCGATGCGCAGGCCGATGCGGCGTCCGTCGGACCGGTCGCGGTCCTCGGGCACCTCCAGGGTGGTGCAGTACGCCTCCAGGCTGATGCGGCTGCCCGGCGGGCGCAGGGTGCACGCGCTGAACTCCAGCGAGCCGTAGCGGTGCACGGGGGCGGTGGCGGCCGGCACCGGCGCCTCCGCACCCTGGGTTTCGGCCGGCGGCCGGCGTTGCCAGGCTTGCCAGCCCAGTACGCCGGCCACCAGGACGGTGGCCAGTATCAGGCGGTTCTTGCGTGACATCCTCGTTTCGTGCTCCTTGGGAGGGTCAGGATTCTTCTTCGTACAGGAACACCGCCTCGATCGCGGTGCCGAACAGCCGTGCGATGCGGAACGCCAGTGGCAGGCTCGGATCGTATCTGCCGGTTTCCAGGGCGTTGACCGTCTGCCGGGACACGCCCAGCAGTTCGGCCAGCTGTCCCTGCGACCAGCCGCGTTCCTCGCGCAGTTCGCGCAGCCGGTTGTTCATGCGTACCGCCGGCGCAGCACCGTGCGTACCACCAGCATGGTGGCGGTGGCGAGCCAGCTTACGACGTACACCACGCGCGGCCCGTCCCAGGCCACCAGACCCAGGTTGAGAGCCATCATGATCAGGGGCAGGCTTGCGAACACGATGCCCCCGGTCCAGGCCAGGATGGACAGCTCCATGGCGCGCTCCAGCTCGTCGCACTCGCGCAGGAAGCGCCCGTACAGCAGGCACATCCAGGCGAAGGGCAGGATGACCAGCAACGACAGCAGCAGGCGCGTGGACTGCGATGCGTCCGGTCCGCCCCAGCGGGCGCGCACCAGTACAGTGACCAGCATCAGGGCCATGGAAGCGATCAAGCGTCGGTGCATGCGCTTCATGGCCGGACTCATGCCATGAGAGCCGGGAAGCTGGAGTTTCGTGAGCCTCATAGGTAACGCCTCGCAACGAACAGCCTGGCCAGGCCATAGCCGACGCACAGCGCGGGGAACACGAACAGCATTGCGGGCGCCGCGGGCACGGCGATCAGGCCGGCGCTCTGCAGGAAACCGAGGGTCATGTACAGCACGGCGGTGGCCCCGGCGCCGATGGCGATGGATTCCAGCTCGATGCGCCGCTGCATCTCGTCCGAGTCGCGCACGTAGCGCGCCACCGCGCGCATCGCCAGGCCGATCAGCAGCGCAGGCAGCAGCGCCACCGGCACGCGCAGGGCCGGCAGCTCCACCGCGCGCACCATCCGCATCCAGAGCAGCATCACCACCACGTAGGCGGCCATCGGCAGCAGGAACTCGCGGTAGTAGCGCCGGGCCAGCGCCGGCGGGGCACAGTCGTGGACATCGCCGGGCGTGAACCAGAACAGCACCGCGGCGAACAGCAGGCCGCAGCCCATCCCCGCCAGCAGCCCGGGCAGGTGGCCGGCCGAGCCGGCCGCCCGCGCGGCGACCGCCGCCGCACCGAACAGCGGCAGGGCCAGCAGGCCGAGGATCAGGCCCAGGCGGCGGGAACTGTTCATGAGGGTTCCGTGTGTCAAGGGAACTTGACAGGCATGCTGCCGTGGGCCGGCGCGGGTGTCAAGCATCCTTTACATGCCCCCGGGGCGCGACCGCGTGGTGCGGACGCCCGCGCCGCGGCGGGCGGACCGCCGCGGCAGGCGGGTCGCGCAGGCCGGACGGCCTACTTGGTGCTGATGTACTTCTCGCGGCGGATGTGCGCCGGCGACAGCCCGAAGCCGCGGAACGCCTCGAAGCAGGCGTCCACCATGTCGGGGTTGCCGCACAGGTAGGCGATGTCGCCGGCCGGATCCGGGGCCAGCTCGGCCAGGTGCTGCTGCACGTAGCCCTGGCGCACGTCGGCGTGTTCGTGCGCCGAACCGGCCTCGGGCAGCTGCCGCGACAGGCACGGCATGTAGCGGAAGCGCGGATGGGCCGCGGCGAAGGCGCGGAACTCCCCGCCATAGAGCAGCTCGGCCGGCGTGCGCGCGCCCTGCAGCAGCACCACCTCCACGCCGCGCTCGTCCATCAGCCGTGCCAGCACCGGCAGCATCGAGCGGTACGGGGTCACGCCGGTGCCGGTGGCCACGAGGATGTAGCGGCGGTTGCGGTCGCCGGGCTGCAGGCAGAAGCGCCCGTACGGGCCGCTGGCCTGGATGCGGTCGCCGGGGCGCAGGCCCTCGAACAGCGCGGTGGCCGCGCCACCGGGCACGTAGCTGACCGCGATCTCCACCGCCTCGCCGGGGCCGAGGGCATGGTCGTGCACGGTGGCCAGCGAATAGCTGCGCCTGGCCGGGGTGCCGTCGGCGTACTGGAAGTGCACCTGGATGAACTGGCCGGGCACGAAGTCCAGCGGCTGGCCGTCGTCGCGCGCCAGCACGTAGTGGCCGATGGAAGGCGCCAGCATGCGGCGTTCGACGAGGCGGAGCGGGAAGTGGGCGGGCAAGGCGTTCGGTATCCGCAACAGTGTGTCACCGGGGCCGGGCCCGGGCCGCACCTATAATAGCGGCAGCTCCGAGCATGCGCCCTGCAGGCGCAAAGGCCCCCATGAGTCCCTCCACACCCGAGGCAACGGTCCCCGCGTTGCGCGTGCGCGACCTGCGCAAGACCTACGACAACGGCGTGCAGGCCCTCAAGGGCGTGTCGCTGGACGTGATGCCGGGCGACTTCTTCGCCCTGCTCGGCCCCAACGGGGCCGGCAAGTCCACCCTGATCGGCATCGTCAGCTCTCTGGTGAACCTGACCTCCGGCTCGGTCGAGGTGTTCGGCACCGACCTGGTCACCCGCCGCAGCGAGGCCATGCGCCTGCTCGGCCTGGTGCCGCAGGAGATCAACTTCAACCTGTTCGAGCAGCCGTTCGAGATCCTGGTCAACTACGCCGGCTTCTACGGCATCCCGCGCGAGGAGGCCGAGGCCCGCGCCGAGGCCGAGCTGCGCCGCGCCCACCTGTGGGACAAGGCCAGGGTGATGAGCCGCACCCTGTCCGGCGGCATGAAGCGCCGGCTGATGATCGCGCGGGCCATGATGACCCGGCCGCGCCTGCTGATCCTGGACGAGCCCACCGCCGGCGTGGACATCGAGATCCGCCGCGACATGTGGCGCGCCCTGCGCGAGATCAACGCCGCCGGCACGACCATCATCCTCACCACGCACTACCTGGAGGAAGCCGAGAGCCTGTGCCGCAACCTGGCCATCATCGACCGCGGCACCATCGTCGAGCAGGGGCCGATGCGCGCGCTGCTGGCCAAGCTGGACGTGGAGGGCTTCCTGCTGGACATCGACGGCCAGCTGCCGGCCACCCTGCCGGTGGTCGAGGGCGCCACCCTGGTGGCGGCCGACCGCCAGACCCTGGACCTGGACATGCCGCGGGCGATGGACCTCAACCGCGTGTTCGCCGCCCTGGACGCGGCCGGCATCCGCGTGCGCTCCATGCGCACCAAGAGCAACCGCCTGGAGGAACTGTTCGTGCGCCTGACCGGCCAGTCGAGGGAGGCCGCATGAGCCGGATCCCCGTTTCCGCCCCCGACCGCCTCCAGGCGCGCAGCGACACGGCGCGCAACTGGACCGCGCTGGCCACCATCGTCCGCCGCGAGGTGCGCCGCATCCTGCGCATCTGGGGCCAGACCCTGGTGCCGCCGGCCATCACCATGACCCTGTACTTCCTGATCTTCGGCGGCCTGATCGGCTCGCGGATCGGGACCATGGGCGGCTACAGCTACATGGAGTTCATCGTCCCCGGCCTGGTGATGATGAGCGTGATCCAGAACAGCTACGGCAACATCTCCTCCTCGTTCTTCGGCGCCAAGTTCGGCCGCCACGTCGAGGAGCTGCTGGTCAGCCCCATGCCCAACTGGGTGATCCTGGGCGGCTACGTGGCCGGCGCCGTGCTGCGCGGGCTGATGGTGGGCGCGATCGTGCTGGGCATCGCCATGTGCTTCACCACCGTGCGCATCCCCCACCCGCTGGTGACCCTGAGCACGGTGCTGCTGGGCGCGACCATCTTCTCCCTGGCCGGCTTCGTCAACGCGGTCTACGCCCGCAAGTTCGACGACATCGCCATCGTCCCGACCTTCATCCTCACCCCGCTGACCTACCTGGGTGGCGTGTTCTACTCGGTCACGCTGCTGCCGCCGTGGGCGGAGGCGGCCACCCACGCCAACCCGATCTTCTACATGGTCAACGCCTTCCGCTACGGCCTGCTGGGCACCTCGGACGTGCCGCTGTGGGTGGCCTACGTGCTGATGCTGGCCTTCGTGGCGGTGCTGTCGGCCGTCTCGCTGTGGCTGCTGCGCCGCGGCGTGGGCCTGCGGAGCTGAGGCCATGCGCGTGCTCGTGCTCGGCGCCGGCGGCACCGGCGGCTACTTCGGCGGGCGCCTTGCCCAGTCCGGCGCGGACGTGACCTTCCTGGTGCGCCCGGCGCGCGCGGCGCAGCTGGCCCGCGACGGCCTGCGCATCCGCAGCCCGCTGGGCGATGCCGACCTCAGGGTCGAATGGACCACCGCCGAGGCGCTGCCCGCGCTGGCCGCGCAGCGGCCCTTCGACCTGGTGCTGCTGGCCTGCAAGGCCTACGACCTGGACAGCGCCATCGAGGCGGTGACCCCGGCCGTGGGCCCGGCCACCACCGTGCTGCCGATCCTCAACGGCCTGCGCCATTACCCGGTGCTGGATGCGCGCTTCGGCCGCGAACGCGTGCTGGGCGGGCTGTGCTTCATCAGCGTCAGCAAGGCTGCCGACGGCGCCATCGTCCACCATGCCCGCCCGGCCTCGCTCACTTTCGGCGAGCGCGACGGCGGTGGCAGCGGACGGGTGCGGGGTTTGGCCGCGCTGTGCGAACGGGCCGGCATCGAGCACCACGCGGTGGAGGACATCGCCCGCGCGCAGTGGACCAAGTTCTCGTTCCTGGCCGCGCTGGCGGCCGGCACCTGCCTGATGCGCGGCAGCGTCGGCCGCATCGCCTCCGCCGAGGGCGGCGCCGCGTTCATGCGCGCGCTGTACGCCGAATGCCTGGCGGTGGCCGCCGCCGCCGGCCAGCCCATCCCCGGCCCGGCCCAGGCCGACGCCCTGGCCCAGCTGACCGACGCCCGGTCCACGCTCAAGGCCTCGATGCTGCGCGACCTGGAAGCCGGCGGCCCGGTGGAGGCGGCGCACATCGTCGGTGACATGTGGCAGCGCGCCCGGCAGGCCGGCCACGCCGCCCCGCTGCTGCAGGCGGCCTGGGTGCACCTGCAGGTGTACCTGGCCGGCCGCGCCGGCCAGGCCCCGCGCTGACGCCCGTTCCGGCCCGGCCGCGCTAAGCTTCGGCCGTCTCCCGGGGAAGGGGGTGGCATGGGGCAGGAGTGCGAGGAGATCACCGGGCTGCTGGCGCGCGCCCGCAACGGCGAGCGCCAGCCTCTGGCCGAGGTGTTCCAGGCGTTGTACGCGGAGCTGCACCGCATCGCCGTGGCGCGGGTGGGCGGCAGCGGGGCCACGATCACGCCCACGGTCCTGGTCAACGAGCTGTACCTGCGCCTGGCCAGCGGCGGCCTGCCGGAGCTGGCCGACCGCCGCCACTTCTTCGTCGCCGCCGCCCAGGCCATGCGCTGGATCCTGGTGGACCACGCGCGCCGCGCCGCCGCCGACAAGCGCGGCGGCGGCCTGGCCGGCATCACTCTGGACGAGGGCCTGGTGGACGGGGCCGACGCCGACACCCGCATCCTGGCCCTGCACGAGGGCCTGGAGGCGCTGGAGCAGATCGACCCGCAGCGCCGCCAGGTCGTCGAGCTGCGCTACTTCGCCGGCATGGGCTTCGCCGAGATCGCCGAGCTGCTGGGCTGCTCGGAACGGACCGCCAAGCGCGAGTGGGAGCGCGCCCGCGCCTTCCTCCACACGCTGCTGCAGCCATGACTGGCACGGCCGGGTCCCGGATTGCGTATGCGGTTCGGGAGCGTCGGCCGGGCGATGGCGTCCGCCGGGATCGTTCCCGGTCATCCGGAGAGACGGACATGAAACGGAAAGCGACAAGCTGGATCGTGGCGGTGGGCCTGGCCGTGCCGTTCGCGGCGCTGGCGCAGAAGCCGGCCACGGCGGCGGCGGACGAGGCCGCCGCCGGGCGCGGCCAGGCCGGCAAGACCCGGGTCGGCGTGATCGGCGAGGACCGCCCGCAGGCGCGGGTGGGCGTCATTGGCGAGGATCGTCCGCAGGCGGTCCGGACCGGCACGGCCGGCACCACCCTCACCCCCGGCACCCAGGGCTACACCCCCGAGAAGCTGCCGGGCAAGATCGATCCCAAGGGCCCGGACAAGCTGGGCGCGTCCGGCGCGGCAGCGCCCCTGGGCCAGGTGGCCATGGATCCCAAGGAGAAGGAGCCGCCGCCGAAGGACGAGCCCAAGGACCCCAAGGGCCCGGACAAGCTGGGCACGGCGCTGCAGCGCGAAGCGGCCGTGGGCATCCGGCCGGCCGACCGGGCCCTGCCCGCGCAAAGCCGCGCCGGCCAGCAGGCCACCCGCGCGGCCGGCCAGGCCACCCGGCCCTAGCAGCCTGTTGAAATTCGACCCGGCGAAGCCCCCGACTCGGTCGGCAGCGCGGATTTCTCGCTGCTCAAGCGCTCCGCAAGCGCGTCCCGCGCTCTGAAACAAGCCCGCTTTCGGACTTCCAGGCGCA